>CASICJ010000025.1 GCA_949373085.1 uncultured Verrucomicrobiales bacterium
AGGGGGATGGTGACGAAGGGACCCGGCTTGGTATGGAAGCTCACGATGAGTTGAAAGCCCTCCTGAAAAATCCTACAATGAAACGACCACGTCCTTCTGAAGTTCGGAAATCACTGGCCTATCTTTGTGGTGATCTCGGGCATGCTTCGGAACTTAGAAGCAAAAGAGATGAAGCGGTTGGTCACCTTCAAGAGTGTAAGCGATTGTGGCAAGAATTGAAGCGTGATGAAGGCAATGAGCTAGAGATTAAAGAAGGCTATGAATGGGTTGTTAATCGACTCGCCGAGATGGGTGTGGAGTAGTTTTTCGAAGTTCTTATGTTTTTTGATGATTGGAGATTTGGTCCCTTACCTCGGCCTCTGGGAGCCATATTACCAGCATAGGGTTTGGCTGATCACGGGGAGCCGCTCGCAGCCGGGTATTCCGAAGGTTCTAGAGAGCCTGGGCGACGGAGGGACAACCAATCGTATGGGCCCTGAGGCGAGTTCAAAAACGATTCAGAAGGTTCGAGGGTAAAACAATGGGTGAAGGATGCCGCTGAATCTTGAGGAGAGCGATCCGTCAAGGCGATAGCTGACTAGGGAAGTGAAGGTATGGTCCCGCCTAAGCGAGGAGATCTTTGATGACGTGGCCATGAATGTCCGTGAGGCGGAAGTCCCGGCCCTGGTATCGATAGGTCAGTTTGCGGTGATCGATTCCGAGTAAGTGGAGGATCGTGGCATTGAGGTCATGAATATGCACGCTGCCAGGAGTCCAGTGGTCCTTGGTTGGTTGTGGAAAGATCGGGTTTCCATCGGCATCTGCTATGTTGTAACCATAATCATCACTCCGTCCATATGTGATCCCCGGTTTCACTCCGCCTCCAGCCATCCAGGTGGTAAAGCAGCGCGGGTGGTGATCCCTTCCATAATTTTTCTCGCTAAGTGACCCCTGACAGTAAGCAGTTCGTCCAAATTCTCCTCCCCAAACCACAAGAGTGTCTTCGAGCATCCCGCGCTCTTTGAGGTCAGTGATCAGTGCGGCGCAGGCTTGATCGATATCCTTACATTGTGATTCGTGTTCTTTGGGAAGATTTCCGTGTGCATCCCAACCTCGATGGAAAATTTGAATATTTCTAACACCACGCTCAGCGAGTCGCCTTGCATTGAGACAGCAAGCGGCAAAGCTTCCCGCCTGACGTGCTTCTTCTCCATAGAGCTTGAAGGTCGATTCCTTTTCGCTGGAAAGGTCCATCAGCTCTGGGACTGACGTCTGCATGCGATAGGCCATCTCATGTTGTTTGATGCGGGCTAGAACTTCGGGGTCTCCAAACCGATCGTGCTGAGACTCATTGAGCGCAGCGAGGGCGTTTAGCTGGGCTCTGCGATCACTTCGAGAAACCCCTTTGGGATTGTTGAGATAAAGAACGGGATCCCCTTGGCTTCGAAGTAGGACACCCTGATGTTCTGATGGCAAAAAGCCTGGGCCCCAGAGACGATTGAAGAGGCTTTGCTCACCAAAATTGGTCTTAGCATGCATCACCACATAGCCGGGGAGATCGTCGTTCATGCGGCCGAGTCCATAGCTTAGCCAAGAGCCGAAGCTGGGGCGCCCGGGGATTTGGCTGCCAGTTTGAATATAAGTGACCGCGGGATCATGATTGATCGCCTCGGTGAAGGTGCTGTTTATGACACAAAGCTCCTTGGCTACCTTAGCGGTGTGTGGAAGAAGTTCGCTCACCCAGACTCCTTGATCGTTATTGTCATGCTTTTTGAACTCGTACTTCGAGGGACAAACGGGGAGGCTTTTCTGTCGGGCGGTCATTCCCGTAATACGCTGACCATCTCGAATGTGCTCCGGTAGGTTCTTGCCAAACATTTCCTTCATCTTTGGCTTGTAATCCCACATGTCGTGCTGGCTAGGGCCACCACTCATGAAGAGGTAAATCACACGTTTTGCCTTAGCGGGATGGTGTAAGCCATTGGGGCTCTCAGGAGTTTGAGCTAGAAGGTCAGCCCCTAGTAATTGCGCCATAGTGGCCGTGCCCAATCCGAGGGCACTTCGTCCGAAGAGCTGACGGCGGGTCATGTTAAGATCGAATTCGCGAGCGGAGTTCATGAGGTTGAAGGTGTCGTAATTAAAAGAGGGAGAGGGCTACGTCGGTGGCAAGGACCGTCGTGGCGACTTGGGTCCAAGCGGCAAGTTCTGCAGGGTTTAGCTCGGAGTTTATTGGGGCTTCTCCGGTCGAAAGTAGAGCGTTAGCTTCCTCTGGGGATGATGCATATCGCTTCTTCATGGTGGCAAGAAGATCAAGGCAGGCTTTACTTTCTCGGGGTAGGGAAGGGCGGCAGGCAAGGATTTGATAGAGGTGATTAAGTCGTGATTTGTCATCCGGAGAGGATTTAATAAGCCTCTCAGCAAGCTTGCGGGCCATTTCGACCCGCTGGGTCTCATTGAGGAGCGCTAGCGACTGTAGTGCCGTGCTGCTACGAGAGCGCTTCACACAGCTGGATTCACGGTTAGGAGCATCAAAGAGAGTCATCATGGGATGCGGACTCGTGCGTTTCCAATAGACGTATAGGCTACGCCGATAGAGTTTCTCACCTTTATCTTGGACATAGTTTTTAGTGTTACTAGCAGGATGCATGAGAGCCTTCCAAAGTCCTGCTGGTTGATAGGGTTTCACACCTTCTCCGCCCATCGTCGGATCGAGAAGTCCGCTAGACCAAAGGCCGATGTCGCGAATCACTTCGGCATCAAGCCTGAAAGCTGGACCACGGGCAAGGAGACGGTTTTTGGGGTCATCAAGATCCGTTCGGAATTGAGAGCTTTGTTTGAAGGCTTGGCTTGTCACTAAGAGTCGAAGGATGTGCTTTTGGTTCCACCCCTTTTCGCGGAATTCCACAGCCAGCCAGTCGAGTAATTCAGGGTGAGTTGCTTGCTCTCCTTGGAGTCCAAAATCTTCCGGCGTCCGAACCAAGCCATATCCAAATACCCTTTGCCATATTCGGTTTATGAGCACCCTAGTAACAAGCGGCTGGGTATCTGCCGTGAGCCATTGAGCGAGACCCAGGCGATTGCGTGGAGCGTCTTTAGGGAAACTTCCCATGGCCGCCGGAACGTCCGGCGTGAGCGCTTCGCCAATGGGGCTGTGGTATTCGCCCCGTTCTAGAATTTTGGTCACCCTTGGTTTTGGCAACTCTTGAGCGATCAAGGTGGTTGTCGAAAATGATTTGATGGTATCTTGATCTTTGCCGTCGGATGACGCTAATGCCTCCCACTCTTTTGGGTTGGCAGGGGCTTTCATGGCGGGGCCATGATCGTATTTATTACCGTCAAGAGGGTTTTCTGCAGTGCTGTTGAAGAACGCCAGGAGGCTAAAGTATTCTTTATGAGTGACCGGATCGTATTTGTGGGTATGGCATCTTGCGCATGACATTGTCATACCCAGCATGACTGTCCCAAGTGTCTCGGTTCGATCAAAGTTGTTTTTTGCCTGAAACTCATCCGGGATCGCGCCTCCTTCTGAGGTGGTAGGGTTCATGCGAACGTAACCTGTCGCGATTTTCTGGGTGATTGTTGGATTTGGAAGAAGATCACCAGCGATTTGCCAAGTGATGAAATCGTTGATCGGAAGATTGTTATTAAAGGCGCGCACAACCCAATCTCGATAGGGGTAAATACCTCGTCTATTGTCGAGGTGTAGACCGTGAGTGTCACCGTAGCGAATGGCATCTAGCCAGTAGCGCGCTTGATGTTCACCGTATTTTGGGGAAGCGAGAAGCTTGTCGACGAATTTCTCGTATGAATCGGGAGATTTATCGGCGAGAAAATTTTTGAGAAGGGAGGGTTGTGGAGGAAGTCCAGTCACGACCAATGCGGCACGACGAGCGAGAATTTCTTGTGAGGCCTCTTTTGCCAGCGAAATAGATGGCTTGGTGGTCGCTAATTTTCTCTCGATAAAGAAATCGATCACCTTCTCTCTAGGAGCACTCTTGCTTTTAGTCGGCGCAACAAAGGCCCAATGAGAGGCGTATTTTCCACCTTGCTTAACCCAGCTGGTAAGAATCTTCTTTTCTCCTGCCGTCAAAGGTTTGCCGTCGTCCTCAGGCGGCATGGGGTCATCTTCATCGTGAATTCGAAAAATTAGTTCACTGTTCTTAAGATCGTCTGGGTCAATGGAACGGATTCCCTTACGATCTTTTGTAGCCGCTTCGTAGCTATCGAGCCGAAGATCTTTTGCCTTCTTGGTGTCCGGCCCGTGGCAAGTGAAGCACTTATCTGAGAGGATGGGTAGGACTTCGCGGGCGAAATCAACTTTCTCTACACCGAGGAGAGCGTTGATGAGAAGGAAGCTGGTGAAAGCAATCGTTTGAGAGCATTTTAAAACCATAGAAGAGATCTATAGTATAAGTCGACCAATTCGTCGATCTATCAGATTGTCCGACATCCTAATTTGGACGACGTAATAGTCCAGCTGTGAAAACTCTGAACCCATAGCGAGCACCTTCGTAGCCAGTTGTGATTCCTGTGGGATAATTTACGGTGTTATTGAAACATCTTTTTTAACGCTGGCTATGGCAGTTCCTGATTTTAAGTTGAGGAAGGGAAAAGAGTGGGGTTATTCCAAATTCAAATAGGGTGTCTGAAGGCTTTCGCTTGCGGGCTGGTGAATCGGCTGTCAGTATTACGTTATGATATTGAATATTCACCTGATCCGATTTTGGATCCTGATGGCCGTCTTGGGGTCATTGGCGTCCGGGGCTGAAGACCCACCTCCTTTTTCCACAATTGAAGTTAGGGGTGCAGGCCCTAATTTTAAGATGATTGGGCTCTTGAACTTTTTTGACGTCAGTGAGGATGTGGAAAAAGAAATCCTTTTCAGGGTCAAAAGGAGAGAAGATTTTCGATCTCAAATGGACAATCCTAGTAAATCTTGAGCCAGGAGGAAAAGCAGGTGCAGTGGGTCATCCGCGAAGCACCCGAGGGTTGGGAGGATCTGGTTCCGGAGGGAATGCCGGGCATTCTTGGTAGATTGCTTGCGCAAAGAGGGGTTCGCGATAACGAGGTTGAGCAATTTCTTCGACCACGTCTTGCCGAGTTGACCGATCCTTTCGAGATTCCGGAGGTCGACCTTGCTGTCGAGCGCATCTTAAGTGCGGTTGATAAAGAAGAGCGCGTCTGCGTGTACGGCGATTACGATGTTGATGGAGTCAGTTCAACTGCAGTGCTTTGCGAGACACTCGAAGCTTATGGATTAAAACCGGACGCGTTCATTCCCCGTCGGAGTAGCGAGGGGTATGGTCTGAGTGAGGGAGGGCTAGAGCGCTGCCTTAGCGAATGTGGCGAGCCTCGTCTCATGATTTCGGTCGATTGCGGGACCGTATCGAATGATGCAATTGCGATGCTTAAAAGCAAAGGAATTGACACCGTAGTGGTTGACCATCATGAGA
The DNA here is from genome assembly GCA_949373085.1 of uncultured Verrucomicrobiales bacterium. Classification (GTDB taxonomy): domain Bacteria; phylum Verrucomicrobiota; class Verrucomicrobiia; order Verrucomicrobiales; family Akkermansiaceae; genus SW10. The sequence goes on from CASICJ010000025.1 coordinate 5,433, forward strand.
TTGGTCCTAATGGGCGGCCCGATTGTGTTGCCTTGGTTAATCCAAAAGCTTCGGGCCATTCCCTCGAGTATCTTTGCGCGGCGGGAGTCGTTTTCAAGCTGGCACATGCTTTACTGAAGCAAAGGCCGCTTGAGGGATTCGATCTTAAGTCGGTGCTGGATCTAGTGGCTATTGCAACGATTTCGGATATCGTCCCCTTGGTGGATGAGAATCGGCTCTTAGTCAGGCATGGGTTGCGCAAATTGGAGAATTCGGCCAGGCCAGGACTCCGAGCTCTCTTGAAAATCACTGGAACTGAGGGGAGGCTGAGCAGTGCCGATATTGGTTTCCGGATCGGACCTAGATTGAATGCAGCCGGACGTATGGATCAACCGGAAAAAGCTTTCGCGATTCTGAGGGCAGATTGCTCAAATAAGGCTCTCGATTTGGCCGATGAATTAGAGGATTTCAATCGGAACCGTCAACAATTGGAGCAAGCGATTTTTTCGGAGGCGATGGCTATGTTGAAGGATAGCTCCAATGACCCGGTAATCGTTGTTGGATCGCGATCGTGGCATGCGGGAGTTGTTGGGATTGTAGCCTCCCGTCTGATGCGGCTATATCACAAGCCTGCCTTCGTGATCTCGATCGATAAAAATGGAATTGGGAAAGGAAGCGGCCGAAGTATCGCCGGGATTTCATTGGTCGAGGCAATTGGATCGTGTCGGGATCATTTAATCGCCGGGGGTGGACATCATATGGCAGCCGGTTTGAGTATTCATGAGGATTTAATAGATATTTTCCGTGAAGGGTTCGTGAAATTTGTGAATGAAAATTGCGGTGAAAAAGATCTTGAAGCGAAGGTTCACGTTGATGCTGAAGTGAAGCTCGCGGAACTTTCTCTTGATTTTCTGGCGAGCTACGAACTCTTACAACCATTCGGTAGTTCAAATCCTCAGCCGGTTTTTATGGCTCGTGATATTTGGCTTACCGAGCCGCCAAGGCGTTTAAAAAATAACCATCTTCGTCTGTTCCTGCGTCAAGGTTATGATGAGCGCGATGCCATTTTTTTCGGCGGAGGCGCCAACGAATTACCAGATCCTCCATGGGATATCGCATTTGTGGTTGATCGGAATGTTTTCCGTGGTCGGGTAAGCGTGCAGGTTAGTATTCAAAATGTCAGGGCTGCTGTCGGAAATGGGAATGAACGCGAATGATTCACTTCAATCGCTACCGGGTGTTCGGGGTCAGGAAGTCGAAGCACTAAGAATTTCCGGAATTGTAAAGATTGCGGATCTTATCGATTGGTTACCCAAACGATATGAGGACCGGCGTCGTTTCGACGCCTTTCCTGCTCAAGCAGGTGGTGGTTCGGTTTGTCTCAGGGGTCTGGTAATCGATACCCAGCGTAAAGGGTTTGGAGGCAAGGGTTTTTATGAGGCTGTTGTCGAGGATCACGCAGGCGGGGGTTTTTCTCAGATCACATGCCGTTGGTTTAAGATGCCTTTTCTCCATAAGATTATAGCGGTGGGGCACGAAGTCGTGCTTTATGGCAAGCCTAAGGAGAGCGGAGGAAAAATCCTGATTGATCATCCGGAGTTTGAGGTCGTCTCGGAAGAAGGCCGGAGCATTCATCTCGAGCGTATTGTTCCAATCTACAAGAATGTAAGCGGTGTTACTCAGAGGAGATTGCGGGAGGTTCTTTTTAAGGCACTCGAAGTGGTCGAGGGTGATTCCTTGATGTCGGTGTATGACATTGACTCATCCTACCCCAGAATTGAAGCCTTCCGTGAGGCTCATTTTCCAGGGGAATTAAAGGAAGCTGATGCGGCACGGCGCTATTTTGCAAAGGAAGAATTTTTTCTTCAGCAGTTGCGAGTCGTTTGGCAAAGGGCGCGTCATGCAGATTTGAGTGGGCGGATCCTTGGGAGGCGCACGGTACTTCTCACTGAGTTTTATAATTCGCTGCCCTTTGATTTGACTGATGCTCAAAAGAGAAGCGTTAAGGAGATTATTGGTGATATGCGGGTGCAACGGCCAATGAATCGATTACTACAAGGCGATGTTGGGAGTGGTAAAACTTTCGTGGCAATGTGCGCAATGCTGCTCGCTGTTGATTCTGGGTGTCAGGCCGTTTTGATGGCTCCGACCCAAATTTTAGCAGAGCAACACCACATTACTTTTTCGAAATGGCTCTCGCCACTTGGTATTAGGGTGGGCTTAGCAACGGCTGATCGGAGAGAGGATGTGAACGCAGCTCCGATCATAGTGGGAACCCATGCACTGCTTTATGATAAAGTGGATTTTAATGATCTGGGTCTGATTGTGATCGATGAACAACATAAGTTCGGTGTAGCCCAGCGAGAGAAACTTATTCATAGGGGAGTGATGCCCGATGTTTTGGTAATGACAGCAACGCCAATTCCAAGAACTTTGACCTTAACAATTTACGGTGATCTTGATGTCTCGATCTTAGATGAGTTGCCAGCTGGGAGGGGTAAGATTATCAGTGGAGTGCGCGTGAAACCGAAGATCACCGAAATGACCAATTTTCTCATTGATCAACTTGAAAAGGGTCGTCAGGCCTATCTGGTTTATCCCCTTGTGGATGAAAGTAAAACGGTGAAGGCAGCATCGGCGGTTGAGGAGCATCCAAAGTGGCAGAAGCGATTTAAGCACTTCGAAGTCGAATTACTTCATGGTAAGATTCCGTCTGCGGAGAAGGAGTCGGTGATGACCCGCTTTCGTGACGGTAAAACGGAGGTGTTGGTCTCAACGACCGTGATAGAGGTCGGTGTCGATGTGCCTAATGCCAATGTCATGGTGATATTTAATGCCGAGCGTTTTGGTCTGGCCCAGCTTCATCAATTACGTGGTCGTATTGGACGGGGAGAGCACAAGAGCTATTGTATTCTCGTCACCGATGGAAAAAATCCGGAAGCAATTGAAAAACTGAATATTTTGGCTGGAACGGTTGATGGATTCAAGATTGCGGAAGAAGATTTAAGATTGCGGGGGCCAGGCGAGGTTTTGGGAACCCGCCAAAGCGGGACGGGAGGTTTACGGTTTGTAGAGTTTTTGTCAGACACATCTATCATCCGGGAGGCGCGTGAAGTTGCTGAGAAATTGCTGAGCGAAGATCCGAGTCTTAAACAAAACGTTCATCTTAAAACGTGGCTTCTAGGGCAGACTGAGGTCACAAACCAATAATCCCAAAAAATCACTGATGTCTTCTGGCTCGGAGCGCGGTAATTCTCCATCTCTCTTTAAGTTCGAGGTCAAAGATAAGTTCCCATAACTCGCTTTTACTCTCGCGAAGGGGGGTTGTCATCGTGATTTCATCGATTCGAGTGAGCTGAGCTTTATTGCCCATGAGTTGAAGGTCTTCCTCGAGCTTTTTGAATCCTCGTGTAACTGTCATAGCGTGAAGGAGATCGATTTGCTTGCAAAAGCCCTCCAACGACATTTCTCTCGGTATTTCTATATTGAAAGGGAGCTCCGAGACTTTGAGTGTAATGGGCTCTGCGGTAGAATTTTCGACGGCTTCATGAACATCATCACGGCTTCGGAGGTTTGAGCTATTATATTCGATAGCATCGATGAATTGATCGACAGTCCTGTCGATTTTTTGTTTGGGTTGATTGTAGTGCCAGACAAATCCGCTAAGCAATGCGACTACAATGAGGGAGATGATCGCAATACGGGTCTTCATGTGATGCTATCGATTTGGTGCAAGTTGGAAGGTAAAACCTTTTAGATATTCTGTTTCCGGAAGGGTTGCTATAATGGGGTGATCGAGTCGTTGGGAATGGTTGTCAATCATCCGAAGAGTTCTCTTTCCATCAACAGCGGCACTTCTAACACTCTCAAGAAAAAGTTCGCGGGTCGCGTGATGGGAGCAACAGAAGGTCGACAGTATTCCACTTTGATTCAACATGCCAAGGGCTCTGAGGTGGATTTCTTTGTAACCGCGCATAGCGTCTTTGACGGTTTTTTTGTTTCGGGTGAACGATGGGGGATCAAGAATTATCAGATCGTAGGTTTCATCGTGTTTTCTGAGGAAATCGAAGGCATTAGCAGTGATCGTCTCAATTTTCACTCCGGTGAGTTCAGCATTTTTAGCTGCTGCCGTTGTGGCGTCTTCTGAGATATCAACTGCGCGGACCGATTGAGCTCCAGCGAGTGCGCATGCTAGGCTAAATCCCCCTTGGTTGCAGAACAGATCAAGCACTTTCTTTCCGGGTGCCAAGCGGGCAACTTTTTGGTAATTGTCCATAATGTCGAGGTAGAGTCCGGTTTTTTGTCCATTTGCAGGATCGATTTCGAAGACTGAGTCTTGGTGTGAAACCGTAAAGGGTTCTGGCTGATCTCCATGAATCATGACAATTTCTTGCTCAAGACCCTCGGGTCGACGCATTGAGGAGTCGTTACGGAGAGTAATTGATTTGGGTGTGAGAAGTTCAACGAGGCAGCTAACAATGAGATCTTTGCGTTGATCCATGGCTAAAGTCGTTGTTTGTAAGACGAGGTGATCCCCATATTGATCGACGATTACGCCAGGAAGGCCGTCCGATTCACTCCAAATTATCCGTCGAAGGTCCTGCCCAATCTTAAGAGATTCCCTATAATTGATGGCCTGACCGAGTCGTCGTAGAAAAAACTCAGCATCAAGTTTTTGTTTTCTTCGGGAGATCCTACGTGCCACGATTTGCGACTGTGGATTATAGATCGCGACTCCTAGGGGACGATCCTTGAAATCCTTGAGCGTCACGACGTCACCAGGTTCGGGATTTCCAAAAGTTTTTTGGATTTCCGAAGCGTAGACCCACTCGTGGCCGTGAAAAATGCGAGAGCGGGGTTTAATAATGAGGCCTGGCATGGGGAAAGAAAAGGGCAGAGGAGCGAGGAGTTCAAGACATGGCGTGCCTTTTCGCTTGAACATCTTGGCAATGGGGCCTAATTCCGGGGCGAACTTAATCCTATGGGTCAAAATCTTAAAACTCGCCAGAAGCGCCGCCGCAGAAAACTTTATCTGAAGCGGAAAAACATACGTATTAAAGCTGGAGCCTCTTCAAAGGCAGCCAAAGCAGATAAGCCAGCCAAGAAGACCGTTAAGAAAGCAGCCAAGAAAGTTGCTAAGAAAGCAGCCAAGAAAGTTGCTAAGAAAGCAGCCAAGAAAGTTGCTAAGAAAGCAGCCAAGAAGGTCGCTAAGAAAGCTGCTAAGCCAAAAACAGAGTCCCCCAAGGCTACGGAATCGAAGGTTGGAGAAGCCAAGTCAGAGGCAAGTCCTTCTGAAAAGCCCAAGGATTCTGGCCCAGACGAATAGGGTTTTCTCACTCAACCCAGTTTTAAAAACCTGCTTAGCCCCGGCTTGGCGGGTTTTTCTTTGGATATCCGGTGAAATTGAGTGTAACTGTGACCGTGGTTCAAATGTTTGTCGCCCTTCTTTTTTTGGCTTTCTTTTCTTTCGGCTGCAAAAACGACGGAAATAATGCTGTTGGAGCGGCCCCATTTCCTGAAATCGAGGAGATCCAGCTTTTGGTGATTCATCACCGAAAGAATGGAGATCTGATTAGCTATCTCGCTCTTGAACATGTTCCCATCAATCTACGAGCTTTAGTTGAACCAGTAAATGATAGTCAGGAACTTTTTGTGACGGTTCTTGGAACGAAACGCCATAGCTTGTTGAAGCGAAGCTTCTCAATCTCTAGCCAAATTGGGGGGGACTCCAATGGAAAAGTTACCGTTATCGTCGAGAATGGTCTAGCGGTTAGCATTGACGGAAATGCATTTCATAGCCCGGCTCTCGTTTCGATAGATTCGCTGGAAATGATCGAACAGGCTTTGGTCGAGGGAAATATGGCTTCAGAAGGGGCTTCCACGATTACGATTTCAAATGAAGAGGTTGAGTAATGCCAGACCAGAACCATGATTTTTAGGGGCAGACGAATTCGCACTTAGTCCTGTCTGCGTAAATCAGCAAAAAAAGGCGTTTTCATTCCATTTTCTTGCGTTAGCGTCCGGTGCCGGGATAGGAGCTTTGAGCCGCCGGTAGTTTATTATGTCCGAGCAACAGCCACCAGAGATTCCGGGATCAAAAAAGCCAGCCCAGACCCCTTCCGATAAGGGCGTGAACTGGAAAGTGATTATTTTGTTCACCATCGCTTTAGCGATTATTTTCGTGGCACTTACTAAGGCCAGCGATAGTGACCGTGAGACCCTAAAGTTTACGGAGTTTCGCGAAGCACTGCTTGAGGGTCGAATTCTTCAAACAGCCTCGGAGGACTACCCAGCTGGTAAGCTCGAGCTTGTAACTTTTACCGGTGAGGCTCGCGCCGAAATTACTGGGCGGTTTTCTAAGGATGAGCCCCTTGTGAAAAATTGGGATAATGAGGTTAATATTAAATCTGTTGTCCAAGTCGATATTGACAGCATCAGTAACGATCTCGACGAAACATTTGGGGAAAAACTAAATTGGGTGGCTGTGGCGCCCAGTGAGGACGGATTAGCTAAGGAAGTTCCTTTTTCTCAGATTAAGACCCTTCTTTCGGAGAATAGACTAGTTCTCGGGAAAGATGTCGAATTTAAGATTTTTCGCGAGTTGAACTCAAATGTTGCCACTCTTTACGCGATTATGGGGGATCCGATTGGATTTAGTTCTGAAGAGTTGAAAACAATGGCGTCTGATGGTAAGCTGAAGAGTTTCCAAGTCAAACTGAGTGCAAGCTCACGCGGAAAGTTGGAAGCCTTGATCGATTCGGGCATTTCCACGCGAAATCAGGATAACACTTTTGGGAAAGTAATGATGAGCCTTCTTCCGGTGCTTCTCTTGATCGTCTTGATTTTCTTCCTTTTTAGACACCAGATGAAATCGGCAGGTCGTGGCGCGATGAGTTTTGGAAAATCTAAGGCGAAGCTGCTGACAATGGATCAACAAAAGGTGACTTTTAAAGATGTTGCTGGGATCCAAGAGGCAAAAGAAGAGCTTTTCGAGATTGTCGATTTTCTTCGTGACCCTCAAAAGTTTCAGGCTCTTGGTGGAACGATTCCGAAGGGTGTTCTTATGGTTGGGCCTCCAGGAACCGGTAAGACCTTACTGGCACGAGCGATTGCGGGTGAAGCTGAGGTCCCGTTCTTCTCGATTAGTGGTTCTGATTTCGTGGAAATGTTTGTGGGGGTTGGGGCCAGTCGGGTTCGCGATATGTTTGAGCAAGGTAAGAAGAGTGCTCCGTGTCTTGTTTTTATCGATGAAATTGACGCTGTCGGCCGCCATCGTGGACATGGTATGGGAGGCGGTCACGATGAAAGGGAGCAAACTTTGAATGCGCTTCTCGTTGAAATGGATGGCTTTGATACTCAGGAAGGTGTCATCATTATTGCGGCTACAAACCGTCCAGATGTATTGGATCCAGCCCTTCTCCGACCTGGTAGATTTGACCGTCAGGTAACAGTAGCTCTTCCTGATGTTAAAGGGCGGGAGCAGATTCTCGGGGTTCATACCAAAAAAATCAAACTAGCTGCCGGAACGGATCTTGGTCTTATCGCGCGAGGAACTCCTGGGTTTTCAGGAGCGGAATTGGCAAACCTTATCAACGAGGCCGCTCTCCTCGCGGCTCGCAAGGGAATCAAAGCTGTGACTCTTGCGGAGATGGAAGAGGCCCGTGATAAGGTTCGCTGGGGGCGCGAACGGAGAAGCTTGGCCCTCTCAGATAAGGAAAAAAAGAATACGGCCTATCACGAGGCTGGGCATGCTATTTTAAATGAGATTATAGATCACACCGATCCACTTCATAAGGTCACGATCATCCCGCGGGGACCTTCGCTCGGATCGACCATGTTTCTGCCGGATGAAGATAAGTTTAACTACCGCAAGAACGAGCTTCTTTCGCAGCTCATTGTTCTTATGGGTGGACGTGTTGCAGAGGAGATTATCTTTGGCGATGTTACCAATGGTGCGATGGGAGATATTCGAATGGCGACGAGTCTAGCTCGAAAGATGGTATGTGAGTGGGGAATGAGTACCGACCTTGGGATGGTTGAGTATGGCGATGGAGGAAGTGGTGGTTTCCTCGCCCGCGATATGATGAGCCAGTCTAAAAATTACTCCGAAGATACGGCTCAAAAGATTGATAATGAGATCAAGGATTTGATCGATCATGCCTACAAAGAGGCCGAAAGGCTTCTCAACGAAAATCGGACCTTACTTGATAAGATTTCAGAGGCTCTTTTAGAGTTTGAGACATTAGATGCGCAGCATATTAAAGACCTTATCGAGCATGGCGAGATGAAGGATCCACCGAATCCCCCAGAGCCGCCGGAGATCCCCGATGATTTGCAAAAAGAGATCACTCCCGAGTCGACCGAGGACAAAAATCGGGGTGAAGATGGTTCGCTTATATCAGCCTTCAGTTAATTTTCCGGGAATCAAGTTTCTCGAACACACACTCAAAAAGTAATCATGGAAAATGTTGTTATTATCGGAACCGGCTGTGCTGGTTGGACTGCTGCTATCTACACGGGTCGCGCTAATCTAGAGCCTCTTGTCCTTTCGGGAACGCAGGTTGGCGGCCAGTTGACAACAACGACTGAGGTTGAGAACTTTCCGGGTTTTCCTGACGGCGTCATGGGGCCAGAACTAATGAGTAGGATGCAACAGCAGGCCGAAAAGTTTGGGGCCAAGGTTGAATACAAGAAGGTCAATGAAATTACTAGGAATGAGGACGGAACCTTCGGTCTTGAAACAGATCAGGAAACTGTCCAGTCGAAGACCGTAATCATAGCCACAGGAGCTGCTCCTCGCTACTTAGGCTTAGAGAACGAAATGAACTTGGTGGGCCATGGGGTGACATCGTGTGCAACTTGCGACGGAGCGTTTTATCGCGATGTTCCAGTCGCTGTGGTTGGTGGAGGAGACTCAGCTTGTGAGGAAGCCAATTTCCTGACTCGCTTCGCCTCGAAGGTTTATCTCATTCACCGTCGTGACGAACTCCGAGCTTCGAAAATTATGGCTGATCGTGTTCTAGCCAATGAAAAAGTTGAGCCGGTCTGGGATTCTGGAATCACCGAGTATCTCACAGATGAAGAGGGTGAGGTTCGTGCTGTCAATTTAGAGAACCTCAAGACGGGAGAAAAATCAGAACTGGAAGTTAAATGCGTCTTCGTAGCAATTGGTCATGTTCCAAACTCCCAGTTTGTTGGTGGGCTAGTTGATCTCGATGAGAATGGTTATGTTCTTCAGAATCCTCATAGCACGGGCACAAAGACCCCGGGTCTTTATGCTGCGGGTGATGTTGCAGATCATATTTATCGCCAAGCAATTACTGCTTCTGGGCAAGGATGTGCTGCTGCGATTGAGGCAGAACGTTATCTTTCCGACGGTGATTAGACAAAGGTTATCGCGTTTCTTCAAAACTGGAAATTTTAGAATTCCGGTTTTTGGTATTTGCGTTTCACACGCCAAACAGAGAGGTGATCATAGACCTTGCCGTTAGTTTCGTTGGCAATCAGTAACTATCGGAAATCCTCCTATTGATTTTGATTAGAATTCTAGACCTGCGATCATTTTGGTGAACCACGCGGCACCGTCTTTGAGATCGGAAATCTGGATGAATTCGTCGGCGGTGTGGGCTTGGTCGATTGATCCGGGTCCAAGGCAAATTGAGGGGATTCCGGCGGCCGATAAATGAGCGGCGTCAGAAAACCAAGGAGCCCCGACGAATTTGAGGTTTGAGTGAATTTCCTTAAGTTTTATAAGCCAGGGATGATTAGGTGGCATGGCCATGGGTGGCGATTCAGCGCTGTGTATCAGCTCGACGTCAGTAAGATAGCGTTTTAGGATTTCACTTGCGGGTTCATCGTTCACCAAGGCGGGCACTGTTCTAATATCGAGGGTAGCGGTTGCCTGTGCTGGCACGATATTTGCGCGGTTCCCTCCCGAGATCATTCCGACATTCATGGTTGATTGATCCAAAACGGGATGATGAAAACTCGAAAGGCGTTTAAGAAACGGACCCTCGAGAGTCTGTATTTCGCTAATGAGTTTCAGAATAGCGTTTTCACCAAGATGGGGCTGGGAAGCGTGGGTGGCTTTCCCTGTTGCTTTTACTGTGGCCCAAAGGCATCCTTTAGTGCAGTAGACGGCTTCGAGAGAAGTCGGTTCGCCGGCGACTGCGAAATCGTATTGGTGCGCATGATTTTTGGCGAAGTGGCGGGATCCTGGTTGCCTCGATTCCTCGCCCATGAAGCCAATAAAATCGACTGCTATAGGGAGTTTTTCCAAAAGGTGGGCATTTTCGCGAAGCCCCCATAGCATTGCCGCCATGGGACCTTTGGTGTCGGAAGCCCCCCGTCCGTGAATTTTGCCGCCACTGATTGAGCCAGAAAAAGGATCAATCGTCATTCCGGAAACCCCAACGGTGTCCAGATGAGGCCCAAGGAGAATTCGAGGGCGGCTTCTGGAGCCCGGAGCCCGAGCAATTAAATTCGGCCGTCCAGGTTCCACTTCTTCAAAGATAGTATCGAACCCATATGGTTGAAGGAACTCGGAAACTAGGCCGGCAACCTCCTTTTCTCCGCCCGGGGATACTCCTGGGTCTCCATCTGGGTTAACGGAGGGGATTTGGATGAGGTCTTGGAGAAGTTCGACTACGGATTGCACATACGAGATCCTAAGAAACCAAATGCCAATGTGGAAGTTTTTCGTCTTGGCAACAAGGGCCTGTATCGATGATAGTGGGCAAATGAAGAATCGCTTAACACTTGGGATTTCGCTTATGCTTCTCGCCAGTTTTGTATTTGTGAGTCTTGCTGCCAAAAAAGATAACGAAAACGAATCAGGCGTCGTCAGGGTGTTGATCATCGATGGTCAAAATAATCATAACTGGAAAGAGACTACTCCTGTGCTCAAGAAGATCTTTGGGAGTAATAAACGCTTTTCACGAGATGTAAGCACAAGTCCGGGAAACAAGGCTGCGAAGGAAGAGTGGGATAAGTGGCGTCCTCAGTTCCAAAAGTATGATGTCGTGGTGAGTAACTATAATGGTCAGATGTGGCCTGGGGAAGTGCGTGCTTCATTCGTTGATTTCGTGAAAAATGGTGGGGGTTTTGTTGTCGTGCACGCGGCAGATAACGCATTCTCAATGTGGCCTGAGTATAATGAAATGATCGGTCTTGGTGGTTGGGGCGGGCGCAACGAGAAGAGTGGTCCTTACGTTTATTACAAAGACGGCAAAGAGGTTGTAGACGAATCTAAGGGAAGGGGTGGAAATCATGGACCCCAGCATGAATTTGTGATCACAAATCGCGCCGATGATCACCCGATCACCAAAGGGATGCCTAAAGAGTGGTTACATGCCAAAGATGAGCTTTATGACATGCTACGGGGACCTGCCAAAAATATGGAAGTTCTTGCGACCGCTCCAAGTGAGAAGACGAATCGCGATGAGCCTATGCTCATGGCACTTAATTACGGGAAAGGCCGGGTTTTTCACACAACGCTGGGACATGCTAATTACTCAATGCAGTGCCGAGGATTTTACGACACTATTCTAAGAGGTGCTGAGTGGGTTGCCGGTAGAGAAGTTACGGTTGGTTGGTCCAAGGATTTTCCAACCAAAGAGAAGGTTACTCCAGTCAAGTGAATTGACGTCTACTCTGCCCCAAGCGTGGCATTACCTTTCGACGTTTGGGGCATGAATTTTTTATTCTCTAGTCAATGACGGTTCCTGGCGGTGCCGTCTTTCTTCCTTTAGTTGGTGCGGTGCTGCACCCGCTTCTAGGGTGGTGTATACAGAAGGGAACGGTTCATGGCGTCCGTCTATCTGTGATCGTTGCTATCGCGAATTTAGTCACGGCATTCATATTCCTCTTATATCTTCACCCAACTGGGGGGTGGGAGATTTCTGGGAGAGATTGGTGGGCGATCGGAAATGGTGTCTTCTTTTTTTTGGGACAATGGTTCTCTATCCAATCAGTGAAGACGGGGGATTTGGCGGTTCATTCTTCCGCTTTGGGAATGAAGGTAGTGATTGTGGGATTCTTTTCTATGTTGGTGGGGCTTGAACCGGGCTCATGGAGTTTGGTGTGTGGCGTTATTCTAGCAACGGTAGCGATCTTCCTTGTCTCAGGAGGAACCGCGGAAGGTTGGCGAACCCATCGCGTAACGGTAGGTCTGACTTTGGTAGCTTGCCTGTTTTTTGGAATTAATGATTTTTTAACCGGTTGGCAGAGTCGTGAAATCGGAGCAGCACGCTGGCTCATCCTTATGATGAGTACGAGCGGGATTATTTCAATTGGCCTCTTATTTCGTCGCGGAGAGCAATTGGCGATGTTGGTTAGAAATCCCCGTATTACGACTTTTGTAGTTGGAGCCGGACTTTTGCTCGGACTGCAAGCTCTTGTCGTGAATTTGGCATTCAGCCGTTATGGTCAGCCAACTTTAAGTAATGTTGTCTTCAGTACCCGAGGATTGATGGCGGCTCTTTTCCTCTATTTCATCGGGCGTAAGAGCGATCCACGTTTTGTGAGGAAACAGAGTGTAGGTGGGGTCCTGATGGTGATAGCTCTTGCGATCGTGCTGGGAGCGTAAAAAGCGTTGTATTTATAAGAGAAGATTTTTTTCTAAGAAAGGAAATAAGAGGTGACTACTTTTAGTCATAGGAGTCCACTCGGCTATTCTTCTTCGGTACCCCCAAGGGTGACATTGATCTTATACTTATTCTGGAGGTGGGAATGGGCTTTGCTGGCTTGGCCGGATTTTGGATAGCGTTTACAAGTAAGTTGAAACGTGCGAATCGCCTTTTCTTTATCCTTTGCTTCTTCGTAGGTGTAACCGATTTGTAAACTCGCCTCAGGTGCCGACTTCTCTAGAATCTTAATCTGATTATAGAGAGTAATGGCCTCTTGATGCTCCTCAATCTTTCGATGACAATTGGCCATCGCAAAGTAGTTCGCGGGAAATCGATCGATTTGACGATAGCAGGCGATCGCTTTTTTCCAGTCCGATTGTGTTTCGTAACATCCGGCAATGAACCAGAGGTATTCGCCCGAATTATCTCCGTCGATTTCGATGATTTCACGATAGCAAGCGATCGCCTTTTCCCAGTTGGATTGGGTCTTATAACAGCCGGCTATCGTCAAAAGATATTTAACAGAACTATCTTTATCGATTTTGATGATTTCACGATAGCAAGCAATCGCTTTTTCCCAGTCAGGTTTACTCTCATAACAACTGGCAATATTCAGAAGATATTCGACAGAATTATTTCCGTCGATTTTTATGAGTTTCCGGTAAATTATGATAGCGGCAGCAATTTTTTTCTCCTCAAGTGACATCGCTGCAAGATTTTTGAGTCCTGCTAGCTGATCTTCAAATTCGCCATAGATTTTCCGAGCTTCGTTCCTTCGGTCTCGCGACTTGTACCATTGCGCCATCGTTTCACGAAGACTGTCATTCATACCGAAACGCTCTCCAATCTCGCGATAGATTTTCATAGTTTCGCTATGACGGCCAAGAGTTGTATTCAAATCTGCTGCTTGATAGAAGAATTGTGATGCTAACTCAGTGCGGACGGTTGCCTCGTTTCTAAGTGTCATGATTAATTGATCTCCTAGCTTTAATGCTGCAATTCTTGTTTTTTGATCTCCAAGGAGATGCTTCATTGTTTTGACGGAGAGGCTGTAAACTTGTTCGAAAAGCTTGGTCCCGGAATAGGTGGTGGAGAGAGCTTTTTTACCTTGCTCGAGCTTTTGCGCAAAACAGTGTAATTCGGCGAGTTCGTGACATGCTTTCACGCAATCGTCTCTCGAGTTTTCGGTTCGTTCTACACTGAAAGTGAGTTCATTTAGAAGAGTAAGGCGCTCCTCCATATCCTCATGAAGGCGCGCATAATAGAGGAGGTCCTGCCGTGCTCGCATCGCAAGTTCATGCCCAGGATATTCCTTAATGAGAAAGCGGAAGGATTTTTGAGCGTCCTTGATTTCGCCCATCGTGCGATACGCATCACCCATGCAATAGGATGCGATCGTGGCTTCAAGAGATTCAGGCCAGTAGTCTATGACAGATTGAAAGCCCTCGCGTAAAGCGGTTTTGGGCTTTTTTAGTTTCATCATAGTATGACTCCACATGAGCTGTGCGTAGGGAGCCCCAGCGCTTTTTTCATAGAGGGTCAGAAATTTTTCATATTCGGCGAGGGCGATCTTGAAACTCCCTTTAAGAAAGTGCTTCTCGGCAATTTTGATTTGATAACGTTCGACCTCCCGCATTTTTTCGAAGGTTTTGACGTCAATTTGTTGGAGTGTTGAAAGAGCTGCCGTCGCGAATGAGCCGAGGGCAAGGACAAGGCTAAGGATAACGGTAGGCATAATTATTTTTTGGTTCGTTCAAGCCACTTGTTGTATTCTGTGTGCGCGTAATAGATAATATTAATCCCAAGTTGATAGGAGGACTCCCAGACTTCACGTTTGACTCCAGAATGACCGTCGGCCCAAGCATCGCCAATATCTCCGGGGTGGTAATAAGCGACAAGTCGACCGTCGACAACCCAGCCGAGAGCGTTGGATCGTCCATGTGGAGCGACGATAGGGAGACGCGGAAGTTGATAAGGAATTTGATGGATCTGATGGTCGAGATAGACATCGATAGTTTCGACACGGGGAAGAACCTTTTTCATCATCGAAACAAATTGGCCTTCCCACCCAGAGCTTCCTCCGTTGTCACCAAAGAGCATGCCGTGGTGCTCGAGTAGATAGCGACGCATGGTTTTAATCTCCATGTCGCTGAGGCTGATTCCTTCCTGTCCGGTCATGTAAACGATAGGAGGACTCTTTCGTTTGGGAAAACTCTTGAGCCGACCGATTTCCATTGGTTCGGGGCGGTCGCTAACTGGGTGGCCGGTGCGGACTCCGTATTCGGTCAACAAATTAAGATCGGAACCACGATCCATATCTTGCTCCCAGTCGCCGCCATTATATTTGAGGCGAATAAAGCGGACCTTTCCTCGAGCTGTGCCTGATGAAAATCCCGCGCTATCTCCTTTGCCTTGTCCGATTTGATAAAGGTGTTCCGTGACTTCGAGGACTTCAAGTTTGACGTCATCAATCGGAGGAGGATTAAAAAGGACGCTGCTGTAGGGGTTGATGACAAATTTCTTGTTGATCACCTTCTGGATTTTGACGACTTGCTTAAGTTGAATACTATCTCCACCTCCGAGGGGAGATTCGTAGACACTACAGCCTGATAGCCTGGTTAAAATGAAGGCTGCGATACTGAAGAGTATCGTGTAGCTCACGAGGGTAAGGAGAGATTGGCGGAGTTTGTGGTTCTTCTTCCCGAAGTACCAGGCCGAAAGTCTGCGAGGATCCCAGGGATGGCTGTAGTTGGAATTAGTGGAGACGCGTTTTGTTTCGTGATCGATTCCCCAAGCAGTCCATCCAAGTCCAAGAAAGAAGGCTCCGATTGTTCCAATTTGTGAAATGCTAATCGAGAGCGCGTAGGAAAAGTTAAGAAGGGGGAGTTGAACAGCGAGTTGCCAGACTGGAAGGTAGAAAGCACTTAGAACCCCGCGGCGAATGAGGAGGGAAGACTTGCGGTGTCGGCGGACCCAAAAAAAGAGGACTGGAATCACTGATATGAAGCCGATCGCTGAGAGCCAACGATTCAGCCAAAACCAAACATGCGCGTCGATCCAGAGAAGGCACCAGAATGCTGCGTAAATCCCTGTCAACGAGATTGGGCTGCGAAGGCGGCGGGGGAGCCGGCTGCAGAGATCTTTAATCTTTTGTTGAGGGAGCATCGCGGTTGCGTCACAATGGAAATAGAGAAATTGAGTTATTTTACTCTAGGTCTTTGAGAAAACTTCCTCCGTCGTCTTCGAGTGGATTGACATTTGCTGGGGCGTTTTTCTTTTCATTAACCCCAAGTGGAGCGAGAGATTCGGCGGGCTTTATTTGGTTAGGGTTAGGGTTAGGGTTGGCTTGTTTGGGCTCGGCAGCGGGAGTTACTGGATTTGTAACGATCGGCTGCTCAGGGTTAGGACTCTCTTTATTTCCAAAAAAATAAGGAATGGCGGTTAGGGCAAAGATGGCAACGATTACCAAAATAACTGAAAGAACGATGGCTCGGATAAGTTGGCTCGACGCGACGACTCCCAGCATCTCTGGTGGGCTCTTTCCCTTTAGTTCACGAAGAAATAGCTGGAGCTCCTGAACGGTAGCGCTTGAGTTAGCCTTAAGTTCACGGAGGTCGGCCTTGGCGCTAGCCATAGAAGTGCGAGATTCACCAGAGTTTTTTGATTTGCCTTTCATTGGGAAGATAGAGGTTGTTCGGGCTCAAGGATATGAACGAGATCGCCACCGGCTTCACTGATCGCAGCGATAATGGGTTCAAAGTGTATTGCTTTAGCTTCCTTGTGAACTTTGAGAAAGACATAGCGTTTTCCCGATGGGGTATCACCGAGAATTTGCGAAAGGGCTGCAGGAAGCGCGTCGGTGGAAATCTCTTTGCCGTCTAGGTAGTTTTTGAACCCAGTATCGATTGTGACGCTCGCTAGTGGGGAGGCGACCATTTCAACTTCCTTGAGCTTGGCTGGTTGCCAGCGAACGTGACTGTCGTCCTGCGCTCGAGCGAGTATGACGAAGAAAATAAGCAATAAGAAGCCGATGTCTCCCATCGCGAAGGAAGGAACGGATGCTGTAAGTTTTTTTCGGGGAAGTTTCATTCGACGTTAATGATCCGATCTGATTCGAGTTCTAGAGTGAGGATGCCGCCTGCTTGTTCGATGACTTGTGAAATTTTAATCCAGAGCGGGTAAGGCGTATTGGGTGCGCTTTTAACGGTGACGATGCGGTCTTCATCTCTCGTCTTTTTAGACAAGGCTGCGTTAAGCTTGAGGGGAAACTCGTTGAGTTTTAGAGGGCTTCCGTTCAGGATGATGCTGTTTGGTGTAATTGAAACTTCGATATTTTTGCTTTGTTCCTGCTTCTCAGTTTTCTCCTCAGTCTTTGGAAGGATTTGTGCGATTCCGGTCTCTGGCTGCACTGCGGCGCAGACGAGAAAGAAGATAATAAGGATGAAGGCTATATCCGAACTGGCACTGGCCGGTGGATCGACCAACAATTTACCGCGTTTCAGTTTCATGAGTTTTCCTTGTCCAGAGTCAGTCGGAGAGAAACAACTTCAATGAGCTCAGCGGCAGATGATTCAACCTGAAGAACAAAGTCATTGATGAGTCCGGTGAAGTAGTTGAAAGCCATGTAAGCTGGAATACCTACGATCAATCCGAAGGCAGTGGTGAGAAGGGCAACTCGGATTCCCGATGCGGCAGCTTGCACGATGTTCTGTTGACCGATGTTCGCTTCAATATCACCGAATGCTACGATCATCCCTTGCACCGTCCCGAGAAAACCCAGCATGGGTGCAACGGAAGCGATAGTGGCGAGAATCGGAAGATGGCGCTCGAGGACTGCAACAATATTAACCCCGTAGTTTTCCATGCTTTTCACGACCTGTTGTTCCATTTGAGCCTGATCGTAGTTTAGACGGCGAAGGACGAGGTATTTACGAAGACCATTTGAAA
Organism: uncultured Verrucomicrobiales bacterium; assembly: GCA_949373085.1. Lineage (GTDB taxonomy): Bacteria > Verrucomicrobiota > Verrucomicrobiia > Verrucomicrobiales > Akkermansiaceae > SW10. The sequence goes on from CASICJ010000025.1 coordinate 22,985, forward strand.
GAATTGCGGGAACGGGGCCACGTGCGGAGTCACAGAGTTTTAAGGATTCTTCAACTTTATCTTCGGATAAGAGTTCGATGACTTCTTCACGGAGAGTTCCTGCATCGGTTTCAAGGAGCTTGAGGCTACGATAGCGCTCAATGATGACTGCGATAGCCATTATCAGAAGAGCAAGTAACGGCCACATGAAGGGGCCGCCTTCAAGTAGGAATTTTAGAGCGCCGGATTCAAAAAAACCGGCATCAGCGAGGTGGACTGGGATCATGTTTATTCGTTTAGATTGGCTTCTTTTTCAAATTGGGAGAGAAGTTCCGGGAGTGCGAGTCTTCCCCGGGAATACTTGGCCGCGTCGCTTTCAGGGAAGTCCCACCGGCAGCGGTTGTAACGTCGAAAAGCATTGGGGATATCTCGACCCATTCGATAACTTTCACCGGCCCAAAAAAGTGCTTGAGCAGTAAGTTCTTGGTCAGGAAACCGTTTAGTAAAGGCGTCGAATGATTTGCCCCCTTTTAGAAATTCTTCCTGCTTGTAATGGCATTGGCCAATGCGGAACGCCATCTTCGGAGTCCATTCATGGTTTGGGAATTTCTCCAGGAATTTTTCGCCAACCGAGGCTGCAACGGAATAGTCCTCTTGAGTGTAAAAGTGTTCGTTAATACGAAGCATGACATTTGCGATGAGAGGGCTCTTTGGATAGGTTCCAGCTAAGGTCACATATGCTTCAAGCGCTTCATCAAGTTCGCCGGCTTCTTCGTGACATTGACCAAGTTTATACTGTGAATCCGGGGCGAGATTGTGCTCGGGGTGATTTCTGACGATGGATCCATATGCGGCGATAGCTTCGTTCCAGGCCTCCATTTCTTGAGCGAATTGACCGAGGAGGTAGGAGACACGTGGAGCGTATTTGGGATTTGGGTAATCGTCTTGAAGATCGCGGAGAACGCGTTGCCCTGAGGTCAGCGCTGCTTCAGCCTTGGCGTCTTGTTTGAGTTTGCGTTGGCTCTTGAAGAGCTCGAAGTAGCTCTCCGCGATATGGAATTGAGTTTGGATCGCTAAGTCTTCATCTTTGTAAATCTTACTAAAGGCAGCCATTATGCCATCAGTGCCAACGGCAACCGGCAATATACGTTTAATGATGGGTTGTCCGTCGATAGTTTGAATGACGTTATCAAGATATCCCGCGGTGATTTGATCGCCGAAGAAGCATTCGATTTTTCCTTCGAAATTTCCGGGCACCGGTTTGGGATTTGCCTGGAGGGGGAATGAACCACTGAATACTCCGCTGTGTGTCAGAGTTTCCTCTAGTTCGACTGTTTCGTCCTCACCGCTTTCGGTTATGATTCGCACTATCGCCAAATCTCGCTTTTTCGAAATATCGAGATCTGGATCGGAAAGGCGAAGGAAGAGCTTCTTGCCGACGTATGCGATTTCGGCGGGTTCTAAATATTCTTGATTGGTAATTTCGAGGCTAGCAGCAGAGAAGAGCTTTGCGGCAGCATTCAGAGTGATTTTGGAGTCATCGGGCCGTGAGGTGTCCTGGTAGATGGCTGTAAATTGGTCCGTGCCAACAACGCTTAGAATCGCCAGTGCGGCTTTAGATTTATTTTCTCCATCATCGAGTGGGGTTTCAGGGTCGGGATCGGTCGGAATAATGATTTTCCCGAGTCCGCCTTTTGGCAAAGTGCCGTCTTCGGGAAGCATCGTGATGCTTTGCGGCGAGCCTAAGAGGAGTGGGATTTGGCCAACGAAACGGCCTTCTAAAAGAGCTGGGTTCCGAGATTCTGAAAGGGCTTCGTTCGGAGTAGCGAAGGCTCGCGATAGGACACACTCGATTTGGGTCTTCACCCCTTGGGTAGTCATGACATCGACGATCACCGTGCTTCGGGAATCCTTGGCGCGGTCGGGATCAATAACTTCAATTGTAAGAGGAAGGCGATACTCCACCTTGCTGATGTGGTCTTGTAGACGAGGCTCTTCAACGGGGAGAAACCGCATGCCACCTTCAACTGAGGTTTCACTATCGACAATCTGGATTTGAGCTTTCGTAGGCTCATTTAAAAGGACGACTGTTTCACGGTAAAAGGCATGGCCAGGGAAGATGTTCTGCACATCTTTATAGCGAAGGTAAACCTTGTCTCCTTGTTTGACGGTGATCTTACCTTCGGTGGCTTCGGCGGCCGTGTCGATCTCAGCGAGGAAAACCCCAGTCGAGGCACCGGTCTCGGTTGCGGTGTATTTGAAAGGGGGGGCTGAATTAACTTGAATCTCTACCTCGACTTCATCGCGATCAAGACCGACGTCTAGATCAAAGTCGACAATCTCAGCAACGATTCGTTCGCCGGGTTCAATACGAAGAAGTTCTTTGCGGGTTCCTTTTATCGAGCCATTTCCGCTACGATTAAAGTCGTAACTGATAGGTGTGATTTGGCCGTTGTAGTAGGTTGCAGTGAGAGACTTTGTGAGAAGGCGATTTCGTTGCTCAGCTCCAGCAGTGAGTTCATCAAGATAGGAAACCGTAACTGTGTCTCCAGGTGCGAGCTCGAGGACATCATTACTTGCGAGTTCAAGGACGTCGGCTGTGGGTGGGATATGTTTGAGTTCACCACCTGAAATTTCTACGTTGTTAATAGCGATTGCCTCGCCGCGATACTCAAGGAACTCAAAATCAATGAACCTTAGCTCACGAGAGGGCATTGAAAGGTTCCAGCGGTTTTCTTCTTGAGTGATTTCAGGAGCAGGAACTGGTTCGAAATATGGAATGTCCGCAGCGGAATCCGGATCAAAATCAATAGCGGTGAAAGGTCGCATTTTGACGATTGATGATTGGCGATTTTCACGAGCCAGTTTTGCTTCGACTGACTTTGCTTCAGGAGTGGCGATGGTGAGGATATTGAGTTTGTGGACCCCTCGGGGAACAAAGAGATCTACACTTTGGGTTCCTTCGCGAATCGGCATCTCCAGCTTTCCGTTAAGCATGAGCGCGGTGTTTCGCCCGGACACCTCGATTCGTATCGCTCCTTGGCGCTCTTGGACAAGTGGGCCAGACCAAAGGAGGAAGTAGGCGTCCGTACTTTCCTTCGGGGATTGCCACGAGAGAGCTTCCACTTGATTAACCTCTGTTGGTTTAACTTTTTGGACGAGGTTGGAGATCTCCTCCCATGAGTAATTTTCTTTCAGGCTTTCGGCTGAAGTCTTGAAGACTCGAAGGAGCATGTCAGCTTCTGGGAAATTGAGTGGTTGAGCGGGCTTTAGTGGCGGGAATGAAGCGAGGTTGAACCAAAAGCGTCCGTCGTGACTCCCTCGAATTGTCATCCGGACTGGGGCTTCTTCGTCTGATTGGGGAGAAGTGAGAGTGATCGAGTCAGTCTTGCGGAGCTCTTTCATGTCGATTGAAAGAGACTTCGGTGCGGCACCATCAGGCTCGCTACGCCAGGTTGTTTCGAGCGAATGATCAATTGCTTTGAGTGGGCTATGATCAAGGGCGGAATCTGAGGCTTTTGCTCCTGCGGGAAGTTCTCCGGTGCGGGACATCCCAAGAAAAACGCCGCCGTGCCGGGTCTCTTCATCGATTTTGAGTTGAACTTCATCGCCACTTGAAGTGGAGAGTTTCACGCTGACCTTATCGGGGGTGTCAGTCAGGTCGCGGTCCCCATCCTTAACCTGAAGATAGATTAGATTACCGGGTTTCACCTGATTTCTCGGGCGAGAAGCAGAGCGTGATTGCTCCTCTTTCTTTTCTGCGATTTCCTTTTTGAGGACGTCAGTAAAACTAGCGTCTTTTTCATTAATGATTTCGCTGCTGGCCACTTCGAGTGATCCATCGGAAGCGATTCGAAGGCGCGTGTTGCTTAGAAATTCAAACTGGAATTGCTTTTTAAAATCCTCGGGGTAATCGACAGAGATAATGTCGCCTCCGGTGACCTGTAAGACTCCATCTCCAATATTTGCCTCGCCAAGGGTAGTTGGGAATTCAGTGAGAAAGATTCCTTTGCCTGCCCCTCCACTGCTTAGGAAAGATTCCTCACGATCATTCCCGGGCTCGGTGCGGACGATGACGGGGATGCGCGTGTCTCCCCGGCTAATCCCCAAATCTGGGTCTTGCACGACGACTGAGAGAGCCTTGCCTGGGGCATGCCAGAGTTTTGATTCCTGTCCGAGGCGTCCCACAGTACGTAGCGTCTCTAGTTGAGTAAGGAATCGTTGTTCGATTCCATAAACTTCGGCAAGGTTGTAGAGTGTTTTGTTGGCGAGTTCGGTATCCGGAGCTTGCTCTAGGACTGAGAGAAAAATCCGTCGCGCTCGTTCGTTGTCCTCCTGTCTGATAGCGAGGACTCCTCGAAGGAAATTCGCTCGTATCGATATGGAGGGGTTGGGGTTTTCTGAAAGTGTTGTAAATATTTCTTCAGCCTGATCGTAGACGCGCTGAGCCATGTAAGTCTCGCCAATTCCAAATTGTGCTTCAATCGCCTCTGGCTGTTCCTTATAGAGATTCAGAATTGTGGTGAATTCAGCACGGGCAATGTCATATTGTCTGCCTCGCTGATAGTTACGCGCTAGAAGAAGTTGAATTTGTGACTTGTCGCGTATATCGACTTTTTCAGACTCGCTAAACTTAAGCATCCATCCACGAAGGATATCCTCAGCTTGATCATGATCTTCTGGAGTTCCTTGCGCGATGTGAATTTCTGCACCAAATAGAAGAAGTTCTATCGGAAGCTCATGGCGGTGCTTGTTGAAAAGCTCCTGATTTTGGTAATAGCTCGCCTCTGCTCGCTCGTTATCACCAAGACGAAGGTGGAGGATGGTTTGTAGAAGCGGAGCGATCGGGCTGTCTGATGAAATATCGGCACTCAGGGTTCCCATTTCTCGATAAGTCTTACCGAGAAGTTTTCGAGCCTCCGTTATTTCGGAATCACCTACTGAACGGATGGTGTTTAGGAGTCCATTTAGGATTGTGGTTCCAAGTGAGAAATCTTTGCGAGCGAGAGCAGCCTGGGCGTAGGGGTAGATTCGCCTCCATGATTCATAATGTTGGTCGGCCGTCTTGATGAGAGCTTGTGCGCTTAGAAGTCGATCGACGGATCTAGTTGAGGTGCTGAGGAGATCGAGTCCGGCTTCACTGCTCACCCGTCCAATGCGGAGATCTCTAATTATTTTGTAAACACCCTTTTTTTTGTCTTCAGGCCAATCTTTAGAGCTTTTGGCAGTTTCGAGCCAGGAGCGAGCAGGCCACTCACCCATACCCCAAGATCGAAAAGGCGTTTGATCTGCGCGATCACGGGCTTTTTTGAGAAGCGATTGCATTCCTTCGAGATCGTCAGCCTGAAAGAGAAGGTTCGCGAGTTCAGCAGCGTAGGCTCCGTGGTAAGCAGTGTCTGCTGCTGCCCGATTTTTAAGAAAGGCCTGCGCCAGGCCGGGTTTCATAGTCGACGCGACACGTAGGGTGCAATCAACATATTCGCGGTTACTCGGGTCAAGATCCATGAAGGATTTCCACCATTGGATGGCTTCGGTTTCCATCCCAAGCTCATTCATGATGTCGCCGATCCGGGTGCTGTGAGCGGATCTATTGTCACTCTGTTCCTTTGATTTTTTGATCCATGGGATGGCCTTTCGGATCAGGGGCTCATTTTTGACTTCGACGAGGCGATACCAGGTGTCGTAGTAGGCGGGGCCGGGAGGGATTGAGAGGAGGTGGTTGGCTGCTGCAAGTTTCATGGCCACTCGATCTTTTTCTGGAGCGTAGGCTGCAGCTTCGAGCCATTGTTCCGAAGCCGCGAGGTCTTTTGGGAATTCTTGGCAGAGCTTTTGGTAATACTTTGCAGCACTTTCTTTTGATTTCCCTCCAAGGTGGTGGCGATACACATACGCGAGTCGTGAAAGAACAAGGCGACGTTGTGTTTTTGTGAGTTTTTGCTGGAGAAGCTGCTGACAAGATTTACCTGATTTCCCTCCCTTTTCTTGAATGCCGTTCCAAAGATTGGCCACCGGATCGTTTTGATGAGACTTTTTAGCTATTTGCCAGCTACGATTTTGTTCTTTATCCTTTGGGGCATTTTTCCAGATTCGATCTTGGAACCCAGCAAGATGTGGAAATGATTTTGCGCTACTACTGATGGCTGAGAGATCTTTACGGAAGGTCTCTGGTCCGGTGGCTGATGAATAAAGGAAAGCAATAATCTCCTCCGTCCATTTATCTTCGGTTGGAGATTTTGCGAGAAAGTCGTAGGCAACGCTTCGTGCCTTCGCGATATCTTTTAGGCCATCTCGATAAACACTTAGTGCAAGGACAGCGCGGAAGGTTCCTACTCCGTTAGGATTTTTTGCAATAAGTTTAAGGAGGCCCCGGGCGGCAAGGGAATGATTTTCGCCGCACCATTTTACATAAGACTGGAGGAGGTTTTGAGTTGTAACGTCGTGCAGCATGACGCTCTCAGCAATGGTTAAGGCTCGAGTTAAGTCCTTGGCTTCGGCGGCCGCATTCGCTGCCTTGACAAGCGGGGTGAATCGATCATCGCGCTTAGGAAAGGCCGCTAGATACTTTTTCGCTTCCGATTCAATTGCGGAAGGGGGTTTCTTTGCGCTGATCATGGCGTCGATCAGGCTGCTATGAACATCAGCCCGCTTTGATTTAAGAGCCTGGCGATATGATTGAATTGCATTTTCAAATTGTCCTAATTTTGATTCAAATCGACCGGTGCGAAACCATAAATCTTGTTTTTTGAGTTCATTGATGGGGGCATTTCGGCGAATGAGAGTTTTTGCGATTTGAAGCCCTTCGGCCCATTGCTCTGCTCGCTCGGCGGCGTGCATCCCCTGAAAGCCAACTCCAGTGAGTAGCGAAGTGGCGGGGATCTTCACAACCATCGCAGCTGCTAGGCTGGAGGCCCGGTTGAATGAGGCGCCATCATTGACCTGATTGAAGAGACCGAGGGCTTTGATGCCCTGGCTAGTAGAGCCGTTATTTTCCCAAATAGTTTGATACTCAATTGCGGCAAGATTACCGCGGCCGGTGTTCTCATATGCAGTCGCAATGTATTCTCTTACTCTGTTAGTAAGAGTGTGCCCTGGGAAGATTTCCAAGAATTGGCGCCCGGTCATTATCACGTCGTCATGGCGAGCCGTTACGGTATACCCTTCAACGAGCTTAAGGGTCATCGCGGCGCGTTTGGGGTTCTCAGTCTGGGCGCGCGAAAACTTCGAAGTGGTGCGAATGATCCCGAAGACCTTTTCGTCCTTCCAGTAGAGGTCCACTAGTTCCTCCATCAGTTTTCCCCCTGAGGAAGATGATTCTGTGGTTTCCTTAAGCTTTGCCTCAAGGTCGATAGCTTGGTCGGCATGCGCCGGCATGCTTAAGAAAAGAAGTAGAGCGAGTTGAGGGATAAGTGTTTTCAAAATCCTGCTTTTTTGAGGGCTTCCACGATTTTATTAGCTTCTGTGGCAATGTCACTTTCGGGATAGTCGCGGATGAGATGTTCGAATTTTTGGCGGGCTTCGGGCTTTTTCTTAAGCTTGTAGAGACAACGGCCATAATTGAAGAGGATGACATCTAAAAAATTGGCGTCGGGATAGTCAGAGAGAACATTTTCAAAGACGTCAACGGCGCGCGCGTAATCTTCTTTCTTATAATAGAAGGCAGCCATTTTTGCGACAGAATCCCCAACCCGGCCCGAATCAGGAAACTGCTCGTAGACTTTTTGGTAGGCTAGAAAAGCTTTCTCATAGAGACTGGCGGATTGTCCGGTGGTGGCTTTCAAGGCCATGGCTTCATAGCACTCACCGGTGAAGAATTGACCTTCACCTTTTAAAGGGCTTTCTGGGATTTTGGCGATACTTGCATAGAGGTTGATAGCGCGTGGGAAATTCTCGCGCTTTCGCTCAACATGGGCTTGTTGTAGCATCGCCTCGTCCACGAATGAGCTGGATGGAAATTCATTCAGGAGACGTCGACTCATGCCAAGTGCGAGGTCTAGCTTATCCATAGCGAAGTAGATCCGCCAAAGTTGCACATAAGTTTGCTCGAGGAGGGTTCCTCCAACCTTTTTGGCTTGAACGAGGATTTCCTCACAGACATCAAGAGCTTCAGCATATTTATAATTGGCCTTTTCGTTGAGACCAAATTCCTTGTAGTGATTGCCTACTTCGGTAAGTGCCGAGGCGGTTTGAAGTTTCGTTTTAAGTCGAAGTTCTTCGTCGGAAATTTCGGTCCGAGTGACGCGTACTTCGCCGAGGTTTCCCTCAATGATTTTGGTTTCAGAGGTGAGAATCATGGTGCCTTCGCCGAGGTTCTGATCGTCTCGGTAAACGAGTCGGACGATTTGGCCGGGTTCGCCGGTGAGAGTGTTGGCGGCGGTCGAAAGCCGGAGAGGGATTGCGAGACGGAAAGTTCCTCGTTGCTCTTGTTCACGTAAAGTTACAGGAACGGCTCGGACCATGAGGAGGGGTTCAATCTGAGATTTCAAATCTTCCCCGTCAGGGCCCTCTTCAAGTTCTCCCCTTGCGACTCCTTTCGCGAGTTCCGCGTCAATTTCATCGGGCGTTTTACGCCGAAAAACTTGAACGGTGGCTTGGACCTGGTCGGCTCCGTTAGTGGTGTCGTGATCGGCGTCGGTGACCTGGAGGTGAAGTTGCTTTCCAAGAACTGCTGCAGGGAGATTATGGAGGTAAGACCCGTCCGTGATACGCGCTACTCCGTTGCCCACAACTATGACTTCCTTAAGGCGCTTTGCGTTGGTGTCTTTTTGAGCGGTTTGGGCATCGATATAAGTGACTGTGATCCGATCTCCGCCGCGAACTTCGAGGGTGCCATTATTGGGCGAAGCTTGATTGAGCTGGGTTGGGATTCGACCCATCACGATTCGAGCATTTCGACCAACAGGATCACAGACGACTGTTTCTTCATCGCCACCTGTGGTAAGGCAGCGAACTTTGATTTGAGAACCAGGTTCTAGAATAGCGAAATCCTGATCATCGATTTTCACATAGAATCGTTTCCCAGCTTCGACTTTTTCGATGAGTGAATCCTTGCTTGAAAGAGCGGTTCCTACTTTTTCTAGTGCTTCGATAGCGCGGCTGTAATGCCCAAGTTTGAAATGCCCAAGACCAATGTAGTAGTAAGCTTCATTGATCTCGGAGGAAGTTGGGAATTGCTCGATGACATCGCGCATGATGCCGAAGCACTTTCCGTAGTTACCCGCTTCGTAGAAGCAGGTTCCAATATTTAGGAAAGCGTAGGCTCGCTTGGCATCATCCCCATTAGCCTCAATCGCAGCGGACTCGTAATGGATGCGTGCTCTGGCGAAGTCTTTGATTTCTAGGAGAAGATGGTCGGCAAGCCGGAGGTGGGCTTCGAAACGGATTTGGCTCCGTGGATAGCGCTCTACGACAGACTCCCAAATCTCGAGGGCCTTTTCGTTTTCACCAACTTCGAGTCGCGCATCACCGGCCTGCAAAAGCTTGCGGGCTGCGCGGTCCTCTATGATCGATCCACGTTCGACGACCTTTGGAGATTGAGCAAAGAGGGGAAGAGTGAGGAAAAAAGGGAGGAATCGTTTAATGAAGCTTCTCACGTTAATTAAGCGAATAGTTCGTTGATCGGGTTTGCTTCCTTGCGGACCAGTTGGATCGGGCGCCCTTGGGGAGTGGTGAGTTCCTTGTTTAGATCGATGCCAAGAGCATAACAGAGGGTGGCGTGAAGGTCCGCGACCTTGACTGGGCGTTCGGCGACTTCCATACCATCAGGATCTGATGCTCCAATGATGCTCCCTCCCTTGATTCCACCGCCAGCCATCATACAGCTAAAGACACGGGCCCAGTGATCGCGTCCGCCACCATCGTTGATGCGCGGAGTTCTTCCAAATTCACTAAGAACGACAATCAGGGTTTTCTCAAGTTTACCGTTTGCCTTGAGATCTGAAATGAGAGAGGCGATCGCCGGGTCCATATCAGCTCCGTGATTTCGCATTGCTTCAAAGATGTTTCCGTGGTTATCAAATCCGCCGCGATTGACTTGAACGAAGCGAACCCCTTGCTCTACAAGACGGCGTGCCAGAAGAGCTCCGCGTCCGAATTCGGTATCACCATACTTTTCGACAGTAGCCGAGTTTTCCTCTTTGAGGTCAAACGCCTTGAGAGATGGACTTTCCATAAGGGCTACGGCGTCCTTCAGTGCTGTTTGAGAAGCCTTTAATTCCTCCGCGCCATTCTGAGCCGAGGTACGGTGATTCATCTTCTCTAAGATTTGAAGGCGTTGCATACCACGGGCGTGGCTGATCCCTTCAGGAAAGGTTAGGTAAGGATCTTTTTGTCCGGGCCGCCCAACAAAATAGGCTTCACATTGCTGTCCGAGATAGCCGGCGCGAGCGGCTTGTCCGCTAATGCTCACAAGGGCGGGGAGGTCGCCGAGTGGCTCTCGCTCATGTGCAACTAGCGAGCCAAGTCCTGGGTGCATGATATTGGGCGATTGATTGAAGCCGGTTTGAAGCTCGTATTGAGCTCGACCATGATCGCCGTTGGTTCCTGCAATGGAGCGAATGAGAGCTCCGTGGTGCATTTGTTTCGCAAGCTGGGGAAAGATTTCTGAAATCTCCATGCCGTCGACCGAAGTTTTGATAGGGTTAAATTCGCCCTGAACCTTGCGTCCGGGTTTTGGATCCCATGTATCGAGGTGACTCATGCCTCCGCTATTCCAAAAAAGGATGACGTGTTCAGCTTGTGCGTTTGAAGATGCGCCTTGAGCGAGAAGCTGGTTTACAGGCATTCCAAGGAGGCTTGCGCTGAAGGTCTTCAGCATGCGGCGTCGGGTGTATTGGTAGTCGGAACAAGACATGGTGAGTGAAGGGGCTCTGTGATGCGATTAAGGTTTTTTACGGGAGGAATCGGAATTCGTTACTGTTAAGGAGGGCCCAGCGTAGATCGGCCATTCCTTCTGCGCTATTGTTGACAATAATACGGGCATCGGATTTTTCGCTATCTGTGGGATAACGGGTTAGGATTTCCTGATAGGCCCAATCGATGGCGAGATCTGGGTCTTTTATAAGGAGGCGATGAATCGGCTCAAGTGTGCCGACGCGGGAAGCTTCATGGGTGATGCGACCGTTCAGCATGAGAAGCTGCTGGCGGAGTGAGGAGGCATTGTCGCGGAACTCGCCAAGGCCGGTTCGGGCAGGTTGACCGAAGACGCGAAGGAAGTGAGCTGGCGGAGCCGGAGTAGCCATTCTCATTGCGCTATCGAAGCGCGGGTTGTCATCAAACGTTTCGGTGATTGTTTCGGTTTTGTATTTCATCACTCGACGTTCCTTGTCTTTTTGCATCATGGCGGCCATTTTGGCAGCCATTTCTTTGGCCTCGATTGCTTCATCAGACTCCATGCGCATATCAGCAATTTCAGCCTGCTCTTTGGAGTTGAGAACTGAGTCGAAATTTATTTTTAATGAAGACTCTAAATCGTAACCATCGTCGCGAATTACTTGTTTTTCGGCCATCATGACGGGCTGGCTTTCATCCGGTTTTAGGATGGTGTATTCGCCGGTCGGAACGCGGATTTCACGGCTAACCTCCTTATTATTGGCTCCCTTTGGCCACTTAAAGTCTTTCAGGTGGCCGGCTACGACGATGCTGTCATAAAGAACCTCGCTAATCATTCTCCGATTGGGGGCCGCGGTGAAGTTTAATTCACTTTTTTCGCGAAGTTCGATGTCGATTTCCGCCGAGAGAGCAGAGCGACGATAAACATCTGACAGGGTTATGATGCGAACGAGACTTCGAAAGTCGTAACCACTAGCGATAAATTCTTGTGCCAAGAAATCAAGAGTGGAGGGGTGATGAAGCTCGTTGTAGTCAGAAAAATTGTCGAGAGGTTCGATGAACCCGTGGCCGATGAGTTCTGCCCATACTCGATTGACGAAGGCGCGGGCGAAGAAGTCATTTCTAGGGTCGGTGATAAGCTCGGCGAGTTGGGTTCGTAGCTCGCTTGATCGATAAATATCGCCATGAACTTTAAGGAGACGGCTCTCCCTTTTAGCTTCCTCTAAAACTGGGTCGCCGGGTTTCCCAACGTTTGGCTCGACTGAGTCAAGCAGGGCGTCCAAGGAAGCGGATTCGGCACCTCCGGCCTCTTTCTTTGCTCGTGCGAGATTGATCGCTTCGAAGCGCTTGATATGCTTGGGCGTAGCCCCGCCGTCGGCCATCTGAAAGGGAAACTTGGGCTTCACCGGTTTGCGCTTATCAGAGTCGGCCTGGTCCTCGGGAGGCCAAAGAACCATCATTTTATCTCCTTCGGTGGTGTAAACTCCTCCGCCTCCACGCCGGCTCTGCACCTTTTTGGTTTTGCCAAAGAAGGCGGCAAGATCATAGAACTGTTTTTGTTCCCAGTCGTCGAATGGATGGTCGTGGCACATCGCGCAACCAATTCGAACGCCTAGGAAAATTTGAGAAGTCGCTGCAGCAAGTTCCATCGGAGCGGCATCATCACCGAGGATGTAGCCGACGGCCGGATTTGAGTTCGCGCGCCCGGAAGCACTGATAAGTTCACGGACTAGTTGGTCGTAAGGTTTTCCCTGATTAAGTGATCCATGGATGTAAGCGAGTAGTTGATTTCCGCCAGTCACGTTGGAGCGGATTCGTAACATGTCGGCCATAAAAACGGTCCAGCGATCAGCAAAACGGGGATGAGAGGTGAGTTTCTCGATGAGCTTGGCGCGGCGTTTTGGCCCCCATTTCTCGTATTCTCGGACCTCCTTCATGGTCGGAATACGGCCGATTAGGTCGATGGTAGTTCGTCGGAGGAAGGCAGCGTTACCGATGAGCTCTGTTGTAATGACTCCGGTGCCGGCATTCTCGCGTCGCAAAAGATCGTCGAGCATGGTGGCAGCGTCGGCATTGCTCGAAGGGGGTTCTTGTTGGCATGGCAACCCGTTTAGGCATCTCAGGTTTGCGCTCGGTAAGGGTGACGCCTTCCGGCCATTCTGCACCTGATTCGACCCAGGCATCAAGAATGGCAACTTCTTCAGGTTTCAGGCCCTTTCCTTCATCTGGCATAACACCCTCATCGATAGGGCGAAGATGGATTCGGAGTAAAAGTTCACTTTCATCGGGTTTGCCTGGGACGACGGCATCAGAAGTGTCACCGCCCTCCATTAGCTTTTCATAAGTGTCGATTCTCAATCCGCCCTTGGTCTTTGACTCGGTGTGGCAGCGAACACAATTTGTTTCAAGGATAGGCTGGACCGCCGTCTTGAAGTTAGGGCCAGCTGCAAAGGACGGTAAGATAGCCGCGAAAGCGAATAAAGAACGGGTAATGAGTGGGTTATCGTTCAATCGTCGAAATTTGATTTTGAGTAAGTTACGGAGTTGTTAGCTACTTCGCTATGAAAGAAAACCTTTCGCTTTAATTAACTAAGAGTTAGACCCTTTTGGGGGTGAATGCCAGATAAGTCTTCTTGGTCACTCAAGAATGGTTGGATTTCTGACGAATCATCTCTTAAGGGAGAGAAAACCAATGGTTTTCAGTATTTTCCATGGAAGCTCAGATCAGAGGTTCATGGTGGCCTTCATAATGAGAGCCCCAACATGGCAACGAGAGTCGTAGTCTGTGCAAGGTCGATGCACTAGGAGTTGCGATCGTTCCTAAAATGTGACTGCCAAGGGCAGGCGACGGGAGTGGTCGGGGCGACAGGATTCGAACCTGCGACCTCTTCACCCCCAGTGAAGCGCGCTACCAAGCTGCGCTACGCCCCGACACATTGCCTTGCAGCGGGCGCGTTTTGCCAGAGATGAGGTTTTTGGCAAGAAGTTTTCGTGCCTCTCATTGAAAACCTCAAGAGCTTATTGTGGGGCTAGCAGAGCTTGATAAGGGTTAAAAACTGGCTAATTTTTATTAATTCCTGTAACTTTCGACCCCGCTGATGAATTTTTTTCCGATGGCTTACGTCCAAGCAGTTGATGGCGCCCGCTGGGACCTCTCCTGATGCTGGGGCTGGTGATGACGAGATTTCTGATCACCAGCTTATTGAGGCATGTCAAAAGAGAGATGCTAAAGCTTTTGAAACCTTAGTGATACGCCATCGCGGAAGGGTTTATGCAATGGTTCAAAATATGATCAAAAATGAGGCCGATGCTTGGGATTTGTCCCAAGAGGTCTTTCTGAAGGTTTGGAAGGCTCTGCCCAAGTTTGAGGCTAGAGCTAAATTTTCGACGTGGCTCTACCGTATTACCCATAACGTCGTTTACGATTGGCTGAGGAAGCGAAAAATTGAATCAGCTGGAGAGTTGGATGATGGGATTCTTAACGAGAGTGATATTGCGGCAGGTGCCCGAACTACGCCCACAAAAATTGCGAGGCCTGACGATGCTCTTGCGAACTCAGAACTCGGAAGGAGGATCAATAGCGCCCTTGCAACCCTAAATACAGAGCATCGCGAGACAATCCTTTTGAGAGAAGTTCAGGGACTCGATTACAAGGAAATTGCTAAAGTGATGGGATGCTCTCTCGGAACCGTCATGAGTCGCCTATACTACGCCCGTAAAAAACTCCAAACCCTACTCTGTGATGAAAAAGGAAAAGACTGAAGAACTTATCGTGAAATGGATCGATGGCCAGCTGACTTCTGAAGAAGAGGTTCAGCTAGCAGGCTTGTTTCAGGAGAATGAAAATCTTGAAGCAGAGCTTCAGGAAATGAAGTCTGTTTCGGAATCAGTCACTGAAAAAATTCCAGCATCGGTTGATCCACCCTATTGTGATTTCTTCGGTAGTCAGCTGATGCGTAAAGTTGATCTTGAAATTCAGTCACGAACTCCCTCCAAAATAGGGGAGCGCTTGGTGAAATCGTTTCAATGGGCTTGGGCCCCGGTGGGTGCTCTTGCCTTGGTCCTTTCATTTTTTGCGGGCCACCGGATTTCCCGACCTGCTGAGGTGACGGCAGCCCAAGAGCAAGAAGAAGGTCGCCTCATTCAATTTCTTCCAACGGTTTATTTCGCCGGAGAATCATTGGAGGCCGAAGTGATTTCTGACAGTGATGGGGATGTCTCCGCTATTTTTGTCCATGGCCTCGCCGCTATTCGTGATGATATTGATTTTGCGACTATCACAACGGGCGCCGAGTTGCCAAAGAGCTACGCGAGGTCTGAAGCACGTCGTTTTGACTAAATGGTTATGAAGAGTTTTCTCCTTTATCTTGCTCTCTGTTTTCTTACGCCAACTTTGTGGGCCGATGACCCTGGGATGAAGTCGATTGGTGCGATGAACGTGCAACTTTTTTTTGCAACTAATGAAGATCCTGCTGTTGCCGGAGGAATCGCGAAAGGGGTGTCGGAAACTGAACTTAAGAAGCTTAAGGCGATCGAGGGTCTCGATTTTGAGCACTATCGATTGATGGGGTGTGACATGCCAGATATCCTGAAGGGATATGAGAACTGGGCGACACCTCTCCTTCCCTCAAAAGAAATCCTGGTAAGTTTCCAACCGATTCGTAAATCCGGTGATAAGAAGTTACAAATGGTTCTCGAATACTGGCAAAGTAAGCGAAAGGTTTTTAGCGTGAACCCCATTCTCACTATAGGCAAAAGTCTTTATCTTGTGGGTCCAGAGTGGCGTAAGGGTCGCTTGATTTTAGCAGTAAAAATTGAAAAGCTAAACGAGTGATGAAAGTTCTGATTCCGTTTATTGTAGTTCTAATCGGGGTGTGTGGGTCGCTTTCTGCTAAGATGGTTTTCGAGAGTAAGACGGTCAAAGTCGTCGTGGAACCCGGACAAAATTTGGCGATGGGGCTTTTCCCCTTTAAGATTGTTGGGGAGGACGAGAGAATCGTGAAGGCGGATGCTTTTTGCACCTGTCTGACTCCACAAGTTCCACTTGGGTCTGATCGTGCGCCGAAGCTTAATTGGAAGGTCGGAGAGAAAGGAGTTATCAAAGGGCGGTTTGAGACAAAGCAGTTTTTGGGAACTGTTGAGAAGTCGATAAAGATCTTTCTCGCCAGTCGTGACGAACCGATGATTTTAAATTTTCAGGTGGTGATTCCGGAGTTGATTAAGCTCACTCCTTCTACCTTAAGGTGGAGTAAGGGAGGGGTGGCAGATGAACGGGTTGTGAGGATTACCATTAATCACGATAAGCCGATCAAAATTCTTTCTGACATGGGGAATAATGACAAAGTTTTTCCATACCAACTTAAGACGATTAAGGAAGGGTGGGAATATGAACTCCGGCTCAAACCAACGAGCACCCAAAAACCTGGAATAGGAATGATCAGCTTGCGAACTGATTCTCCATTCCCTCGCTTTAAGCGAAGGGTTCTTTACGCAGTGGTGCAGCCGAAGGTGTCTGGCAAACCTGCGACGATCAGGTGAGATGAAACGTTTAGTCGAAACCATTATTTGTGTGAGTATTCTTAGCTCACTCGGGGCTTTTATTAGTTTCCAGATTGTTGGAGAGCCGGACCGGTCGGTCGCTTGCGAGCAGGATTCTCTGCCTGAATATTTCGTTTGCCTTTCAACCGTCAGGGAATTAAATCCGGGTCAGGTTTTATGGGTCGATGCCCGCCCTCGTAAGCAATGGGAAGAGAATGGGGTGGATGGATCGATCTTGGTGAACGATCAAGAAGATTGGATCGATCTTGAATTTAATTTTATGGGGAAGATGAACGAAGACTTTAAGCCAATTGTGGTCGTTTACTGTAATCAGTCTGGCTGCGGATCTTCTAAATATGTTGCGCGGCAATTGCGAGAGAAGCATGCCGAGGCGCTAGGGTTTCAGGTCCTTGTTCTTGAGGGTGGAATCAACGCCCTTAAGTCAGAGAACTAGTTGATTTTATGGAGTAGGCCTTTAGATGGACTTTTAGTAATGGTTTCTCTAAACCCATTTCTGATCCTGGTCGTCAGAGTTAAGTGGCAAGGAGGGTTTTCATTCTCACAGAAATAAGTTGGGAATCATTAGCTTCGTTTACAATTGATGATGACACGCTTAGGCTTGGATCGTGAAAAGGTTGTTTTGGTTTGTTCTTGATTCATTGGGGATTGGCGGGGCACCAGATGCTGAAGAGTATGGAGATTGTGGGAGTGATACCTTGGGGCATATCGCCGAGTGGTTTATAAAAAATGAAGGACGGTCCTTAGATCTTCCAAATTTAAAGGGTTTGGGGCTAGGTGCTGCTTACCAGCTGGTCCATCGCCAGCAACCAATGGGATGGTCCGAGGAATGTGTTACAGGAACATTTGCAGCGGCTAGCGAGATTTCTACGGGGAAAGATACTCCCAGCGGGCATTGGGAGATGGCTGGGGTCCCGGTTAATTGGGAGTGGGCATATTATCCGGACACCCAAGAGTGTTTTCCAAGATCCTTGTTGAGTGAGATATACTCACAGAGTGGATTGGAGGGTTCGCTCGCCAATCGTCATGCTTCGGGAACTGTCGTGATTGAGAAATTTGGGAAGAAAAGTGTGCAGACTGGGATGCCCATCTTTTACACTTCGGCAGACTCAGTTTTTCAAATTGCTGCACACGAAGATCATTTTGGTTTGGAGAGGCTATATCAAATTTGCGAGTTGGTTCGCGATCTTACTCTGGAACCTTTGGTAGGACGTGTTATTGCTCGCCCGTTTGTCGGTGAGTCAGGAGCTTTTAGGCGGACGGAAAACCGTCGTGACTTTGCGGTCCGACCTCCCAAGCCAACCGTGTTAGAATTGATTAAAGATGGAGGACATGAGGTGACCGGACTGGGGAAGATTGGAGACATTTTTGCCCATGTTGGAATGACCAAAGAGGTGAAAGCCAATGGTCACAATCAGCTTTGGAGAAAGACGCGGGAAGCGGCTGCACAAGGTGGATTGATCATGACCAACTTTGTAGATTTTGATATGCTTTACGGTCACCGGAGAGATCCACGAGGCTATGGGCTAGCACTTGAGGAGTGGGATCGTGAGTTGGGGCGTTTTCTTGAGGAAATGTCATCGAATGATGTCATTGTGATCACAGCGGATCATGGAAATGATCCCACCTGGAGTGGGACTGACCATACGCGTGAACGGGTTCCGGTCATAATGACTGGCGGGCAGTTTTCTTGCCTAGGTAATGCGGGCCTCCGTGATTCTTTTTCGGATATCGGGGCCACAATAGGGAACTTCTTCGGCGTCGAGATGGACGAAGGAACCGTAATTGAGTAGTTCTTAGCTATGGCAACTCCTCACCTTGAAGCAGATCCAGATGGATTCGCAGAAACCATTCTTCTCCCGGGCGATCCTTTACGTGCAAAATTCATCGCGGATCATTTTTTGAAAGACTGTCGAAAAATTAATTCAGTGCGTAATATGTTGGCTTACACCGGGTCCTATAAAGGGGTGCCGGTGTCAGTAATGGGGACTGGGATGGGGATCCCTTCTATTTCGATTTATGCCAAGGAGTTGATCACGGAATACGGTGTCAAAAACCTCATTCGAGTCGGGAGTTGTGGGGCCGTGTCCAAAGAGGTCCAGGTTCGTGATGTCTTAATCGGGATGGGGGCCTGCACGGATAGTGGGGTGAATCGGAGCCGATTTGGGGGGCATGATTTTTCCGCAATTGCTGATTACGATTTACTGTCAGCTCACGTCGTTGCGGCAGGTGAACTAGGGGTTCCAGTGAGAGTAGGGAATCTTTTTTCAGCAGATCTTTTTTACACTCCTGATGTAGGAATGTTCGATTTAATGGAAAGCATGGGTGTTTTAGCTGTTGAGATGGAGGCTGCAGGTCTTTTTGGCGTCTGTGCGGAATTTGGTGCGAGAGGCATGGCAATCTGTACCGTTAGCGACCACGTGCGAACCGGGGAAACTACTACGAGTGAAGAGCGAGAGGTTAGTTTTACTGCGATGATGGAAGTAGCTCTCGAAGCAACCGTAAAAATCGTATTATGAGTGATCAACTTCTTATTGAAGAGGCAATGGCAGCTAGATCTGCTTGTTATTGTCCATATTCTTCGTTCCCGGTAAGTGCTGCTCTGCTCGCTGACTCTGGGAAAGTTTACACGGGAGTTAATGTTGAAAATGCTTCCTACGGTCTCACGATTTGTGCGGAACGAGTTGCCGTCGGTTCTGCGATCGCTGCGGGAGAGCGAGCGTTTAAAAAACTAGTCGTCGTGGTTAGAGGAGGAGGAAGTCCATGTGGGGCCTGTCGCCAAGTGCTCAATGAATTTTCACCCGAGCTATCCATCATTATGGTTGACGAGCTTGGGAAGGTTCGCTCACACACGACTTTGACCAAACTCCTTCCTCAGGCATTTGGTCCACAGTCTCTTTGACCCTTAGCGAAGGCTAGTGTTTTAAAAGCCGGGATAAAAATTCCTCGGGCGAGACGTGACCGCTACCGTCCGTATCAAGGCGGCTCCAAACCGCCTCAAAAATAAAATCTGGAAGGTTCCTTACTCCGGGAATTGTCAGGTATTCCTCGCGTGATATTGAATCATCCTCGCCTGCGATGGATGAAAACTTTTGGAGCCTTCTTTGCTCCATCTGCTCCCTCAGAGCAGCGCGGGCCATGGCCACTTCGTTTTCAGAAATTTTTCCATCTTGGTCTAGATCTATGGAAGTTCGCTTTTTCTCACGTAATTTTGCGCGTAGATCCCGGATAGCCTGACGCTCTTCTTCGTCAATAAGGTCATCCGAATTTGTATCAAAATGCTTCAAAAACGCCGGGAGAGATCCATTACCAAACACCTTCTCTTTCGCGAATGCAGCTGCAGCAATCGCTATGAACAGGAGGGTGAATATTCGCATCGGATTTGGATTTAAAGAAACTTAAAATACCACTGGCCTAGCATCTTCTGGGAGTTCGTTTAACACAGTCTCATTCCAATAGGGAAATACTAATTCGGAAAAATTGACTATCTTTTTGTGGGAATGACAAGGTCATGTCTTTGCCAGTTCCGGTCAAGCCGGGCTCAGTAGTCCATTTTTGGAGGTCGATACTTGTTTCGACCTCATAAAAACGTTTAGGCAAAGAGGGGAAGGTCACGCGGACCATTTCCTGTTCGACATACAAGTCGGGTCGGAAAGTTGACGAACCCGAAAGTGGATTCGTTCCGGTAAGGAAGGTTTCAAAGTAGTCATCCTGGCCATCTTGGTCGCTGTCTGCGAGGGCAGGATTCGTTCCATTTTCGATCTCCTCTTGATCTGGGATTTGATCCCCATCTTGGTCTTTGAGTGGTGTGATGATGAGGTTGTCGATGCCGATTCCTTGGGGTTCTAGGCTGGCTCCAAAACTCTGCCCAATATTGATTTCTCCGGGCGTGTGGTTGCCAGGCTGAATCGTCCATTCAAAATCTTCGGCGATCCTACCACTTCCAGTTCGGGAGATGCTCTGTTGGCCTGCAGGTGTGTTAGGGCCTTGCGCTACGCCGACCGAGCTAGAAGTCATCCCCGCAGCAATTCCATCAATAGCCGTGAAAGTTCCTTCGTAGCTAAGAAATTCACGAACCACGCCATCGATCTCAAGGACAATTCCATCTGGGCCACCGTTCTGAATTCCAGAAATTTCTTTAAAGTAAAGAGCCGGTAATCCTGGGATGTTTGATGGCCCTGGCGTGAATTCGTTTAACGAAATACTTGATCCATAACTTCGTCCATTGTTTCCGTTGTAGAGATGAACCGATGGTATTGCACCGACGAATGCTGGCCCGAAAACCACTTCAATGAACTCTCCGACGTCGCTTCCACTATTGTCGTAGTGAAATTCATTGATGAAAACATCAGAACTAACCGAGCCATTCGGAGTTCCGGGTATGATTTTGATTTGTAATGTGAATTCATCGCCACTGGCCAAATGAAGGTTTCTAAAGTAAGCGGACTTCAATTGAGTGATCAGTGGGGAAAGTTGACCATTTTGACCTGTGGTAGATGGTCGGAATTCCAGATCTGGTATGGCAATCTGGTTGCCGTCTTTGATGAGTGACATTTGAAGTCTGTCTTCTGAACCATTGGTGAAGCGTCTCCAGTGCTGTGCCTCAAATTCGATTTTTAGGGCCGGGATAGATTGTTCGGAATTATTGCGAAAGGTTGTTTGAAATACAGCCTCTGAAGGTGTTAGGATTCCCAAAGCGTTTTGGTAGGATCTTGCGCCGATAAGGCCGGAATTGCCATCATCAAAGCCAATCCAAGTTAGGCCTCCATCTGACCAAGCGGCAAGAGATTGGTTGCCTTCAAATCCCTCGAAATCTTCGATGATGGGGGTGGTTGGATCTGAAAAGGAATAGAAAGAAGGATCGGTGTTTCGAATTTTAACGGAGGCCACTCTCCCGACGAATCCGGCTGCTGAAGCTGTGATTTCGATGGTTTGATCGCCGTCGTTGATCTTATCGTTTCTTGGCCGAAGGGTCGTGGTCGCTTGTGTGCTATTTACCGGTATTGTAAGGATCTTTTGTGTAATCGTGGCCTCCGAGGGGTCGTTCGATTCTAGGGAAACCTGAACAGTGCTTTTAGCTGGTTCAGCGAGGGTCACAGTTACCAAAGAAGCAGGTGAGCTTTCATCAAGAATCGACTGGGCTACGGTAAGATCGAGCTGGAGGCCTCCATCTAGTTCAAAGTCTCCGAATACCGGATAGTGATCCGAGGCTTTGTCGCTGGTTCCTCTGGGAAGGGGACTGCCTTCCTTAGGGAGGCCGGACTTGGAAGTGTCCAACGCGCTGTTATAGACTTCCGTATCGGGCGCGCGACGAGCAATCGAGTTAGATACGAGGATATAATCTAGGATGGTGTTCGACCCCCTATAAGTGTCAGTTGTGACTCCATCCTGTTGACGAAATCCTGGATTTACTAAGTCAAGGTTAGTGAAGTAATTCGTTGGATCAGCGAAGTATTTGACATCATATTCCATATCGTTTCCAAGACGATAGCTTTGAGGAAGGCCGGAGGGTAAGCGGTCGAAAATGATGTCGTTTCCGAGAAGATTAAAATCGCCCAACACGAAGATATTATCGTCTTTGTCGAGCCCTTGCTCTTCGAGATATTTACGAATTCGTATCATCTCGACTGCTCGTCGAAATGGGTCATCTTGGTCGAAGCAACATTTCAGGTGGGCGGTTACGAGCGTGGGATCATTTTCGGTTCCTGGGACGTCAATAATGACGGCGGCTGCGGCTCGAGTCATATCATTGGCCCCAGGTGGAGAAATGATACTTTTACTCGAATTCCTACTGAACGGGAACTTGGATAAAATCACAACACGGCTGCCAGTATCAAGAGCTGTTACTGGAGCGAAAATAAATGGGTAACCCATGCTTTGCGCAAGTTCGTTTAGGGGGCCGTTGAAGTCATTGCCTGTCACCTCCTGGAGAGCTAAGACATCGGGGTTGATCCTCGCGATTACGGCCTCCAACTCGTTTCGCCCATTCGCGCCGGTATTACCGATCCCTCTGAGTATATTATAGGTGGCAATCCTTATCTCGACAGCGGAGACCAAGGGGATACCTAGCCATAAGGTGAGGGAGATGAGGAGAAACCTAGAGAGCATTATTGAGAAAGATTGGAATTCAAAGGACTACGCTGGGCTCTAATAGGGAGAGGTTTCTATTCGAGGAAAAGGCACAGGGTATTCGTTTTTGGCTCGTTTAGTTTGGATCTGGCGGGAAACGGAAAAAATTGTTGACGACCTCTTCGGTCATCTTTGCCAGCTCATTAATTGAGAGGTTGCGTTCACGCGCGATGGCTTCTGCTGTGAAACGAGTAAAGCTTGGCTCACATCGCTTTCCGCGATGAGGTGTTGGAGATAAATAAGGCGAATCGGTCTCCACCATAAAAGATCTGTCAGGAACTGCCTGAACTGCCTCGACGACATTGTGGGCATTCTTAAAGGTGGCGATTCCTGTGAATGAAATAAGACCGCCCAACTCAAAGACTCGTTCCGCTAGTTCAGGTGGTCCCGGGAAACAGTGGAAGACGGCGCGGACGTGGTCGGAGTAGTCGGCGTAGATTTTGAGGGAATCGTCGAAGCTGGCGCTGCCTGATTTATCGCGAGTGTGGATGACGATGTTGAGACCGGCAGTCTTTGCGATCTCGAAATGACGGCGGAGGAAGTCGCGTTGGCGGGCGTGGTAGTCTTCGTTGGTCCAGCCGTCTGGAGCGGGATGGAAGTAGTCGAGACCGGCCTCGCCAATCGCGGCGACTTTTGGATTAGCGAGGTGGGGGGCGAGAAAGGATTCGAATTCGTCGCGTGTTTCGTGGACATCGCAAGGGTGGATGCCAATGCAGGCGGAGACACCGGGGTGGTCGTGCGCGATCTGAAGATTGATGGCGAGATCGGACTCGTTCGTGGCGAGCGTGATCATGCGGTGAACGCCATTCTCCGTGGCGCGCGAGATGATGTCGGGAATTTCTTCGGGTGAGAATCTCTGAGAGCCGAGGTGGCAATGCGAGTCGGTGATCATTTAAGACTGAAGGTGGGACTTCTCTTTACTGAAGATGGCATAAGGAACAAAGAGGATGGCAGCTCCAAGCATCAGGCTGGTGAAGAACCAATAGTAGGCCGGACCTTCGAGCTTTGGTTGACCACCAGTGTAGGCAGTTTTGGTAATCGGAGAGTCGGATTCCTCAGTCTCTTCTGCGACCCCGAGGAATTCCCTTCGTTTTTCGAGCCAGGTTTTTTTGGTCGATTTTTCTCCGGCGGGAAGGGCTTTGTCGGGAGCCTCCATGATGAAGCCGATATCCCATTTGGTGCCGAACTCTTTATCAGGTCCGTTACTGGCGAGACGAGCGGTGCGAGAAGCAAGTCTCGTGTAAGTGATCTCAGATCCCCACCTATCGGTAAGGCCAGAGAGAAGCGGCTTGGCTTCTTCGGTGGTAGGAAGGGTGAGGTCGTTTTCTTCTGCCCAGACGGTGATCAAACTTGCGGCATGGTCTATTTTTTCCTGGTCAGGGAGTTGGCGTTTGGAGGTTTTTCCCTCTTTGCGGGTGATGATGATATCGTCCTCGTTGCCGACTGTTCCATCAAATCCAGGATGGGAGTGCTTGCCGTCTTTGAGTTCTTCCGCAAATGCGATCACGGGGTCATCGACCTGAATGACGGAATTAACAAATTCGGTGATTTGGTTGCCAAATGAGACCGAGAGAAGGAAGATGGCCATGATGAGAGACTTCATATTTCGTGGAGCCTGAATATAGGAATACTCCAGGCAAACGATTGAGACCATGACTTCGGCTGCGGTTAGAAAGAGATAGGCAAGGAATTGCCAACCGATATTTGGAGTGTTGCCTTCTGAGATTGAAACTTGGATGAGAGCAATAATGGAGAAGGCGAAGACGGTGATGAAGAGGCCCACACCGATTTTTCGGAGGGGGGTGAGTTTAATGAACTTCTCGAGAGTGGGGTAGACGAAAAAAGTAAAGAGGGGAACAAGAGTGAGAATCAGAACGGAGTTGATCGATTGAATTTGAGAGGGAAGCCAATCAATCACAAAATGCCGATCCATATCCTGAGATTGGAAGATCCATGAGGATCCGGTTTGGTCGAAGAGAGCCCAGAAAAAGGCGACAAAGAAATAGAGAGGAAGGAGGCGAAGGATGACTCCGAGACCTTCCTTCGAGCAGAGTTCTCGTTTGAATTTTTTGGAATCCGGTTGGATGTGGATGAATTTTTTTCGGCCAAGCCAGAAAAAGAGGGTGGCGATGGCCATGAGGACACCGGGGATTCCAAACGCGAGATGAGGGCCGTGCCACTCAAGAATCCATGGGGTGGCGAGCATGGAGAGGAAAGCCCCAAGATTGATGGAGAAGTAGAACCAATTGAAGACCTTGGTGAGAAGGTGTTGGTTTGATTTGCCGAATTGATCACCGACGTGGGCTGAGACGCAGGGCTTGATCCCACCTGATCCGACGCAGATGAGGGCAAGTCCCGCGAAAAGCCACCAGCCAGCGGAGCCTGATACTCCCATCAAGGCGAGGCAGGCATGTCCGACGCAATAGACGATACTGAGCCAAATGATGACGCGGTATTTACCAAAAAAGAAATCGGCCAAAAGAGCACCGAAGAATGGCGTGGCGTAGACCCACTTGTTGAATTTGTGGTAATTCTCACTTGCAAGCACCTCCGACATTTGTTCGGTCGGGGCGTCTCCCATGAGCCAAAGGTATTGCACCATGAAGATGGAGAGGATCGCCTTCATTCCATAGAAGGAGAAGCGTTCAGCAGCCTCGTTTGCGATGATGTAGGGAATTCCGCCGGGCATGCCGGTGGTTTCAGTGGGAGTGGTCCGGTAGTCTTGGCTCAAAGTGATGAAGTTCGGTTGCGAAGCATTTCATGCTATCAGTCGGCGGGGTCAACTACTGAATTGAAATGGCGTGGCAATTTTCAGACTAGGCGGATGAATCAGGCTCAATTATCCTTGAAACGAGTATCTGAAATCAGGGTTGAATTGCCGGTGCGTCTTTTGGAGTAACCATCGCTGGGATAAGTCGTGAAAAAGAAATTCCTACCACTCGATAGCGGCGGCCGCCCAGGTCAATCCGGCTCCGAACGCTACCATGACTATTTTGTCTCCGCGCTTCATTTTTCCTTCGCGGTTAGCTTCGTCCAGAGCAATCGCGATCGCGGCAGCCGAGGTGTTACCGTATTTATGAAGATTGACGAAGACTCGATCGTTAGGAACAGCAAGACGAGAGGCGATGGCGTCAATGATTCTTAAGTTAGCTTGGTGGGGGATGACGACAGCGATGTCGTCGGGTTGTAATCCGGCTCTCTCGATGACAAGGTTTGCGGAGTTTTTCATGCGGGTAACGGCATGTTTGAAAACTTCTTTCCCGAGCATGGCAAGAGTTGCGAGCCCCTCTCCGGCATTGTCCATAGTAATCGGGCAGGCGGAGCCGCCGCCCGGGATATTGAGGAGATGGGTTTGTTTTCCATCTGTTCCGATGTCGGTAGCCAGAATACGGCCTTCGCCCTGTTCGGAGGCCCGTAAGACGGCTGCGCCTGCCCCATCGCCAAAGAGAATACAAGTCGTGCGATCCTCCCAATTCACGAAGGCTGAGAGTTTTTCCGCGCCTATGATGAGCGCATTCTTAAAAGCATCCGACTCGATCATTCGTTTTGCGATTTTCATCGCGTAAAGGAAGCCGGAGCAAGCTGCCGAAATGTCGAAGGCAACGGCCTTGGTGGCTCCCAGTTGTTGTTGGACGTAGCAGGCGGTCGCGGGCGTGAGGGTGTCCGGAGTGATCGTGGCGACAATAATAAGATCGAGGTCTTCCGCTGCCATGCCAGCTTGTTGAAGGGCTTTTTGGGCAGCCTTTGATCCGAGGTGGGAGGTTGATTCTTCCTCGTCTGCGATTCGACGCTCTTTGATTCCGGTTCGGGATACAATCCACTCATCTGAGGTTTCAACGAATTTGGAGAGGTCATCGTTGGTCAGGATCTTCTCAGGGAGGTAGCTTCCTGTGCCTGCGATAGTGACGCCTTGTGCCATGGTCCGAGTCAAGGCGAGGAATGCTCGCGCCGCAAGCCTTGAAAAAGAGGTATTTTAGATTTCTTAAGTCTCTTGCGGACTTCGGAAAGCAGACTATGATAAAAGATGACAGTGGAATGCACGGCGCAAAGTTGCAAAGCTCCAGACTGGATGGGCGCATCCCTGAAGTTTGCCGGCATTTACAACCTACTTTTCGGCATCTGGGTGATTGGCTGGCCGAGCGCGTGGTTTGAAATCTCGGGGATGGAGGTTCCTCGCTATCCCTTCCTTTGGCAATGCGTTGGAATGATTGTTGGGGTTTACGGTTTGGGTTATTTAGTGGCAGCTGCAGCACCCCTTAGGCACTGGCCTATCGTCTTGGTAGGCTTCCTTGGAAAAGTGTTTGGACCAATAGGTTTCGTCTGGGCCGCCTCGCAGGGCGAGTTGCCCTGGCAAGCGGGTTGGATGATCGTATTTAATGATCTAGTTTGGCTAGTGCCCTTTGCTATGATTTTGTGGGCTGCCGCTTGTTTAATGGTGGGCCGTCCAGCCGTTGGCGCACCGATGTGCCTGGAGCAAGCTGCGAAGTCTTTCAAACTTACCTCTGGCGAAACTTTATTGGAAGCTTCGCAAAACGATCAGCTTGCGATCGTTTTTTTGAGGCACTTCGGCTGCACCTTCACAAGGCAGCTCCTCAGAAATCTTCGTGAGATGCATGAGCGCGCAGAAGAGGAGGGATCGCGACTGATCCTTGTTCACATGCTACAAGAGGGGGAGGAAAAAGAGTTTGTCGACACCGATGGAGTAGCGAGGATCGCTGATCCTCGTTGTGATCTTTATCGGGCCTTCGGGCTCGGGAAGGGGGGATTCTTGGAACTTTTCGGTCCTAAGGTTTGGTATCGGGGAGCGATGGCCTTCTTCCGAGGGTGTGGAGTTGGAATGTTGAAGGGAGACGGTCTGCAAATGCCGGGTGCTTTCCTCTTTAAAAATGGTGAAATCTTTGAAGAACAAAAGGCCCAATCTGCAGCTGATCTTCCAAGCGTCGAAGCCCTTTTCGGGGCCCGTAGTTAGGAGTCTCAATCAACGAGATTACCGAGAATTTCAAGGACTGACCCTTCACCTCTTCCAAGGAATAAAAGGTTGAGAGGGGCCGGAATGGGGGGTAGTTAGGTCCCAAAATTATTCAATTTAAAGCGTTGGAGAACTGGACTTGTAGGTGAAGCCAGTGTCCGTATTATTTAGGGGTGCTCACCATGAGAAAAACGCGGATTATTTGCACGCTCGGGCCCGCGACCGAGTCTTCCGAAAAGCTGTGTCAGATGATTGCTGCGGGAGCGGATGTCTTTCGCTTGAATATGAGTCATGCACAGCATGCTTGGTGTCGTGAGGTTGTGCCTAGAATCAGAGAAGCTTCTGACGAAATGGGTCGACCGGTAGGAATTCTTTTTGATCTGCAAGGACCGTCAATTCGGACTGGTGACGTCGAAGAGAAAATCGAATTAAATAAGGGAGATCTCGTTGAGTTTCGAAACCAAGGGGTCGAAGCCAATCTCGAAAAATCAACGACCGTGAACTACCCCGGATTAATGTCGGATGTTGGAGAGGGGGATGATCTTACGGTTGATAACGGAGAGCTTTTGATGAAAGTTGAACGGATCGAGGAAGATCGACTGGTCTGCAGCGTCGTCACTTCTGGACTCATGGGTTCACGCCGCCACATCAACTTACCTGGTGTGCGCCTGAATCTTCCGGCTCTCACCGAGAAAGATATGGCTGACATCAGGGTGGCGGCGGAATGTGGGGCTGATTTTGTGGCGGGCTCTTTCGTGCGTGATGCTGGACATGTTCGTAAACTTCGAGCTGCTCTTCAGGCTGAAGGAAGCGAGGCTGAAATTGTTTCAAAGTTAGAAGATCAGGAGGCGATTCGTCATCTAGACGATATCATTCAGGAATCTGATATCATAATGGTCGCTCGAGGTGACTTGGGAATCGAGGTTCACGTTGAGGAGCTTCCTATTATCCAGCGACGGATCGTGAAGCGCTGTCATCAACTTGGTCGCCGGGTGATCGTCGCTACTCACATGTTGGAATCAATGACGGAGAACCCGACGCCAACCCGTGCTGAGGTAACTGATGTCTCGAATGCCGTTTATGAGGAAGCTGATGCCATTATGCTCTCTGGAGAGACCACGGTGGGGAAACATCCGATCCGCTGCGTCCAGCTTATGGATCGAGTTGCGAGGCGAATCGAGCGCTCGGGCGGATTGGGTTACGGAAAGGAAGCGACACTTAGAACCGAAAAGCAAAAAGTGATTCAAGCTGCATGTGGCTTAGCAGATTCCATCCCGCATGCTCTTCTCGCAGTTTTCACGCGATCTGGACTCACCGCGCACCAAACGGCGCTGCTGCGGCCCAGAAGCCCAATTTTCGCCTTCACTCCGCAGTCTTCACTTCGCTCTAAGTTTACTCTTTCGCGGGGAGTAAGATCGTTCAAAGTGAAATTTGATGAGCAGCCGCGCAAGACGATTGCTAATGCCATCCACTTTTTACAGCAGGAAAGGAAGCTTGAAGAGGGCACTCCGATTATTGTGGTTTCGGAGATCCATCGTGAGGGAGCAGCTGTTGATGCCATCCTTGTTGAGCACTCGTGAGGGTAGCGGGATTTTGGTTAATTTCACGACTTTGTGAAAAAAATCACAAAGTGGTTGAGGCTTGCGCCTTCAAGGCTATCCTCATCGCAAAGCAATGACGGAAGAAAATCTTACGGTCTCTCAAGCCGCCTACGATTCCAAGATCGAAGGGAATATCATTTTCACGCGAGTTGATGCCGCTATCAACTGGATGCGGAAAAACTCACTGTGGCCCATGCCAATGGGGCTCGCTTGCTGCGCGATTGAGCTCATGGCGACTGCGTCCTCTCGGTTCGACATCTCTCGCTTTGGAGCTGAGGTGATGAGATTTTCGCCTCGGCAAGCCGATGTTATGATCGTCGCAGGGACGGTCACTTACAAAATGGCTCTTGCGGTGAAGAGGGTATGGGATCAAATGCCTGAACCTAAGTGGTGCATTGCGATGGGGGCTTGTGCTTCTTCCGGGGGAATGTATCGCAGCTACGCGGTTCTTCAGGGAATTGATCGTCTCATTCCAGTTGATGTTTATATTTCTGGCTGCCCGCCGCGTCCCGAGGCTCTAATTGAAGGGTTGATGAAGCTTCAGCGCAAGATCGAGGGTGAGGAGTCTCTCAAGAATCAAAAGCAGGAGCCAGCTAGCGCTTAATTTATAAACCCATGAGTATCGAAACTGACCTCCAAGCTCTCGGGCAAACAAAGTATAGTCAATTTCGCGGCGAGACTACGATCAATGTTGGTCTGTCTACTCTCTACCCAATCCTCGAGCGCTGCAAGGAACTCGGGTATGAGATGCTGCTCGATATTTCTAGCCTCGATCATCTGGGTGAAGAACCTCGATTTGAGATGGTTTACGAATTAGCAACGCTCGATGATTCAAAACACTTGCGTGTGAAGACGAAGTTGGCTGAAGGCGTCGATGTACCCTCTGCGGTTCCGCTTTGGAAAACCGCAAATTGGCACGAGCGGGAAGTCTACGACATGATGGGGATTAAATTTTCGAATCACCCCAATATGGAAAGGATCTTGATGTGGGAAGGATTCCCGTATTTCCCGCTCCGAAAAGATTTTCCCCTTGCTGGCAAAGAAAGTGAGATGCCCGACGTTGCTTTTAGCGGCATTGCTCCGCTTGAGGGTGGGCCTTTTGTGACGAGCCCTGGGTCTACTCGCGAGTCAGGCGAACCGCGTGCAAAGGGCGAAAGCTAGGGGCTATTGTTCTTATTTCCGAAAGTCGTTCCAAGTTTCGGAACGACTTTTTTGTGTCGAGATACACATTGCGGGCATTGACACGGTGAGTCTGAGAGCTATTTTCCCGCTCCTGTTAATTTCAACCAAAAATTATGAGCGAACCTCAAACACAATCGTTTCAAGCCGAAGTCCGTCAGCTCCTTGATATCGTTATCCACTCTCTTTACACTGATAAGGAGATTTTCGTCCGTGAGCTCATTTCAAACGCTTCCGATTCTCTCGAGAAGCTCCGCCTCAAGGAATTGACTGAGAAGGGGATCTATCAAGGGGATCTGCCGCTTGAAATCAAGATCGCTACCGATGAGGAAGCCGGAACTATTACCATCACTGATTATGGGATTGGAATGACGAGCGATGAGTTGACGGATAACCTCGGAACGATTGCTCGTTCTGGTTCCAAGGAGTTTTTGGAAGCTCTTAAAGAAAAGGGCGATGCTAATGCTTCGGTCATCGGGCAATTTGGGGTCGGGTTTTATTCTGCCTTCATGGCGGCCGAAAAGGTAGAGGTCTACACTCACTCTTGGGATGAGTCTGCCGAAAGTCTCAAGTGGGAAAGTGATGGTCAAAGTGGTTATACGATCTCTGAAGCTCCGGATGAGAAACGTGGGGCCCGTATCGTGATTTACTTGAAAGAAGACGAGAAAGACTTCGCGAAAGGGGATATTTTAAAAGGGATTATCGACAAACATTCCCGTTTTGTGTCCTTCCCGCTGAGTTTGAACGGAGAACGTGTGAATACAGTCGAGGCGATTTGGCTGAAGTCGAAAAACAACATCAAAGAGGAGGATTACAAGGAGTTCTACCAATACTGCGCGCATGCGGTTGATGAGCCTCGCCACACTCTGCATTTTAGTGCTGATGCTCCGATTAATATTAACGCTCTTCTTTTCACACCTGACGAAAACCACGAGCGCCTTGGTTTCGGTCAAATGAAGGCTGGGGTTTCTCTTTATTGTCGTAAGGTTTTGATCGATGCAGAGCCACAAGGGCTTCTTCCCGAGTGGATGCGCTTTGTAAAAGGGGTTGTCGATTCTGAGGACCTCCCTCTCAATATTTCACGGGAGTCGATGCAGGACAGTGCTCTCGTAAAGAAGCTCAACACTCTTCTTACAAAACGCTTCATCAAGCATATCGCTAAAGATGCAAAGGCAAGCCCTGAAAAACACGAAGAGTTTTATGAGCGCTTCAGCCGTTTCCTCAAAGAGGGTATCGCGACCGGTTTTGAACACCATGAAGCACTCGCAGAGTTACTTCGCTTCGAGTCGAGTATGACTGATGAGGGTAAGAGAACTTCTTTCGATGACTACCTCACTCGTGCGAAGGAAGATCAAGACTCTATTTACTATTTGGTTGGAATTGATCGTAAGTCGATGGAGGCGGGACCCTATCTTGAGGCTTTTCAAAAACGTGGAATCGAGGTCATTTTCCTCACTGATAATATCGACGATTACATCATGGAGACACTCCGTGAGTTCAAGGGGAAGAAGCTGGTCAGTGCCGACCGCGCTGAGATTGATCTCGATGAATTGCCTGATGAGGAGGCCAAGCTGAGCGAGGAGGAAAGCAAAGAGCTTGTTGAGTGGCTTAGTAAAACCCTTGGTGATAAGGTTGAAAGTGTTGATATGGGAAAACGCCTCGTTTCACATCCCGTGGTGGCTCTCACTCCCCAAGATGCCCCAAGTGGGCAGATGCGTGCTATGATGGAAGCGATGGGGCAGGGTGCACCAGAGCCCAAGGCCCGACTCGAGTTCAATCCCAATCATGATCTGGTGGCCAAGCTCAATTCACTTCGGAAGGAGGACTCAGAGGTCGCCTCCCAGGTTGCTGGGCAGTTGGCCGATAACGCTCTGATGGCAGCTGGAATGGTTAAAGATCCCTCTTCCATAATTGCTGGAATGAATTCATTGCTCGGTTCCCTGATGAAATAAAATGGTGCGACATCCCTAGCGGGATCCGGGTTTCTGTAGTTCATTGAGCATTCGCTCCAATCGCGTCTCGGCGTCGCCTGCCGGAAGGAAGG
This sequence comes from uncultured Verrucomicrobiales bacterium, assembly GCA_949373085.1. Taxonomy (GTDB): domain Bacteria; phylum Verrucomicrobiota; class Verrucomicrobiia; order Verrucomicrobiales; family Akkermansiaceae; genus SW10. The sequence continues at coordinate 55,269 of CASICJ010000025.1, forward strand.
CGCTTAAACGATCGGCCCAAAGTGGGAATGCCATTGGAGTGAGTCGGCGTGTTTCGATGAGGCGGAAGGGTCGTTCTTGAATTGAAGAAAGAGTCGTTTGTAATCGCCCTAGCTCGAGTTGGTGTTCCAGGATTTCGCGGCGGGATTGCTCAAGAAGTAAGTTGTCTGGGTCGTAGCGTGTGAAAACTTCAAAGAGGAGATTTGCTGAGACTTGAAGGTCACGAGTTGGTTTTCTTTTTCCGGGCATATCGGGAATAAGGAGACCGGCAACTCTGGCGACATAACGAAACTGTCGTCGGGCCATCTCAGCTGTATTCATGCACTCTAATAGATCCTCAAGAAGGTTTTCAGTCGTTAGTGCCTTCCTGAGGGTAGCTTCCTCAAGCGGGAGCCCTTTTAAGGCTCCGAGGCAAAATCCGTAATCGTTTTGAGTCACGTTAATCGATTCGCCGGAAGCTCTTGAGAGTCGAAAAGCAATCAAGGCACCCAATCCTTCGTTCACCAAACGACCTGCAAAAGCATAAATAAACAGGTGTTCACCCTCTCTGGTTCGGGTGAATTCGATGAGAAGCTCTCTGTCCGAAGGTAGTGCTGACCATGATTTCTGAATCTTAAGAATAGGCGCGACAGCTTTAAGTTCGGGGCTTTCAGGCGAACTGTGGAGGCTTCTCGCGACGGCGTGTGAAAGTTCGGACGAGAGCGGCATTTTACTGCCGCCCCAAATGGCGACCTCTCCCTTAGTTTTTTTAGTGGCTGCTCTCACAGTAGCGGTGAGCTTATGGAAGCGGATAAGCTCGAGGCGACGACCCGCGAAGATAAATTGTTTTCCAGCCTTTAGCTTGGAAGCGAAACCTTCCTCAACACTCCCGAGACTTCGTCCACCTGCAAACTTAATTAGAACGGAAGTGTCGGAAGTGATGGTCCCGATATTCATTCGGTGGAGTTGGGCCGTCCTTCTATTGGTGATGGTTAGAAGCCCATCAATAATTTCGGCCTTCTGGTATTGTGGATAAGCCGAGAGGGGCCCCCCATTAGTGAGAAACATGATCGACCAGTTCCATTCGGCTTCGGTGAGGTCGGCATAACTGAAAGCAGAAAAAATTTCTTGTTTTAGTTTCTCGGGTGAATTTGGTTCACCAAGTACGATTGTTGTTAGATGTTGGGTGAGGACATCGAGTGGTTTTCTAAGTAAGGTCCGTGATTCAATCTCTTTATTGTGCCAAGCATCGCGAGCAGCGGAGAACTCGATGAGCTCAAGGGCATTCGTTGGGACGCAAATAATTTTAGAAACCTGTCCGGGTGAGTGGCCGGAGCGGCCAGCTCGTTGGGTGAGTCGGCCGATACCTTTAGGTGATCCAATCTGGATCACCTGATCTACTGGTGAAAAATCGACCCCAAGATCGAGGGAAGATGTGCAAATGACACACCGAAGAGAACCATCTTTGAGGCCAAGTTCGACAAGTCCTCGCTCATCACGGCTCAATGAACCATGGTGGATTGCAATGTCCTCTGCCCAGTCAGGTTTTGCCTCTCGGATTTCCTGATACCAGATCTCGGCTTGAGACCGGGTGTTCGTAAAGACAAGAGTTGTCTGAGCTTTCTCCAGTTGTTTCGCGACTCTTTTGACCGATTTTTTTCCCAAATGACCTGACCATGGAAATGATTCAATCTCATCTGGAATGAGGGTCGTAATGTCGATCTTTTTGTCTTGGTTCGCTGCAATTAATTTAGGTGGGCGGTGATTGATGAGCGGCTTGGCTGCTTCCTCTAGGTTTCCCAGTGTAGCAGAGAGTCCCCAAATCCTCAACTTAGGCAACCAGGTTCGAAGTCGCGTGACGCAAAGTTCGGTTTGGATCCCGCGCTTGGTTCCGAGGAGTTCATGCCACTCATCAATAATGATACACTTTAGATGAGAAAGTTTCTTTCTGGTATCAGCATAAGTGAGGAGGAGCGAAAGTGACTCTGGCGTCGTGACGAGACAGTAGGGGAATCTCTCTCGTAATTTAGATTTTCGATACGATGAGGTATCCCCGGTTCTCGCTTCGATAGACCAATCTAGTCCCATTCCCTCGATCGGTTCCCTCAAGGATTGGAGGGTGTCATTCGCAAGAGCTCGTAGAGGAGTGATCCAGAGGACCTCGCAATGTTGGGGAGTTTTTCCTTTTTCTAAAACTTCAGAAATCGGACCTAACCAAACAGAAAGTGTCTTACCGAATCCAGTGGGGGCGTGAAGTAAACCCGACTCGCCATCCAGATAGTGTTGCCATGTCTCAGTCTGAAAAGAGAAAGGCTTCCAGCTTTTGGTTTTGAACCACTCAGAAATTTTGGGGTGCAGTTCTTTCAATTTGTCTCAGGTTTTGATCAAAGTATCCCGGATTTCAAGAAGAGCCAGTGAGCACTTGACCGGAGGTCTTTCTTTGTTAGTTTCCGCCCGCCGGAGCAGATTAAGGAGGGTTGGCTGAGCTCGGTTTAAGGCGCTCGATTCGAAATCGAGTGATGCAGTGATGTATCCGTGGGTTCGAATCCCACACCCTCCGCCATTTCATTGGCTTTCGGCGTTCGTCGTGATGTGATTTTCGTCGCTTAAAGGTTTATTAGAATCCTTTAAAGGTCGTATTCATTAAGTTAGCCTTCTTCTGATTAACATGACGGATTTGCCTTATCACCGCGACGGGGAGCTGGTTCCCTTCGGGCAACTAGTCTCGCGGATCTCCGGTCGTCTCGATACTGGCGAAACGCTGCGTCGGCTCTACGCCACCGATGCCTCGGAATATCAGGAACTACCCGCCGGTGTGGTGTTCCCGGAGAGCGATGAGGATCTTCGGGAAGTGATCCGCTTTGCCCGCCGCAATCGGCTTGGCCTGATTCCTCGTGCTGCCGGTACCTCTCTTGCTGGTCAATGTGTTGGCGACGGGTTGGTGGTCGATATCTCGAAGCACTTGACCCGTATCCTCTCGGTGGATGAGAAGACCCGCCGCGTTTGTGTCCAACCGGGCGTGGTTCGCGATGAATTGAACCGGTTCCTCGCGCCCCGCGAAATGCTCTTTGGCCCGGAAACCTCCACCGCTAATCGCGCCATGATGGGCGGGATGGTGGGCAATAATTCGTGCGGCTCAAATTCGATTGTCTATGGCAGCACTCGCGATCACCTTGTTTCTCTCAGGGGCTTCCTGAGTGATGGAAGCGAGGTCACGATTGAGGCACTCAGCAACCAGGAATTCTTGGCAAAATGTGATGGCCCCGAAAGTCTGGAAACGCAGATTTACCAGGGAGTAAGAGCGATGCTAAGTGATCCGGATAACCGGGTCGCAATTACTGAAAATTTTCCCCTCGCCTCTATTCCGCGTCGCAACACTGGTTATGCCCTTGACCTTTTGATGGATGCCGAAGTTTTTGATCCGGCATCCGAGAAACCGTTCAATCTTTGCAAGCTCATTGCCGGTTCGGAAGGAACCCTGTTTTTTGCGACCGAGATTGAACTCGCGTGTTCACCTCTCCCTCCACCACATGCCGCCCTCGTTTGTGGTCATTTTGAAAGTGTCAACGAATCGCTGCAGGCCAACCTGCTCGCCCTGCCTCACACGCCAAGTGCTTGTGAGCTCATTGACCGACACATACTCGATTGCACCAAGTCGAACCTTTCTCAGCAAAGGAACCGGGATTTTGTGGTGGGTGATCCTGGCGCGATCCTTGTCGTTGAGATTCGCCGGGACAGCCGGGAAGAAACCGAGGCCGCAGTGCGGGAACTCGTCGCTAGTTGGCAGGACGCCGGGCAGGGATACTCCTATCCCGTGCTCTGGGGTGAAGAGGGTCATAAAGTCTGGGAACTTCGTAAGGCGGGCCAGGGGTTGATGAGCAATGTTGTTGGCGACACGAAGCCTCGCGAGAATGTTGAGGATACGGCGGTCGATGTGAAAGATCTACCCAACTACATTGCCGAATTTGATGAGTTGCTCTCGACTAAATACAGCATTGATTGTGTCTACTATGCTCATGCGGGCTCAGGTGAACTTCACACCCGACCACTCTTTAATCTCAAGACGCCGGAGGGACAAAAAATGTTTCGTGATGTCGCTACCGACATCGCACATCTCGTGAAAAAATACCGAGGGTCCCTGAGCGGAGAACATGGTGACGGACGGCTACGCGGCGAGTTTATCCCACTGATGGTCGGTGACCATTGTTACCAGCTGATGCGCGAGGTGAAGGCGGTATTCGATCCCGAAAATATCTTTAATCCGGGAAAGATCGTGGACACCCCGCCGATGGATACCTCACTGCGCCACAGCGCGGGGCAGGGGACGCCGGATTACGAAACGGTCTTTGATTTTAGCGACACCATGGGTGTGCTACGCGCTTCCGAGAAATGCAACGGATCGGGCGACTGCCGCAAAGGGCCACAGGCAGGCGGCACGATGTGCCCGAGCTACATGGCAACTCGTGAGGAAAAGCACACCACCCGTGCCCGCGCAAATATCCTGCGCCAAATTCTCACTGAGCCGGCTGATGCCGAGCGCCCCTTCAATAGCGAGGAGATTAAAGAGGTCATGGATCTCTGCATATCCTGTAAAGCGTGCAAATCCGAGTGCCCATCCAGCGTGGACATGACCAAGCTCAAGGCCGAGTTCCAGCAGCATTATCACGATGCGAATGGCGTTCCGCTGCGCTCACGGATGGTTGCGCATTTTGCCGACAGTGCGCGCCTCGCCTCGTTTGCACCTCGGCTCTACAATGCATTTTTTCAGACTCCGATTCTGCGCCGTATCGCCAACCTACTTATCGGCTTTCACTCTGAGCGCAGCATTCCGAGACTCAACCGCATCACGCTGCGTCGCTGGTTTTCTGGCCGCACTCCACTTGTCCCCACGCGTGGTAAGCGTCTCGGGAAAGTACACATCTTCTGCGATGAGTTCACCAATTACAATGACCTGGATGCCGGCATCGCAACTGTCGAGTTGCTGGAGCTTTTGGGCTACGAGGTCAACTTGCCCGATCACGTCGAAAGCGGACGGGCTTCGCTTTCCAAGGGTCTTGTCCGGCGAGCCCAGGGCTTCGCCAATGAGAACGTCCGTCGGCTGTCCTCGATTGTTTCAGGGGAAGAACCGCTCCTGGGTATCGAACCGTCCGCGCTCCTCAGTTTCCGCGATGAATACCCTGCGCTGGTCGATCCCGCGCTGCGCGAAACTTCCCGAGAGCTCGCATCCCATTGTCTGCTACTCGACGAGTTTATTGTCCGCGAGGCCGATGCGGGCCGAATCGATAGTGCGTGTTTTACCGATGAGGTCCGCACCATTCATGTTCATGGCCACTGCCACCAGAAGGCCCTCGCTTCAACCGATCCCACCTTGCAAATGCTTTCATTACCCGGGAATTATTCGGTGAGCGAAATCCCTTCAGGGTGTTGTGGTATGGCTGGGTCTTTCGGATACGAGAAAGAGCATTATGAAGTGTCAATGCAGGTGGGCTCGTTGGTTCTTTTTCCTCATCTGAAGAAACTCGATCAATCGATTCTTATCGCTGCCGCTGGAACCAGTTGCCGCCACCAGATTACCGATGGTGTTGATCGAACCGCTTTGCATCCAGCCAAGATCCTACGTGATGCGTTCGCCTGAGCTTATCAGCTACTGAATTCTCCTAGAATTCCCTCTGCAAATCTTCGGTAATAGAGTCGCTTGGAACCTCCCCGCAGAAGATTGAGGAAGAATTGTCCGAAACGGGCAGTAGTTATCAAGTGGAGAAAACCCAACCAAGTGAGTAAGAATTATGAATAAGGAGGAACAAGATCATGAGCAGCTTGGTTTATCCCGACGGGGATTCCTGCATGGAATGGGTGGCGCCGGAGCCCTTTTGGGAATGACCGGGATGGCTGCGGCCGATGACACTCCGAAGGATGCCGACGGAAAAGTGATTCCGGGATTTGAGAAACACAAGAATGACCCGGATGCCGCGAAAGGCTGGCAGCCGGTTTCGGATCGCAAGGTCCGTGTCGGCATTGCAGGATATGGGCTCTGCAAATTTGGGGCGGCATTCTTTTATCAAAACCATCCCAATGTCGAAGTGGTGGCCGCGACCGATCTCGACCCTGGTCGCTGTGCCGCTTTGGCCAGAGCGGTCGGTGCGAAGAAGATCTATCCGTCCTGCGAAGAGATGATTAAGGACAAGAGTATTGAAGCGGTTTATATCGCGACCGATGCGCCGAGTCATGCGCGTCTTGCTATCATGGCTTTGGAGCATGGTAAACACGCCTGTTCCGCGGTTCCTGCTGTTTTTGGGTTTGAGGCAGAAGACGAGGCGGAGAAATTATTCAATGCCGTCAAGAAGAGCGGCATGAAGTATATGCTTAATGAGACTTCGACTTTCCATGCGGCGCTTTATGAAAAACGGATGCAGTATCAGGCCGGAGCGCTCGGAAAAATCCTCTATTCAGAAGGAGAGTATTATCACGATGGCGTCGGCGTGCTCGGAAGTTATAATCCGAAGAATGGCAAGATCGATAAGTATGGTTGGCGCCGTTCCGTTCCGCCGATGTGGTATCCCACGCATGCGACGGCCTATTATATTTCGGTGACGGGCGGGCGGCTGACCGAGGTGTCCGGCTTGGGAACGAACAGTCTTTATCCGGTCTACAAGGATGGCGATAACCAGCACAAGAATCCGTTTGGTTCCGAGGTTGCCATGTTCAAAACCAGCGAAGGGGGGATGTCCAGAATGGCGGTGAGTTGGGATATGAAAAACGCCCACGGAGAGCAAGGTCGGGTCTACGGACAAAAGCCTCATGATAAGAAGATCAAGGGGAGCCGTCCGCCTTTGCCGCCTGGCGTGAGTGGAGGCGGTCATGGCGGTTCGCACGGACAATTGACGAACAACTTTATCGAGTCGATTCTGCTTGATCAGAAGCCCATCGTCGATGTTGGCGACGCCTTGAACATGACCTTGGCCGGCGTCATTGCCCATCAGTCGGCTCTCAAAGTTGGCGAGTGGATGAAGATTCCGCAGTATGCTTTGTGAGAGACGGAGATAAATTCTACCTGATTCTTGTTGGCGTGATTTCCACGCCAGATTCCTCCGCTTGCTCGGTATCAATCAAAAGAATTGAGGCCCCTGTTTCAAGGCCTTGATTAGGACGATTCTGCTCTGTTCCACTTGTCAAAATACCATCGTAATTCTGCCCTCTAAGTTACGCGTTAGCGACCTTGATTTGTGGCTAATTAAGATGCCCGCTCGAGCACGAGGTGTGAACATCAATCGATGGGGATCTAATGAAGGATGCTTGTCATCACGTTTCCATGTACGTCGGTCAGTCGCATGTCGCGCCCGCCGTAACGGTAGGTCAGCTTTTCATGATCCATGCCAAGTTGGTGCAACACCGTGGCCCAAAGGTCATATGCCGTAGTTTTGTCTTCAGTCGCATGGTAGCCTAGATCATCGGTGGCTCCGTGCACGCTACCCCCCTTGACTCCACCTCCGGCCATCCATAGGCTGAAACCATAAGGATTGTGATCGCGGCCATTGTTGCCCTGTGAAAAGGGTGTGCGACCAAACTCGCCGGTAAAGATAATCAAGGTGCTCTCCAGTAGGCCACGCTGTTTGAGATCGTTGATGAGAGCCGCAATGGGCTGGTCGACCTGTCGGGCCATTTCCTGATGACCATGGGGTAGGTTGCCATGCTGATCCCAGGGGTTGGGCCGTTGCCCGTCTCCTTTGAAGTTGGAGCAAGACAACTCGACAAAGCGCACCCCCTTTTCCACCAAGCGACGGGCCACCATGCACTGCTGCCCATAACCAGCGACTAGCGGATCTTTGTGCTCGAAGCCATATGCCCGCTTGAGATAGGCCGGCTCTTTGTCGAGGTCCATCAATTCAGGGACCGCCGATTGCATGCGGAAGGCGGTTTCATAATTTTTAATTGCCGACTTCACATCCCCTTCGGCGGCCGAGCGTTTGGCAAAGGCTCCATCTAGCTGCTCTAAAAACTCCAGGCTGGCCCGCTGCTCTTTCAAAGGTCGGCTAGGCTTCACACGACTTACCACTTCATCTTGATCCAGATTAAAAAACGAGGCCCCTGTGGTGGCAGGCAAAAAACCACTGCCAAAAATCGATTTACCCCCATGAGGAATACCGGTTTTGTTATTCAGCACCACATAACCGGGGAGATTCTGATTCACACTGCCTAGACCGTAATTCACCCAAGCCCCCGCAGACGGCGAGCCAAGGAAGGGGAAGCCTGTATGCATGTAAAAGTTCCCCTGGGCATGTTCCGAAAACTTTGCCGTCATGCCGCGCACCAGAGCAATATCGTCGGCGCAACCTGCAATATGTGGGAAGAGGTTGGTCATCTCCAAACCCGACTGGCCATATTTTTTTGATTCCCATGGCGACTGCATGATCTTGCCGTTGTTATCAAACTGGGTGCGTAGGATCTCCCCGGGCATATTTTTGCCATGCAGCTTTTTCAGCAGGGGCTTGGGGTCAAAACTGTCCACGTGGCTTACCCCCCCAGACATATAACACAAAATCACCGAGCGTGCCTTCGCTTGATGATGTCTGGGCTTGCCCTCCGCCGCATTTAAATGGTTCAGGGCCAGCCCTCCGAGGCTGCCAAAGCCTAGCTGCATGAATCGTCGACGGTAATAAGTATCAGTAAACATAGATAAGTTCCTTTGAATTAAACAAGCTGGTAATCAATCGACGCCAGTCTTCGGTATCGGGGTTGTCACCTAAAAACTTCCCGCAAAGCGTCTGTTCGCTGTCCGTGATCTCACGGGCATAAAGCGTCACAAACAAATCACGCAAGACAACATCCACCTCCCGTTCCGTGTTTACACGTTTCAACAGATGGCCAGACAAATCTTCCGCCAAGCCATTCATCATACTCAAGGCCTGGGCCGGCACGTTGTCGCTGGGTCGCCGACTTACTGTGGTCACTGGCACTGGACGGTTGAAGGCAGTTAGGAAGGGGTTTAGGCGGTTCCGGATCACACTATCGTAAATTGCGCGCTTATTCTGTCCCGCCACGAAATACAGACTGTCATAAATCGCCTCCGCATCGAGACGACGTGGCGTGTAAAAAGACAAGTATTTGTTGACCGGATCAACCGCTTTGGCGGCTGCAGTGCTTTGACTACTCAATTTGAAAGTGCGGCTGGTCACCATCAACTTGAGGCTCTTCTTTAAAGACCAACCATTTTTCTTAAAATTATTGGCCAGAAAATCTAGCAGTTCGGGGTGGGAGGGCTGGCCCCCCATGCGTCCGAAGTTGTCAGTCGTGGTCACCAGGCCAGCTCCAAACACATAATTCCACATGCGGTTGACCACCACACGTCGTGTCAGGGGATTGTTGTCACCGACAATATCCTGTGCCAGCTCCAGGCGCCCACTGTTTTTGTTGTAAGCTTTGTTCGCAAAAATTTCCAAAAACTGCCGGGGTACTGCCTCTCCCTCACTTTGGTGGTCGCCACGATTTAGAAAGGGGGCATCCACTGGGTCAGCCTCATAAACTCCGGGGGCACGAGTGGGGACGGGGATATCATTTTCGAGCCTGCGATACTGCTCGACTAGTGCCACTAGGTTTTCGGGTAACTGTTCGATATCATGGTTCAGCACGTTACTCTGTAGCAACTGCCCCAAAAACTCCGCTTCCTCATCGCTGACGGTGCCCGCCACCCATTTGTTCAAGATACTTTGGATGGTTGTTTGATACCCTTTCAACAAAGAAGCTTTGTCAACTGGGGGCGTGTCCACCCACAAACTCAGAGGAGTCCCCATACTCTGTGGAGCTTCGGGCCCCATCAGAATCTCGCTCACCCCCCACCAGCTACGCTCGTCCCCCTCTTGGTTGATCACGTCGCGAGCGGTGCGAAATTCATAATGGATTTTTTCACCCTGCCAGATATCCATCTTTCGTGAGCCCTGCCACACGGGAACAGGTTGATCGAGGCGATGATTGTCGTGCAGCAAGCCTCCAAATGGGTAGTGCCTGACTGCATAACGCCTATTGGCTTTATTTCCGGCGGCGCGTACCCAGAGGTTGTTGGCTGCCGCCGTCATGCGGGGCGAGCCCATTACCGCCGCATGTTTGTCGCTTATGAGATGGCTGTAAACTCCGGCAGGGTAGACATTTCGAAACACATTCTTACCTTCCCCCCTCAAGGAAAAAGAGCCGGCAGGTTGTGGAGAGAGATGTGAGCCATTACCAGTTTTGAAAAAGGTGGCCACTACTTTGGGGTCGCCTAAATCATAGTAAGCAACCGCTTCTTCTTTAACCTTTCTGTTCTGCTCCTTCACCCTCCCGACATGCTCCTGCAACCCCTTCCAGTAAGACCTAAATTCTTGCGGCTCCTGCTCGCTGATCCGAAGCCATGGGGTCAGGGCATCACTGTCGTGCTGTTTTTTTGTGCCCTCCACCTTTTCCAGCCTGTCCTGGAGTGATTCCAGTTGAGAAAGCCAGTAGGTCGCAAAAGCTTTTTTGATTTGAGGTTTCAGTTGCTTGATGGCGTCTTGATGGCGTCGTTGTTTTTCCTGGCTGTCCACCACAATGGTGGCGGGGCGGTTGCTAATCATCACCCCATAAAAGCGGGTGTAGTCTTTCTGACTGATAGGGTCAAATTTGTGATCGTGGCAACGGGCACATGACACCGTGAGGGCCATGGTGGCCTTGCTCACCACATCCACCTGATTGTCGGTGAAATTCACCATTTCCTGATAGGCGTCCACTACCCCATAACCAAAAGGATTCATGCGCAGATGTGCGGGGCCCATAGCCGACTCATTGATTTGAGTTTCTTGATTGATTCGGGGCTTCGCCAACAAATCGCCGGCCAGATGTTCGATCATCAACTGGTCATATGGCACATCCTGTTCCAGGGCTCGTATTAAGTAATCACGATACTGCTGGGCAAAGGCGATACGGGGATCGCCCTCACTGCCATGACTTTCGCTGTAGCGGTACCAGTCCATCCAGTGCCGGGCCCAACGTTCCGCATAAGCTTTGCTGGTCAACAATGTGTCGACGTAATTTTCATATCGTTTTGGATCCTTGCTCGACGTAAAGGTTGCCACGTCGTCAGGGGAGGGGGGTAAGCCCGTTAATACCAACGATACCCGGCGCAACAAAGTGAGTGGATCGGCGAGGTCGCCAGGTGCTAGTTCCTGCTGTTTCAGACGATCATACACAAAATTATCAATGGGATTGCGGCGCCAATCGGCGTTGTTCACTTTCGGTAATACAGGGTTTTTGATCGGCTGGAACGACCACCACTTTTTACGGTCGTCCCGGACATCGTCCCAGCTGCGCACCGCTTTTTTTAGACTGTTCGCCGTGGGCTGAGTATGGCGTGGATCCGGAGCCCCCATTCTTACCCACTTTGTAAAATCAGCGATGACACTATCGATCAACTTGGGCGCTTTTTCGGGCATGCTCTCTACCCCGGCCTGATGGCGGATGGACTGGATCAATAGGCTTTCATTGGGATCTCCCGGTATGATGACCTTCCCCGAATCCCCTCCCTCTTTTAGAGGCTGACTCCAGTCGAGGGCCAGACCACCCTTCTTTTTATTGATTGAATTGTGGCAGTCGTAACATTGCTCGGCCAAGACCGGGCGGATCTTCATTTCAAAAAACTCCCGTTGAGCCTCCTTTATGGTCTGGTTCTCTGCCAACACGCTAGAGATTGAAAACATCCACAGGCACAACAAGATCACGCAAGAGATTGATTTTCTCAGGTTCACCTTTCTAAGCGGCCAAATCGGATGATTCTTCTTGGCACAGACCTGATTTATATGAGTTGAAGCTTTGATTCCCTGGGGGTGGTTCATGGTCAGCGGAGCGTGAGAAAAGAGGATGTTCAATTTCTGGGGCGAATTTGAACAAGTATCGAGATATTTAGGAGCAACGACAACCCATAAAACCGTAAAAAGTTATACTGCTAGAAAATTGCTTTTGGCGTGATGGCACGGTTGCTTGGAATAGCTCAGAATATTTCAAATCAATCTGACTTTGCTTGCCACGTGCATCTAATGGACTGAGGTGTTTGGGTCACCCCTTCTTCTTGCTATAAAGTGAATTAGCATTGGGGTGCCGCCCCTATCGTTCCTCCCTCGATGAACTTCGCTTTTGTGAGGGTTTGTCTCTTGTCTTCGTTTCCGCGTGCTACGTTGTCGATCCAGCGCACGATGCGTCTCACGACCGGGCGGGCGTCCCAGTGGATGTGGGCCACTGATGGTTCACACCATGCAAAGCTTGGGGCGGAGTCCATACAAATAAGCGAAACGTCCTTCGGGATTCTTATTCCTCGGGTGGCTAAAAAATAAACGGCAGCGTGGAATTGAAACGCCTCATCTAAAATGATTGCAGTGGGTGGGGTATGCTCGAATAACGATTCGAGCAGTGCTACAAATCCCTCTTTGCTTTCTTCCCAATCTGGGAGGTTGAATGTTCCGCTTGAGATGCCGGCGGTTTTGATTTCTTTCAAGAATGCTTCGGCGGATCCTCCGGGTGTCGGAGAGCGATGCTGCTTTTGCACAATCATTGTGATTCGTTGGTGGCCGAGTGCTATTAGGTGGCGCGTAGCGGTTACGCAGACTGGTGGCTTGTCTGGACCAGCGCTGGCGATCGGGATTCCTTTTCGTCGACCAAATAGGGCAAATGAAGGGGTCGAGTATTTAGAAAACCATTCTAATACAGGGTGTGAACCGGCAATTATAATCCAAGCATCGGCCTCGGTATGGGTTACGAAAGCCGCGATGCGTCCGACATCCATGCCAAGTTCCTTGAGCGACTTTTCCGAAAAGAAGGTTGTATGTCCAGCTTCCTCGAGTAGATGGCGAAGCTCCAAGATATAGCTCATATCGCCAATCTCGTAGGGAAGGGCGCTATCCTTTAGGAAGGCGATTCGAAGGCCTTGGCGGGCTTCGTTTTTTGGGGCCTCCACAATGAGTCGTTTGCGACCTTTTCCTTGCCCTAAAATAAGTCCCTCTGTTTCAAGGTTACAGAGAGCGCGTTCGATTGTTTTATGGCTGACTCGGAGCTCCAAGGCTAAGCGTGTTCTACCCGGCATAGTTTGTTGCCAGCGGCCTTTATGGATCCCCATACGCAGAAGGTCAGTGACCTGTTCAGTGATCGACGAAAAGCGGGATAAAGACATCCTGAAAAGGTGCCTAAAAGGGTGCAGGTGAGCAACTGATTTTATTTGGGAAACTTGAAAAGAATTCTGTGCATTTTAAGGTAACTAAGGCTCAGTAAGGAGCGATAAGTAACCTGCTCCAGATTCACGTTCATGACTGACAAAATAGACGATATTCAAGCCGTAGAGAATCTCGGCGAAGCCCGTGATGCGATCATCACCGAACTGCGTAAGACGATCGTTGGAATGGACGATGTAATCGATGAGATGATGATCTCTATTTTCGCGGAGGGTCACTGCCTTCTGGTGGGTGTTCCCGGCTTGGCGAAGACCCTTTTAGTGAGCTCTTTGGCCGAGACGATGTCGCTTGCTTTCAAGCGGATTCAGTTTACTCCTGATCTCATGCCTTCCGACATTACCGGCACCGAGTTGCTTCAGGAGGATCCCGAGACGCACGCGCGTCAATTCAAGTTCATGGAGGGTCCGGTGTTTACCAACCTTCTTCTTGCCGATGAGATTAACCGGACCCCACCCAAGACCCAGGCAGCCCTCCTTGAGGCAATGCAGGAGAAGCGAGTATCCTCCGGTGGTGTGGACTACAAACTCGACAAACCTTTCTTCGTGTTGGCGACGCAGAACCCGATTGAGCAGGAAGGCACCTACCCCTTGCCCGAAGCACAGCTTGACCGTTTTCTCTTCAATGTGATCGTGAAATACCCGAATCGCTCCGAGGAAATTGACATCATGCGTAGTGTCACCAGCGACGAGAAACCGGAAATCAAGGAAGTGCTCGACGGAGCAACCATCATGGAGTTCCAGCACCTCGTTCGTCGTATTCCGGTGGCTGATCATATCTTCGAATATGCGGCCTCCCTGATCCGGGCAACGCGACCCGACGAGGAAGAAGCTCCCGAGTTCGTGAAAAAGTTTATGGCCTGGGGTGCGGGACCACGGGCTTCGCTGAACTTGATTCTGGCCGGCAAGGCGCGTGCGGCGCTCCGCGGTCGCTGCCATGTCGCAATCGAGGACATTCAGGCGGTGGCTCTTCCCGTGCTGAGGCATCGGATCATCCCGAACTTCGCAGCTCGCTCGGAGGGAATGACTTCGGACAGCCTCGTCGAGATGCTTCTCAAGGAGATCCCTGCCAATGAAAGTGCCTCCCAAAGCAAAGCAGGGTAGCCACACTTCGTTGTGGCGCCTGATTTTAATCTGCTGATTTTCGTCATCCAAGAATGTCCCAGCACCTACCTAATCTCAACTACCTCGACCCCGAGCTTTTGCAAAAGTTGGGGGACCTGGAGTTGATCGCGCGTGAAGTTGTCGAAGGCTTGCGCGCGGGCTCTCATCGCAGTCCGCTCAAAGGATTCAGCACCGAGTTTGCCCACCACCGGCAATACGCGCCGGGGGATACGATCCGTGATTTGGACTGGCGGGTTTACGGTCGGACCGAGCGTTATTATACAAAACTCTACGAGGCCGAGACCAATTTCGATTGTCATATTCTCATGGATGCGAGTTCGTCGATGAACTATGGCTCGGGGAAGGTCAGCAAGCTGGAGTATTCTAAGTATCTCGCCGCGGCGCTGAGCTACCTCATCTTGAATCAACGGGATTCGGTTGGGCTGAGTGTTTTTGACTCCGAGATGCGGGCGCATCTGCCGCCTCGCTCGGCGCTGAGCATCATTTTGCAGATCGAAAAAATTCTCAAAGAGATTACCCCAACACCCAAAACGAGCATTGCCGAACAGCTCAATAACATTGCCCTTCAGATTAAACGACGATCGTTCGTGATCTTGATTTCCGACCTCTTCTCGGATGTGGGTGACATCATGCGTGGGTTGCAACGTCTTCGCTACGGCGGTCACAACGTGATTGTATTTCACACTTTTGATCCCCACGAGTTGAAGTTCCCGTTCAAGGGGACCTGGCAGTTTGACGGGCTGGAAGGCGAGGAGGAACTCATCACCCAGCCCGAACGAATCCGGGAAGATTACCTAACGAATCTGAATGCCTATTTGGAGGAATTACAATCTGGCTGTATTGGCAGCGGGGTGGATTACACTCTGGTGGATACAAGTCGCCCCCTGGATTCCTTGCTCAGTGAATTTCTCGAAACCCGCTCATTGAATATGATGGGTCCATCAGTGGGAGCACGTTCATGAGTTTTTTGAATCCATGGATGTTATTGGGTGGCTTGGGAATCGCCCTGCCGATCCTCGCCCACTTATTGAACCGCCACGAAGTTCGGCGTACTGACTGGGCGGCGATGCAGTTCTTGAACCGCAACGTGCGGGTTCGTTCCCGGCAGATTCGGCTTCGTGATTTGCTTTTATTGTGTCTCCGTTGCCTGGCGCTTCTCCTTCTCGTCTTGGCCCTCGCCCGACCTATTTGGAAAAATGAAGACTCAAGTTGGCTCCCCGGCGAGCCTCGGGCCGGAGTGGTCATTGCTCTTGATGCATCTTTCAGCATGGAGCATGGAGGAGGGGACTCGACGCGGTTCGACCGTGCTCTCGAGCAGGTGAACGTCATAAGCGAAAAAATTCAGCCCGGTGATCCGGTCACTCTGATTTTGCTGGGTGGTGAAGACAAAGTTCTCATTCGCAACATGGCCTTTGATCGGGACCGGTTCCGCGACCTCCTGCAGTCCGCAAAAGTGGCTCCGGTCGGTCTCGATCTTGATCGGGTTCCCAAGCGCCTCAAAGAGCTCCTCGACGACATGGAGGCTCCCAAGAAAGAGGTCTACTTCATCACTGATGTGCAGGAGCGGGATTGGAGGCGGTCCTCGGTGCGCTTTCACGAGACGCTTGCCGAATTACGAAACGATGCAGAGGTTTTTCTGGTTCCCGTGCCTGGAGCTCCCGCCAACCTCGCGGTCACCGAACTTAACCTCGTTTCCGGAGTTCTTCGAAAAGGAACCATCGCCCGTTATCAGGCCACCGTCCACAACTATGGTGAGGTTCCCGTTCTCGACGTTGCGGTGCAGTGCCGGGTGGAGGGAATACAGATCGACAGCAAGAAGATCCCGGTCATCGCGGCAGGAGCTTCCGAAACTGTCTCGCTGTTCGTTCCCTTTCACAATGCAGGCTCCACTCGAATTACGGCCGAAATTACCGGGGATCTTCTCCCTTCCGACAACGTGCGGCGAGTAGTAGCGGTCGTTCGGGATCGAGTCTCGGTGCTTTGCGTCGACGGCTCGGGCGGTGCGGCGGGTCGCCTCATCATGGCCTCGCTCCTGGCCCGTGGCGATGGTGCGAAGGATGAAGATTACGTGGTTCGCTCGATACCGTGGCTGACCCTGCCGACCGAGCCTCTTGAGAAGGTTGACGTGCTGATTTTTGCGGATGTTCCGGAGGTGACCCCGGAGCAGGTTGTTCAACTTTCGCGTCATGTCCGGAACGGCAACGGGCTGGTTTGGTTTGCGGGTCCGAATGTGAAAACGGCGGTATGGAACGAGCGTAATGCAAGGGGCAACAATCCTTTGCTTCCAGCCAAACTGGGTGCTCCGGTCGACTCGCGGACCTCGGAAGGAGCAGGTCGTCCCCTGGATCCTGCCATGCCGGATCATAGCGTCTGCCTCCCTCTGCAATCCTTGGCCGAGGATCTTTTTAGTGAAACCCGTATCCTGACCCGCTTGAACGTCGAGCCTTCCTCATCGAGTTTTCCGATTTTGAGTTTGGCCGGAAGCAATGCCCCGATCCTGTTGGAGCATTCGCTGGGTCGGGGTCACGTTTTTCAATTCGCTACTTCGGCGGAAACCAGCTGGAACAACATGGCCCTCACTCCGGTGTTCCCGATGCTCATGCAGCAGATCGTGAATTACCTTGCTGGCCGGGAATTCGAGCAACCTCGTCTCGTGGGAGATTCTCTTTCCTTGTCCTACGTCGAGCAACCGGATGCGAGCGATGCCGTCTTCGACACGCCATCGAAGGAGAGTATCGCGGTCCCGGTTCGCGAGCACCGCGACCAGTTTGTGGCGATGCTCGAGAACTCCGGGGAGGCTGGTTTTTATGTGGCCCGGGTCAGCGTGCAGGCTCCGGGGATGCCAATTGCGGTGAACGTCGACCCCCGAGAGTCTGACGTGACCTCGCTGAGCGCCTCGGACTTAAATGAAAATCTTGAGGGGGCCGACATCACGGTGGTTGCTTCCGAGTCGGAGCTTGTCGCCGCGATCGATGCCAGTCGCACGGGCCGCTCATCCTGGCGTTATCTTCTGATTACGGGCTTCATCCTGTTGCTGTTAGAGAGCCTTTTCGCTGAATTTCTTCGTAAACAAAAACGTTCGCGAAGCAAGCAAGCCAACCCCATCCCGGATAATCTCACTGGACTACAAGATGTCTGAAGCGATCCCTTTTATTGCCCAAATCGAGCAGGTCTTCTGGGCCCGCCCGTTGTCCGTCGGCACTCTCGTTGCGATCTTTGCTGCGATCGTGGTGTTGAGCCTCTACCTTTATCGTCGACCCTGGGGATTGCCACTGTGGTTGCGGGGGATCCTTGTTGTTTCCCGAGTGTTGGTTCTCGCTCTGCTTGTGGCTACTTTAATGGAGCCCACTGCGGTCAGGACCGAAGAGCACACCCGGGAGCGTAGTCTGCCGGTTTTACTCGATGTCTCCGAAAGTATGTCGATGAAAGACCAGCGCAAGCTCCCCGAAGAAATTGTTGAGGCGGCGGCGGCTCTGGGCATGGCCCCGCTTGATGAGGAGATCAATGCTGATCAGGCTGTCATGGAACTCGATGCGGGACAGCGCCAAAAGATTACTGCGTCCTCACGGCTTGATCTCGCGAAGGCGGTCCTGGTTGATTCAGCCCGGCCGATTTTTGAATCCTTGGGTGAGAATCTTGACCTCAGTTATCATTCCTTTGGCCAATCCCCTCGTCTGATTAGCGACGACACGGTGGTTGCTGCCGAAGATCTGGCGGTCCTCGAGGCCACGGATCCGGGGACCTCGATCGCCTCTTCTCTGGAAGCTGTCGCGAACTCCGGGGGGATCCCTCCGGCGGGTATTGTTTTGCTCTCCGATGGTATCGACAGCGCGACGTCGCAGCGGTCCGAAGCTGTTTTACGAGACCTCGGGGCACGTGAGATTCCGGTCTATACCGTCCCGCTCGGACTGCCCGATCCCGATGATGTTTCGATTAACAATATTGTGATGCAAGAGGTGGCCTTTTCGGGCGACCGGGTGCCGGTCCGGGTCCATCTTCAATCAGAGGGCTACGAGCAACGGACAGCTCGCTTGTCGGTTCTTCTCAATGATCGCCGCGTCTCCTCCCGCGTGGTTCGCTTTGAAGGTGGTTTGCAATTCGAAGAGGTCGACTTTCGCGTTGATATTTATGAGAAGGGCGCCGCGCAGATCGACGTGGTCATCGAGCCGTTTGATGACGAAGTCTCGATCACAAACAACCGGATCACCCGAAGTATCCGGGTCGTGAATGAAAAGGTGAACGTGCTCTATATCGAGGGGAATGCCCGGTGGGAATTTCGTTACCTGCGGGCGATCTTGAAACGTGATCCACGGATCAATGCCACCTTCATTGCGTCCAATGTGGGACCCGAGGTTGCACGAAATTCTCCGGAGCATATCGAGCGGTTTCCCAGTAAGCGGGAAGAGGCCTTTATGTATGATCTGGTCATTCTCGGTGACGTGGATGCCGCCTTCTTCAGCGATGAAGAGCTTGGGCTGCTGGAAGAACTTATCCGGGACCGGGGCGCCTCACTGCTGATGCTTTGTGGTCCGATGCACTCGCCGGGTTCTTATAAGGGGACTCCTGTGCAGACCATGCTCCCGGTCAGGTTTGACCCTGATGAAAAGTGGGCAGAGGTTTCTGAATCGGTTTATCCCGTCCTGACTCCCGAGGGCCGAAGCAGTCTGGTGATGACGCTGGAGAATGAGGATGATTTAAATGATCGCATCTGGAGCCGGATGGCACCGATGGATCAATTGCCGCCGCTGTTGTCTGCCAAGCCAGGCGCGACGGTGCTTGCGGTGCTCTCCGACAGCACCGAGCGGGATCAGAGTTACCCTTTGGTCGCTTGGCAGCGGTATGGGACGGGCAAGTGTATGTCGATTGCTTCGGACCGCCTGTGGCGGCTGCGTTATAAGACCGGTGACAAGTATCACTGGCGGGTCTGGTCGCAGTGTATTCAGTTCATGACGCTCTC
The DNA here is from genome assembly GCA_949373085.1 of uncultured Verrucomicrobiales bacterium. Classification (GTDB taxonomy): domain Bacteria; phylum Verrucomicrobiota; class Verrucomicrobiia; order Verrucomicrobiales; family Akkermansiaceae; genus SW10. Next base: position 74,547 of record CASICJ010000025.1, read on the forward strand.
GCGCCTGATGGGAGAGCACAAGCGCATCCGCCTTGAAACCGACCGCTCGTCCTATTTTGTCGGCAGCCAGGGTCGGCTCTATGCCCACGTCCTCGACGACGACTTTGAACCGGTGGTGCAATCAGGCTTTGATGTCGTTGTGAGTGGGCTCGATGGAGCTGCCGCTAGTCAGCAAATTAAGTTGCAGCCGGATCGCTCACAGCCCGGACTCTACGAAGGATACTTCACTCCGCCAAGGCCGGGACGTTACCGAATGGAGGCCAACGAAAATGATCGCAAGGTTTCAAGTATTACTGAATTCCAGGTGAGTGACATTCGCCAGGAATTGACGGAAACCGACATGCGTCTTGAAAACCTGAAACGTATTGCCGATCTGACTGGTGGGGCCACTCTTGGCGTCCGCGAACTTCCCAAACTTGCTTTGCTCGTAAACGGCGAGTCGTTGACTACCACGGTTCGCTCCGAGCGTCCGCTGTGGGATCATTGGCTCGTTATCCTACTTCTCGTCGGCTTGCTGGGAGCAGAATGGATCCTCCGAAGAGGACACGACCTGCCATGACTAACGCCTTTCAAGAGCCATCTTTGAAATCGTGCCTGCATGCCGTCTGGCGACGCAAGCAGCTCAAGCATATGATCGCCGGTTTGCTGGCGATGTGCCGCTGGGGGATTCCTCTCTTTTTTATTGGGATGACTATCGACCGGTTCGCCTATCTGCCGAGTGCAGGGCGTGCCGTGGTCCTGGTGATCCTTTTGGTGGTGTCCTCCTATCAAGCCTGGAAACACGGATGGCGGAAGCTCCGGCGCTTCGATGCCACGCAAGCTGCGCTGGACATTGAAAGCCAGCACGGGGGACTTGAGAGTCTTCTCGTCACTGCGGTGCAGTTCCAGGGCACCGAGGCAACATCGGGGACCTCGAAGTCGCTCTTGGAAGCCACCAGGAAAAAGGCCGAAAGCGCTGCGGAAGGGGTCGAGCCCGTGAAGGTTGTCAACTTTCAAGCCCTTCGGATTCCACTTCGGATAGCAGTGTCTCTTGCCGTGTTGGTGCTGGTCTTCGCCATGCTCAGGGGGCCGTTTCTTGCGGCAGGATTGGCCCGTATCTTTACGCCCTGGACTTCGATCGCCTACCCGACCAAAACCAAGCTCGATCTCGGGTCGGGTGACCTCGTGGTGAAAGAGGGTGACCGCGCTCAAATCCTGGTCGGCGTGTCCGGAGTCGTTCCCGACCATGCAAAACTTTTCCTCCGCACGGGTGAGGGGAGCCCACGTGAAATAGAACTCGAGATCACCGACGGCAGTTGCGAATACACCCTCGCCTCAGCTTCCCGTGATTTCAGCTACCGCATCAAGGCTGGAGACGCGCGCAGCGATTGGCACGAGGTGCGGGTGATCAACGCGCCGCGTATCGAGAACGTGCAGGTCGGGGTCGAATTTCCCACTTACCTCGAACGCGCGGACGAGTCGGTCGAAGCCTTGACCCTGACTGTTCCACAAAACACTCGTCTCCTTTGGGATCTTACTCTCGACACTACGATCAGCGAGGCAGCGCTCAATCGTGACGGCAAAGAGCCGCTTCCGCTCAAGGTGACCAAGGACGGCCGTCAGCTTGTCCATAAAGAAGAGGTGGAAGCCTCGCGGGGCTACAGTTTCTCGTGGGTGGAAAAAGAACACGGTTTCACTTTTACCAGTCCACGCTACTATCTCCAGGTCGTATCAGACCAAGCGCCACGGGTTGAACTGACCTCGCCCGAATCGAATCTCGTAGCGATGGTTGGTCGTCCGCTCAGCCTCGCGACCCGTGTCCAGGATGATCACGGTATTGGTTCAGCCGCGGTCGCCTATCGGGTGAATCAACGTGATGAAGCATCTGTTGATTTCAAGCCTTCCGCCGAGAGTGATCAGGGCGAGCAGCCGGTCGACTGGGATTACCGGAAGTCACTTCCTGATTTGAAAATCGGCGACAGCGTTTCTTTCACTCTGGAAGTCAGCGACCGTTATCCGGGAGAAGGCGGTCCGCACGTCGTTCGTTCGGAGACTCGTCGGGTGACTTTTCTTGCCAAAGAGGATTACCTCGAACAAATCCAGAAAAAGAAAGACGGTCTGCTCTCGCGCGTTCAGACCGCATATCGCCAGCAGCGGACAGCCTTTGAAAGTGTCCGCAATCTTGAGTCGACAGCTCCTGACTACATGCAGTCTTGTCAGATCGAAGCGATCCGGCAGGAACTGATCCGGGATCAACTCAATGGAATTGCGGGACAGTTGAAGGACTTGCTCGATGACCTCGCCATCAACAATGTTTCGGATGCCCCGGAGGGTGAGTCCCTCGAAGGAATTCGTTCGGCCTTACTCGGCATCGCCGACAAACATCTGGGTGAGGCGGCCTCGCGCTTGCGTCATCAATCCGGCATCGCCGCGGGTGATACGGATGAATCACCCGATCCTTCATCCGCATCCCGATCCGTTAATACAGCCGCCCGGGAACTGGGGAGCCTCGTCTTGCTCCGATCGATTGATACGGCTCAGGAAGTTTACGCGCGGGAAGCCCGCATGCTGGCGCAGATTCAGGCGTCCTTACGTTGGCGTGCGGTCCAAGATCAATCGGACGAGATGAAACCCTCTCTCGCCATGGAGCAAGAAGAGTTGGCGCAGTGGACTCAGCGTCTGATCGCTGATCTTCAGAAGGGCATGCGCTATGAAAAGCGACCTCTGGCTGTTCTTCGATTGATCCAAAGCGTCAAAGATTTGCAGCGAGCCAAGACCGAAGAGCGGATGCGTCAAGCTGCGGAATTCATTAAGCAAGGCAAGGGCGATCAAGCGGAGCCGCTACAGGCTGCATTGGTCACGACCTTGCTCGATGCGGAGTTTAGTGTGCGTCTCAGCGGGGCATATTCCACGCTGATCAAAACCCGCGATCAGATGCGTTTGATTGTCAATGCCCAGGCGGTGCTCCGCGAAGAATGTGCCGGTATGTCTGCGCAAGATTTTGAGGCAGGCCGCGCCCAATCCGCACAAACCCAAACTAAGCTTCGTAAGGGCTTGCTGACTCTTCTTCTGCAAACTGTGCCTGCGCCCCGGACCCAACTGTTTGATGAAAGTTGGTCCGACGCGCCTCCGGTTCAAGCGATGTTGAAAGAGGCGGATCGGGCGATGGCGGGTGCGATTGAGAAATTGTCGGGCGGGCAACAGGATGCAGCCGTTTCACAGCAAGGTGAAGCAGAGCAGTCACTGGCGAAACTTGCAGGACTTGTGGATCGTTGGTCCGTGGAGCTGGGGCTACAAACTCTCGGCTTGAGCACCCTGGTGGCCGTGACAGGCGAACGCCTTGCGCTCATCGAGGGGTATGAAGCCCAGGTCATCGATCTTCTTGAGAAGACCGACATTGCCGCAGCTGATGAGAAAAGGGTCGATGCTCTGGCCGAGGATCAACTTCTTTTAACCGAGGAGCTTTCCACATTTAATTCCGACCTCGCGAAGCAAAATCAGTTTAAGTCGGATCAAGACATTCCGCCCCTGCTCAGTCGGATGGAGCGGGCCGAGAAAGCATTGCGTGCTGCGGTTGAATCACTGAAGGCGAATAAGGCTGACGAAGCGATCGGGCACCAGGAGCAAGCGGCTGATATTTTGGCTGAAGCCTTTACGATCGTGACCAATCAAAACGAACAGCTTGGATTGTTGCAAAGTCTCCTGATCTTTCAACGCTCCGTGGGTTTTGCGACGGGCTATATGAGCAATATTGTCGCCGAGCAGATGGATATGATCGCCGCAACCGAGGCTTTGGAATCCAACGATGTATCACCCCTTTTGCCGGTTCTCGATAACCTGAGACGTTGCATGCTTGATGTCGCCCCGCTCCTGGACATAGTGGCCGCGCGTGTCGATGCCGGTTCACCCTTGGCCTTCGCGGTGGCGGATCTCGAGGATGCTGTTGCTTCTCTGAAAGGCGGCGACAAGCTTGATGCTCTGGATGCCCAGGAGGTGGCCGCGGAATCGTTGGAAGAAGTGAATGTCTTGGTCGAAGCCGTGAAATTTGAGACCGGATATGTTTCCGAGATTGTTGAATTCTTGCATGTCGCCGTCGCGAATACCGCAACGCTGGAATACCAACAAGATGAGCTGGCTCGCAAGGTGGAGTCAGCCAAGCTGGCGGAGTTGAAAGCTCTGGCCGCGGAGCAGCGCGGGTTGCTTGAGAAGGCCGAGAAAGATGGACAGCTCCACGCCTCGGTCTCCGGGATTTCAGCTTATACCGAGCCCGCCAAGTTGATGCGAGATGCAGCGGCCAAACTGGAGTCAAATGATCGATCCGGAGCGATCGAGCAGATGGAACTCGCAGAGGTGGCTCTTCAGGAAAACGGCGCATCCTTGTTTGCGGTCATCACCATGCTTCACGGCCTGCCGAGTATCGAGATTATGAGTTTTACCGATCCTGACGTGGAGCGATTGGTTGACGTGCTGTCAGTGGCTTCGGCCCACAAGATTCTCTTCCGCGATACCAACACGGCAGAGGCTCCCGCGATGAAGGGTCTTGCCAAGCAGCAAGTAAAACTCGCAAGCCGTTGCCAAGAACTTTTCAAGGTGGGTGAACCACACGCGATGCTCGAAACTGCGTCTTCACAACTCGTGGCTGCGACCACCGCGATGGAATCCTCCGATCAGGCCGCAATCAAACGTCATCAAAAAGCGGCCATGAAAACGCTTCGGCATTTTATCATTGAGCAGGCTCTGATTTTGGAGACTGCGGTTCCCCCTGCTGCGGCCCAGGACGCGGCTCCGGAAGCCGATGGCGAGGGCAGTGACGGTGAGTCTGAATTTGCTGCCGGGTTCATTGCCGACTTTGTGAGCGGCGAAGCGCCTAAAGACCAACGCACGGGGTGGAAAGTGCGGGGCGACCGTAACCGGGCTGCCTTGAATCAAAACTTTGCTCGTGAGCTGCCATTGGAATACCGCAGCTTGTTGAAAAACTACTACGAAAGGGTTGCTAAATGAATGATTTTAAAATGAGTTATCTCTCCACGGTTCTGTGTTTTCTCACGGCCTGTCTCATCGCAGCGCCACTTTCCGCGCAAGAAGAGCCTGCTGGTGCTCCATTGGTTGGTGAGGCGGAAGCCGAGGCTCCCGAGCTCACCGCGGAAGCTGAAAAGGCTATTGAACGTGGTTTGAAATTCCTGATCTCAAGTCAGAATAAAGACGGCTCATGGTCTTCGGTGGATCCTGAAAAAGGTGGGGGTGGAGGATATGCAATCGCGGGAACCAGTCTCGGGCTCATGGCATTTATGGTCGAGGGACATTTCCCCGGATTTGGTCCTTATGGCAAGGCCTTAGATCGCGCGAAAGATTATCTGCTCAAAAGATCCGAGGATTCCCCATCAGGTGCAATGGGAGTGAAGATGTATGAAATTGGTCTCTTCACTATTGCGATGTCCGAGCTTTGGGGGATGACTAGTGACCCGGAAGACAACAAGGAAATTCAGGTGGCCTTGGAACGAATTGTCGAAGTTATCTTAAGATCGCAGAGCCCGCTGGGTGGCTGGCGCTACGCACCCCGCCCGGACGCCGGACAGGACACTTCGGTGACTGCGATGGTTTTTGTCTCGCTTGCATCGGCGCGTGAGGCGGGCGTTCTGGTTCCGGCGGAAACGATTGAGCGGCTGACCGGCTACCTTCGCGATCAGGCCTTCGACGAGCAAAGAGGCGGATTCGGCTATCAGGGCAAAGGCTACACCATCGCGTGTACTGCTGGTGGGGTTTATGCGGCCCAACTTGCGGGTAACCGGGACACGGAATGGGTCTCTGCAGCAATCAACTCGCTGGAGAATGATCCCAAGATGTTTTCCAGAAAAGATAACGGCCACTTCTACTACTCGCACTATTACGCGATGCAGGCGATGGTCCAGGCGGGCGAAGAGCACTACGCCAAGTGGTATCCCAAGATTCGTGACTCTCTCATCGCTCTGCAGAAGCCCAACGGCTCTTGGCAGGAAAAGGAGCTCGATTATCCGCACAAAACGCCGATGTCGATTATCATCCTCGGAACTCCGAACCGGTATATTCCGGTCTATCAACGTTAAAGAAGAAGTCCGATGTCCGATAGGCGAAGAAAGAATGACGAACTTGCACGCCTGCTGCCGATTGGCTTCGCTTTGGCGTTGATCTTTATCGCTCCGGTCTGTGCGGGCGGAGAAAAGACGGGCAAACATCTATTCATCCTTTCGGGTCAATCGAATATGACCGGGGCTGTGAAAGCAGCGTTCACTGCTCATGTCGAGGAGCAGTATGGGAAGGAGAACTCCGTCGTGGTGATGCGGATGAAAAGTGGACGCGGCATTCGCTTCTGGGTTGCCGACTACGATCAACCCGCCGATCGTGGGCTGACTGAAAAGAAGATGACTTCCAATGGGATGGAGTACAAACCTCTCCTAGAGACCGCATTGGCCGCAATTAAAGGTCAATCTTTCGATACGGTGGGCTTCATCTGGATGCAGGGGGAGTCGGACGCCAACAACCGACTCTCCGAAGTCTACGAAGAAAGTTTTCTCAAACTCGTCGGGCAGCTCCGGAAGGATCTAGAGCGGGAAGATCTCTACTATGTGATCGGCCGTATCAACGACTATGCGCGAAGCAGACCCGATAACGTGCACTGGAAACGGGTCAGGGAGACTCAGGTCAAGCTGGGCAAGACTCCGGGCAACGCCTGGATTGATACCGATGACCTCAATGGTGGCGACGTCAACAATCCAGATGGTGATATTCATTTTCCGAAAGACGGAGCAGCAAAGCTTGGCCAGCGCTTTGCGAAAAAAGCGGTTGAATTGATCCGTAAGAGACCAGCAAGAATGGCGAACGAAACAAAATCAAAAGAAGAGGAATGACCATGAAAACACCCTGTAAATCCATCAACTTGTTGTTTGGGCTGATCGTAGTTCTCACGAATTTATCCGCCGTTTCTTGGGCTACCGGAAAGGAGTCGGTGCCAGTGCTTTCGGAGCAAGGCAAGGTTCTTGAAAAAAAGTATGCCGGAGATCTTGATGCGACTCAGAAAGAGATTTCAGCAGCCCTGCCTGCGATCGATGAGAGTAAAAAGACGGCCTTTGAAGCCGCCCGTACTGAGTTGGGCGCTCTTAAGGCTCCGTCTGAAGGTGCCGGGCAAGCGGCACACAAAGCCTACCAGACGGCCAAACCACTGGCGGAGGCAAAGACGCTCGATAGTGCCAGGCCGCTGCTCGCCGACCTTGAGTCTCTGCTGTCCAGCGACGCTTTGGATGGCAAGCTGATGAAGGCCGCGATTTTGCGGCACGGAACTCCGGCAGGATTGGCCGAGTTCGCCCAACAAAGCGAGGTCCACAAAGCCCTGCTCGACAAACTTTTCGCCGACGAGGTGCTTATGAAGAAGATCCTCAAGTCGGGTGGCGCGAATGGGGGTGAGTATGGCGAGGCCATGGAGGTTTACACCGCGATCCTCGAGGCAAGCGAATTGGCGCGCAAGCCGGGCATCCTGCAACGTCTCGCTCTCGGCACCGCTCTTCATCAGCCGTGGCTGAACGGGAAGGAAAAAGGAGGAAGTGTGAACGGGATTGTATTTACCGATCACAGTAATCCGGACGGTCAGGTCGCACGCTTCCTGCATTTCGAAAAGGCATACCTTGCCAAAGAACTTGATCCGCAGTTCAAAGATTTTAACGCCTGGGAATGTCGCTTCATCACGAACGACCCTTACACTAATGAAGAGGCCACCTGGGGGCGTGAAATGCTTCGCCAATTCCGGCCGGACCACATCACTAATCCTGACCAGAAATGGCGCTATACACGCATTGTCAAAAGCGATTTGCCATACACGAGCACGCGACACGACGATTCGCTGGGCTCGCCTCAGCAGCAAGCTCTCGCCTTGGGTGGAATCTGCGGACGTCGCGCGTTCTTCGGTCGCTTCATTGCCCGCTCGTTTGGAATTCCTTCCAGACGTTCGACTCAGTCCGGGCATGCGGCCATGAACCGTTGGACCCCTGACGGCTGGGTCGTAAACTTCGGTGCCTGGTGGTCGATGAACTGGTGTGGCCCCCAGGGCGGGCTCGATTTCTATCTCGATTCACAGGCGCGCGAGCACGAAGCGGATTACATGCAGGTGCTACGGGCCCAATGGATCGGCGATGCGCTGGGGCAGGAAGATGTCAGTCTTCGGCAATACGGCCAAGGTGGTGATTTTTGGGACGGACTCGCATTCTATAAAAAGCGGGCAGTCGTTGAAGCGTCCAATCAGGAGCAAGCCGCAGCGGACGCAGAGCTGGCGGCGCTGAGTGCGGAAGAAGCCCGTTTGCTCGGTGAGTCGGATAAGGTTCTCGGTGATGGCGAGGTCCAAGAAATTATTATTCCCGAAGAGGACAAGAAGATCGTCGTCGCCGAAGACGGAACGATCACCATTCCTGCGGTGGCTTGCACCAGCCCGAAGAACAACACCGAGAAAGTCGCCTTCCTAAATAGCTGGAGCGGCGGCATGCAGATTCACTATCAGCGGCTGGGAAGTCGTCCCGAAATTCTGCGCTACACGGTCGAGGCTCCGGCGGCGGGGAAATACGAACTGAGCCTCAATGCGAGCACCGTCTCGGGAAAGTATGAAGTGATCGCCCGGATCAATCGACGCACGATCGTTAACGCAATGCTCCCTTATACCAAGGGGAGTTGGCAGCGGACCAAGCCCGAAGTCATCGAACTGAAGGAGGGGAGAAACACTATCATGCTGACCTTTCGCGCACCTAACCGAGGGGTGAGCATCAAAGACCTTCATCTCAAGCCAGTGAAGTAAACGAGCCTCTACTCCCATGACCAAATTTCTTCGAATTGTGCTTACCTCGTTTGTCTTGGTTAGCGCTTCCTTGCCCGCGCTGGGGCAGAGTCAGGGGGGATGCATTCCAGCCGCTGAAATCACTGGACTTGATGCCAAGTTGGAAAAGGCCGAGGAATCCGCTTCCGCAGCCAGGAAGAAACTGGCGATCCGACGGGTCATTCGTGAGACCGAGGCGCTGATCAAAAAGCATCCCACTGCGCCCAATCGCTATGATGCTCAGGGTGTTCTTTTTCGCAGCCAGCAGGCCTTGGTGAGTTTGGATAATTCGACGAAAAATCGGAAAGCATTTCTGGAGACCAGCAAAAAACTCGCCGCCGCGCCCAACGAGTATGCGGCGCTACGCCTCGATGCCGACCTCTTGCTCACGCAGGCCGAGTCAGCCCGGAAAGGGGCGGACTCCCACGCCCGAGCTGATGCTCTTCGGCCCTTGGTCGAGCGCTATCGGGACACCGACGTTGAGCCCAAGGTGATCCGGATCGCGATGATCATGGCGCTGGAATTAGGGAATACCAAGCTGGTCAACGACCTCCGCAAGGTCGTGGCGGAGCGATTCCCGGGGAATATGGATTTGATCAACTTCCAGCGCGAGAAGCTGGCGGGCCAGGTCTTTGGCGCGCCCTTCATTGGTGCCTTTGAGCGGAGCGATGGCACGATGGCACGCTTCCCGATGGACTTTCTGGGTATAACAACTGCGATCTATTGTTGGTCGAAGGAAGGCGATGGCCTGGAGGATCTCAAGGCTCTGGCCGCGGACTGGAAGAAGGCGAAGGTGGAGCATAACGCCGCAGGACGGTTTCAGTTTGTGAGCATGAACATGGACGATCTGCCCGATGCCGGCGAAGGGATCCTGCGTGAACATGGGCTCGACTGGCAGGCCCTTAAGATGCTCAAAGGTCAGGAGAATCCGATCTATCAAACCTATGTCAAAAGAGACACCCCAACGATCGCGATCGTGAGCCCGAACGGCTATGTCGCGTTGTATCAATCTGGGGGGCGCAGCAACAGAACCTATGAACGGCGGCTACAGTCGATGCTGGCCAGTCAGTGGGCTCAGTCGCACAACACGAGTTTTCTTCAATCTATTTACTCCGGTGAGTTTTTGGTGATGCAGCCCGACGGAGATTTTAATCCAGCTGCACCGCCTGAGTTGAAGGCGATCAAGCAGGCCCCGATTTCCGGATCCATTCCCGGGGATGAACTCCGCGCCATCCAGTCCTGCTTCATCGAACCGCCGCTTCGTTACAGCATTCCGCAGAATCAGGTCGTTGCGAATTACGAGAAAGCCAACTCGCTCTGTCTTGCCGCGATCGCGGCACATTCGAAAGCCCCCGACCTGTGGATCGTGCGCAACCGACGCATCATGGCTTTGATGGGCTTGTGGAAAACACGCGGTGATCAAAAAGCCTTTGCTTCCGCCGTGGCTGAGGCAAAAACTGCCATCGAAAGCGGATATCCCAAGGGGACCGATGTGGTGGCGCAACTTTGTTTGGCAAGGCAAGCGCTCCGGGCTTCCGACGCGAAACCGAAAGAGATCATCGAGAGTTTTGTGAAATCGGAGGGTGGAAAGGGAGCGTCCGCTCCGGCTCTCCTCGCGGCCTCAATCCTTGCGCTGGATACCGGCGACCGGCGACTGCACGATCAATATCGTCAGACATTTCTGGGCAAGTATGCCACGGACCCGACGATGTGGACCGCGACCTCCTTCTTGCTGGATCGCTATCTCCGATACTGGCTATATCACCCGCCCTATACCGCCGGTTGGACTTACGGCCGCCGCCAGGGACACTTCCTCGCGATCGGCACACCCGAAGAAGCGCAACGTAAATTCGAAACCGAGTTAAAAACACTTGATGGCGAGACGGTCAAAATCCCCGAGTCGTCCGATGGGAAGTGGACCGTAATTTCGTTCGTCCCGACCGGAGCAGGCAACGGATATTTACAACGGTACGCCTCCTTTGTTTCGGCCCGACCTTTTCAAGATACCAACCTGATTGTTGCCGTCCTCGATGATGATGTCGAGACGGCGGACAAGTTACTCAAAGAGAAAGCTGCAGAACTTGAGAAAAGGAGACAGCAACCTGAAACCTTCCCAACCCTGCTTGTGCCCGGTGGGTTTAAAAACCCGATCGTGCGCAAGCTCGGGATGATCACAGATGAGGAGAAGCCCAAGAATAATATCTTGATGCTCCGGCCCGATGGTAGCATTGCGGTCGCGCTCTCGGGACTGACGATGGGCGCGCAAAAGGGTTCTGTGATCCAGAATGTCATCGAGTTTCACGACGAGGAAATGATCGATAAAGCGCTTGCCAGGGGCGACCTCGATGAAGCCAAGCGACTGGCTTTCGCGCATGCGCCGGTCGACCAGGTGCGCCCGGAGGATGCCCCCCGGAACTGGAAGCCTAAAGTGCTCACCGTCCCTCACCTACGGAGTCGGTCCAAGGTCTATTTGGCGATGGGGGAATTGAAGGCCGCTCAAGCAGACATTCAAGAAGTCTATCTCAAGGTCAATACCGCAGCTGGTTACATCAGCATGCGAACGAAAGAGCTGGAAGAGACCGAAGCCCTCAAGGCCACCATTCTCACCGCCCTTGAAAAGGCAGAGTAAGGAAGGTGCTTTAGAGGGTGAGCTCAGATAGTGGGCCGCGCAGATCAAGATGCTTGAGCTTGTTATCGAGTTGGCCAAAATAGTCACGGATCGGTGAACCGCTTGCTTGAAGGATTGTATTGTAATAGTTGCCGATGGTCTTATGGCCGGGCTGACCATATTTGGGATAGCGTAGGTAGCGACCGGCAGTTTTCATCTTGTGGCCACGTCCGCCGACAATAATGAATGGCCATTCCTTGCGGCGGGAATGGTGTGCTTCTCCGGTATCAGACAAGTAGATGATCATCGTGTTATCGAGCATTGTGCCATCACCCTCAGGGACCGCTTTGAGCTGAGTTGCCAACTTTGCGATCTGGTCGATTTGAAATTTACGAATGACATCACGTGCTTCGGCAGATTTAAGCCCGTTGTCGGTGATTTTGTTATGGCCGATATCGTGCACGCTGGTGTTCTTGAATCCAAAGGTGGCATACTTGGCGCTGAGCCAATCAGCACGGATTGAAATCACGTTGGTCAACCCTGTGATTAAGGATGCGGCGGTAAGGTCGAAAAAGGTAGAGACCCGATCAGTAAACACGGTCGAGGCATACTGGCTGGTGAGTTCGGGTGCGTTCTTACGAATTTTCTCCTGCATTGAAACGAGTTGGTCGTTACGAGCTCGAACGGATTCGAATGCGTTTAGATAGTGGTCGAGTTTTTCGCGTTCCTCTTGGCTAATTCGATTGGCGAGGCGTTTGGTGTCTTCGCTGAGAAAATCAAGAAGGTTGGTCTGCAAGGCGAACTCGTTTTTCCCACCATTTTTTAAATCAAGAGCGCTGCCGAATAATTCGCGGTAGGCTTTTTCGGCGCTTGCTTGATAGGGCATTGGGCTATTCTGGCCATAGGCTGAGATTTTTGGGAAGACAGCTGTGTCCTGAACGATCGGGCCATAGTTATTGCCAATGCTATGGCCGTTGGGCGCAAATCCGTAATTTTTAAAAGGCGCAGGATTAAGTTGTCCTAATAGACAATCGAGGGTGGCTGCCGCAGGTTTCTCGGGCGAGTGATGGCAGCTGAGAGCACCATAGTAGGATGAGTGGTTCCCTCCGAAGTTGCTTCCAGACAAGCCCTCCAGAATCATTATCTCTTCTTTAAATGGATCGAGCGATCGTAAGGTTGGCGGGAGGTGATAATCTTTGAGTTTGAGATCAAGGAGTTGATCGTCATCACCGATTTCTATCCCTTCGGGACGAATGGCGCTTGGGGTAATACCACTGGATTTGACGACGAAGACAAAACGTTTCGGGAACCCCTTCTCGTTACCTGTAGCATGCGCTTCCATTTGACGGAGGAGAGGCGCGAGTGCGGCACTACTTGCTCCGAGCATCATGCCCTTGGTAAATTTTCTGCGTGAAGTGATCATTTGCGGTAGAGGAAGGAGTCGGAGGTAAGAAGCGAAACTAATAATTCACTAAACTTTCCGCCGCTGTCGAGGTAGGATTTTTCTGCGTCGATAAGGGTTTTGGAGTCGCTCAGCATTTCATTACGGCCCATCCAGTACCTAAAGCAGTGTCGGATGATTGATTGACGAACACGAGTGGATTTCGCCAATTTGGTCACGAGTTCGTTGGCGTCTTTGACCGGGCCATCGATGTCAGCCTCCCCAGTGCCGGTGATTTTTCCGCTCGTATCAAAGGGGTGTTCGATCAGTTCTCCTTTTTCCAAGCCCGACTTGATCTTATCTGGTGTGAGCATGGTTTCGAAGCGCTTCTGCTTTTTATGGTAATACATGCCGGTGCGGACCCAGCCACGATCGGTGAAGCTTTCGAAGGGCATTCCTAGCGGTTCAAAGTGTTTGTGGCACTTCCAGCATTCCTTAGCTTTGGTGACTTCGAACCGCTGACGAAGGGGCTTGTCATGATCCTCGGGGATCTTGGCATCGACCCCTATCGGTAGGGCTGGAACATTTCCGGCCAGCAGATGGGTGCGGATCCAGATTCCACGGTGAACAGGGTCGTTTTGATCATTTGTTGAGTGGGTAATCAGCCAACTGAGGTCGTGTAGCATGCCTGCGCGAAAGGTGTCATCGGTCAGTTTATTGGATTTCTTAATCATGTTAGCGCGCCATGCATCTGCCTTTTCTTTAGGCTGAGTTTTGAGCTTTTTAGCATGGCGTTCATCAACCATTTTGAGAAGCTGTGTTCGGCTGTTATTGAAGCGGGGCGAGCTTAAAAGTTCTTCAAAGACTTGTTTGTCCTCATTAACGATTGCGGCGATATGACCTTGGGGTGCGCCAATTAAAGCTCGGCCTCCCATTCCTGGTCCGGGGCTATCTTTGAAAGTCCCTTCAGCCCTTGGGTAGAGGAAAAATTCTTCAAAGAAGCGAACAATTCGTGGGTAGTAACCGAAGCCATGCTCACCTTCTTGAATCATACGATGAAAGGCGCTGGCGGGAAAATGTTTGCGGATCGGTGGGGCGCCGGCCGCAATCATGGCGCGGATTACTTTTTCGACCTCGGCTTTATTGGTGAGTTTTTTAGAATCATACGCTTTTTTGATTATGGGGTTCTTTGTTGGAGGAGAGTCGGTAAGGGCGTATGAGAGGGCGAACGCGATTTCTTGGGGTGAGAGAAAATGCCTTCCGTGCTCGTCAGCCGGTCCACGACCGAGCTCGATCCGGTAGACCGCTTCACTGGAGAGATAAATGCCTAGAAGTGTGGTTTTAAGTCCCGCTTCGTTGCCCCCTTGTGCAAGATTGCGTTCCATAAAGGCAAGATATTTGGGAAACTCATCTTCTGTGATCGGACGGCCACAGGCTCGGGCAAACTCTTCACGGATCACGCGTTCGAGTGCCTCGCGTGGGGGCTTTCCCTGTGCTTCGGAGATCGCTTTGAAGCTCTCTTTCCCGGGGATATGGATCGGCTTGCCTTCGTTGGGGCCGTAGCTCATTGGGGCGAGTTCACGGTCGTGGATTTGGTTCGCTATGATATCTGAGAGCGCAAGTTGAAGCGCAAGGAACCCTGCCTCGTCCATGATTTCTTGGTCAGCAAAATCGCGAAGACCGCTTGATTTGGATTTGTAACTGACTGGTTGAGCTTCGATTCCCCCAGTCACATGGGGTTGATATTTTTTACCACCGTAGATGTGTGGGCTCATCTTCCAGAGGCGCGATGGAGTGAAAGGTGGGGTGCTAATCGAACCATCAAAAAGGAGCTCGTGGCTTACTCGGTTGCCAAACTCAGGTAGGAGCACACGTGATTCGATTTGAAATCCTTTTCCAGCGGTTTTGAGTCCGTCTTTGATCCAGTTAACAATTTCTTGCCTTTCGGCCGCGGTTGGTTGTGGTTTTTTTTCGGGCGGCATGGTGCCGATCTCTAACTGCTCGAGTACCCGTTCCCACATTACGACATTATCGCCATTAGAGAAGTCGCCTCCAATGGTGTGTAGCTCGACCTTTCCCTTTTGAGTCTCCGCGTCGTGACAGTCGGTGCAATTGGCCTCCAGAAATGGGGTGACGTGCTCCTTGAAAATCCTCATATCAGCAGCGAGCTGGCTCAGCTGCACAAGGAAGGCCGTAAAAATGGCAGTTGTAAATTTAACGTTCAAGAGTCTCGGTGCCATTTTTAGGGCTTGATTTTTATTTAGAAATCATTCCGTAGGAAGTCACAAATTAGTGTTAGAATTTTTTCAGGTTATCGATTACTCTTTTTGAATTAAATGAGCTCTTTAATAGAGTAAGTGTAGATTTTTTCCTTCGCAAATGAGTGGCTGGCTCGGCTCACCCGCACGCCTCACATAGTAATGAGAACTACCCGATCCAACTCGCTGGAGGCAACAAGCTTGGGTTCAAGCACGGGAACCTGCACGAATTCATCGGGGACAAGAAAGTCCTGCTGATTAATTTGTTCATTTTCATACTCAATGGCGTTGATGTTCCTGTCGAAAAGTTGGCTGATAGTCCAGGACCATTGACGGAGTTGCTGGTTTGACCGCTAAGGGTTCCTTGATCATTGCTTGTTCGAGAGGGAGCACTCCTAGTCAAATGAGAATCGGACTAGAGTTGCAAAGGTGGAGAGGGACTGAAGGGGGTTTTGAATTGCTGTGATACGGATGCTAATGGGTAAGTTCGTCGGTCTTGATCTGCCTGAAAATATAAAGTTGCGATTTGAGAATTTTTAAAAATAAAACATTTCTTTCGAATTCCCCATTGAGCTTTGCTCCAATACCTAAAGGAATGCATATTTCCCTAAATGATGTTACCTTCCGCACTCGCTGGATGCGAACGCGCTTTCCTTTTCGCTACGGTATTGCTGCGATGACAGAATTACCCCATGTCTTCCTTTCGGTCAAGGTGACGATAGACGGGGAGGAGATTGTAGGCCTTGCATCTGAAGGTTTGCCTCCGAAATGGTTTACTAAAAATCCAGAAACCACATTTGAACAGGACCTCCCTAAAATGTTGCAGGCAATTGAGAAGGCGGTGGAGTTTGGGCGCGTTGTCGAGGAGTGTTCGGTTTTCGCTTGGTGGCAAAAAGTCTATAGCAAGCAAGACGCTTGGGCAGATGAAAATGGTATACCGCCTTTACTGGCTCATCTTGGGACAAGTCTTATTGAGCGAGCTATGATCGATACGGTCTGCCGTTTTGAGGGCTCGAGTTTTGCCGAGGCGGTAGAGTCAAATGTCTTCGGGATTGATCTGGGCACAATCCACTCCGAGCTAATGGGAACGGAGCCATCAGATTGGCTAGGAAATCCAGAAAAATCGGTAATCGCTCGTCATACCGTTGGTCTTGGTGATCCGCTGACTGCTTCAGAGATTCAAGAAGAAGATCGCGCTGACGACATGTTACCTCAAGCCTTGCTTGATGCTATCGATGCATATGGTTTAACCCATTTTAAAGTAAAAATCTGTGGGAATCTCGAGGTAGATGTTCCAAGACTCGAACGCCTCGCCGAACTTTTTACTGAAAAAGTCCCTAGCTACCGGCTCACTCTGGATGGGAATGAGCAGTATCGTAACCTGGCGCAATTCCGAGAGCACTGGGAGGCCTATCTGGAGCGGCCCGCACTACGTGAATTTCTCTCACCTGAGCATCTCATCTTCGTCGAGCAGCCTATACATCGTGATGATGCCTTAAAGGACGTGGTGAAGGAGGGATTCGACTCGTGGCCGGAGGCGCCGCCGATGATTATCGACGAGTCTGACGCGGAGTTGACATCTTTGCGCTGTGCTCTGGAGCTTGGTTATCGTGGGACGAGCCACAAGAATTGCAAAGGGGTTTTCAAAGGTTTGGCCAATCGCTGTCTCGTTGAATGGTATCGTCGTGAGCGCCCGGACGAAACATGGTTGATGAGCGGTGAAGACCTCGCTAATGTTGGGCCGGTGGCGTTACTCAATGATCTGGAAGTGATGGCAGCCTTACAAATTGGAGATATCGAGCGTAATGGTCACCACTATTTTAAAGGTTTGTCGATGTTTCCGCATTCCGTTCAGGAGAAGATGGCGACGCTTTATCCAGCGTTGTATACGATGCGAGAGGAGGGATACGCTTCACTGCAAATTCGCGATGGCCGGCTCGATTTGGAGATGCTTTCGGGATCGGGGTTTGGTTGCGCGATTGATTTTAATTTGGATGAACTCGGTCGAGCGGGTCTGCCGAATAGAGAGGATTAGAAACTTAGAAATGAATACGAGGATTGATGTAAGTGCGCTTTCGCCTTCCACCGCCATTATTTTGGTCATCTTGATCGGATCAGGCCTTGCCAAAGAGCCGAACCACACAAAGATCGAGGGATGGCCGGAGCAGGTAAAGGAAATTAAGTATCTGGCGAGTGCCGATAAGTCCCTACAGTCGATGTTGCTGCGTGCTGCCAGCGACAAGTCCAAACGTCCATTGCTTGTTGGTCTTCACAGCTGGAGCGGAGACTACAGGCAAGCGGGAGGGGAAGTGGTTTACGCCCGATGGTGCATCGAGAAAGACTGGCACTTCATTCATCCGAATTTCCGGGGACCGAATTGGACCGCTGATGCCTGCGGATCGAATAAGGTGGTGAAAGATATCGTGGATGCCGTTGCCTACATGAAGAGGAAGCACCAAGTGGATACCGATCGCATCTATCTGATTGGTGTCTCGGGCGGGGGGCATGCTTCGCTTTTAATGGCCGGAAGAGCGCCCGATATTTGGGCCGGGGTCTCGGCTTGGGTTCCGATATCGGACATTCAGGCCTGGTGGGAACAGAAACGAAGTGGGAGCCATTCAAAGTATGCGGATCATATTGAAAAGAGTGTTGGGGGTCGGCCCAATGAATTTGAAGGCGCGAAGCGCGAGTGCGTAAAACGTTCTCCGCTTACTTACCTTGATAAGGCTGTTGAGGTCAATTTGGACATCAATGCTGGGGTGACCGACGGTCACGCGGGTGGGAGTGTTCCGTTTACCCATTCACTTCATGCCTTTAATCGGGTGGCGGCTGAAAAAGATCGAATCTCTCGTGGATTCATCGATTCTTTCTATCGACAGCAGGCGTTGCCTGCAGGTTGTGAGGAGCCGGAACTGGATTCCCTATATGGAAACAAGAATGTTCTGTTTCGTAAGGTATCGGAAAATACCAGGGTCACCATTTTTCAAGGAAAGCATGAAATCATCCATCATGCCGGTCTCAACTGGCTAGCTTGCCAGCGCCGGGGAAAGCCTGCGGTTTGGACGCTGGAAAACGAATACCACCTGAAGACCGAAGAAAGTGAGGCTGAGTCAGGTAAGTAGTGACAGAATGATTACGTACCGAAGACTTTTTTGAGGAAGGCGATACTCTCGGTGGCGATTGTTTCGGGGTCGGGAGTGTAGTCGAAAACTTCGACGGAGACATAGCCGTTGTAATCCGTTTTTCGCAAAGCTTCGACGATGGGCGGATAGTGGACCTCGCCGGTTCCGGGCCCCCGTAGATTCGGGTCGTTGGCGTGGAAGTGGGCAGTGTGA
This sequence comes from uncultured Verrucomicrobiales bacterium, assembly GCA_949373085.1. Taxonomy (GTDB): domain Bacteria; phylum Verrucomicrobiota; class Verrucomicrobiia; order Verrucomicrobiales; family Akkermansiaceae; genus SW10. Next base: position 92,938 of record CASICJ010000025.1, read on the forward strand.
GCTTTGCTTTCTGTAATGATTGCTGGGATGGCTTTTTCTTCATCACTCATCGCTTTGACATCAAGGTGCAGACGGCACGCGGGGTGGTCAACGCGTTCGATCAGGCGGACTGTTTCAGCGGCAGTGTTGAGAAAATTAGTTTCCGCGCGAGCGAGGGGCTCCATGGCAATAGTCACTCCGAGCGGACCGGCCGTTTCGGCGATTTCATGTAGGGTTTCGGCGGCTCTGGAAGCGGCTTCGTCGTAGTTCCAACCCTCTGCCAAGTTGCGTTGTTTTGGACTGCCCCAAACCATGATCGAACCGCCCATGGCGGCGCAGGTCCGGGCGAGATGTTGTCCGAAGGCGATGGTGTCCTTCCGCAGCAGAGGATCGTCGGTTGTCAGGTGGAGCCAAGCAGGTTTGACCAGAAGCCAGTGAAGGCCAACCACTTCAAGTCCTGCGGCGCTGGCCCTCCTGCCAAAATCGCTGGACTCTGATTCACTGATTTTTCGCGGATCTTCCTTCAGGGTGAATGGGGCAATTTCGATTCCTTGGTAACCGCTTTGGGCGATATGGGCGCAGCTGCGGTCGAAATCCCATCCCCCGTATGTCTCGTTGCAAAGTGCAAATTTCATCTGACAGGAGGTTTCCTTTTCTACCCGTGAGAGTCAAGCGGACCCGCTTGGAGAATTACTCAGTGGGTTGGCCCTTTCCGCTAATCGTGATGAAATCCATCGCGGTGTATCTCATCGCGCACCTGATCCATGACTTCACCGAGAAGAGTATTATAATCCTCTTTGGGCAGGATTTACTTCGCATCCTATGAGGAGAACTATGCGTTCCTCTGCGAAGGCTTGGCTGTGCTTTTGGTTTTCTGGTTGATTCTATCTAGAATATAACGCGGAAAGATCTTCCTTCGCATTTGATAATACGCGTGGTTGAAAGTGTCCGCGGTTTCACTTTTCTGCTAAGATTGCCCAGGGTAAGGAGTATCCTTTACAACAATTTCAGAAGAATCATGAAAAATATTTTAAGTAAGAAGGGAGCCGCGTTGACGATGGCTACCACAATTGTGTCGATCAGCAGTCCGGCTGAAGCTGCCGAGAAGTTAAAAGTATTCATTCTTGCAGGCCAATCAAATATGGTAGGACATGCTAATCCTCATACCGCTGCAACTCTTTATAACTCTAATGATACTCGAGACAAAGGGTTGGCCAAATTAGCCTTCCAGGAAGGAAGCGGGATTTCTAAAGAGAAGCTTGATGCGCAGTTATCCCAGGCAAGGAAGCTCGATGAACTCAGTGGTGGGATCTCGTTTGATAAGGTCAAGAAGATGGATGATGGTCCTGAGAAAATGGCTCTTGAAGCGAAGGTTAAAAAACTCAAAGACGCACATGAAGCTTACAAGAGCAAAGTGACTTCGGCATGTGTGGTCTCGGATCAGGTCTACATCAATGCGATTGCCGACGGTAATAAAAGGTCAGGTAAGCTCGGAGTGGGTTATGGGGGTGGCGGAAAGAAGATCGGGCCTGAATTCGGTTTTGGGCTTTCAATGGCTCAAAAAATAAAAGGGCCGATTTTGATTATCAAAACTTCATGGGGAGGTAAGTCGATCAACTACAATTTTCGCCCGCCTTCCGCTGGTCCTTACCAGCTAAATGAAAAGGAGAAATCTGGAGGGAAGGCCGACGAAATCAAAAAGAATGCAGGGCTCAATTATCGTATGATGAATGAGTCGATCCGAAGCGTTCTCAGTAATCTTAAGGAAAACCACCCGGCCTATGATGCTGATGCGGGTTACGAGATTGCGGGTTTTGTCTGGTTCCAGGGATACAACGATCAGTTTTCACCCGAGTTTCGCGGCAACTACAAAAACAACATGATTTCTTTCATTAAGGATGTGCGTCAGGAATACAAGGTGCCCAAGATGCCATTCGTCATTGGAGTCCTCGGAACGGGAAGGACTGCTGAGAAGGTGGGTGAGAATGCGGTTTCCCTCGGTCAACGGGAGGCTGCCAAAGCTCCCGAATTCAAAGGTAATGTGGCGTCGGTTGAGAGCTACCAAGACTACTCAAACTTCTCCCATGAGATCTTCAGTAAAGGCTGGCCAAAGCATTACCACGAATGGGACACCGTCGGCAGTGATCGCCCGTATCACTATCTTGGAAGTGGAGCTTTCTTTGTGAGACTTGGAGATTCCTTCGCTAATGCAATGGCTAATTTGATGGTAAAATAAATCTGAGATCCCATGAAATTCCTACTTTCTTTTATTCCAAAGACATTACTGATCTTTGGAACTTTGGGATTCGTTAAAGCTGCTGAGAAACCGAATATCGTGATCGTCTTTACTGACGACGAAGGATACGGCGATCTCGCGTGTTATGGCAGCAAAAAGAATAGGACTCCGCGTCTTGACCAGCTCGCTAAGGAAGGGACTCGTTTTACTTCGTTCTATTCCCAGACGGTTTGCGGACCATCCCGTTCGGCACTTTTGACCGGGCGCCAACCGCTACGCAGTTAAGGTTGGGGGATGCCAGCCTCTGAGATCACTTGGGCGGAATTGATTCGAAAGGTGGGCTATCAAACCGTTTGCATCGGAAAGTGGGATGTCTCAAATCGCAAGGCTATTGTCGACCGCATGCCAAACGCGCAGGGGTTTAACTACTACTTCGGGCCATTGGGTGCGAACGATGGCGGCAGAGTTAAATTCCATGAGAATAATGAGCCGGCCAATACAAGCCGTGAGTGGTGTTTCAATTTTGGGTCACGAATTAAAATCGTTTAGAGTTTTGGGTTCGGTTAATAAAAGCGAGGCTGGACAAAGTAAAAAAGGTGCGATTAGCCTAGGTCCGATCAATTATTTTAATTAGCACCGGCGGGATATTTATCGTGGAGTCTGTCCCAGTAGGAGGACCAGTATTTATCGTAGTAATCGAGCCCCGCCTTCTTAATGTGTTCGAGTTCCTTTACAACTGGGGCCTTGGCGGGGTTGTAGCCCTTGAGGTGGTTCTTTCCGGCCCGCTTTCGCGGTGAGACAAAACGCCATTCACTCTCGCCTAAGACATCAGCGCAGAGTTTTGCAAGGGCTGGATCGTATGCTTTGAGTTGTTCACGTGTTCGGATATGGTTGTGATCATGATCCATTGTCCGGTTTGTATTATACCAACATTGAACCCCTTCGGCGAAATACTCACCGCGATTTTTCCCAGCGTAGCATGATTTATCTCCTCCAAAAATGATAAGGACCTTGTCGTTTTCAGTCACCATAACACTGGATTGAGTAATTTTTCCGTTTACGAGAATGTTGCCGCAATCGAGGCATTTTTTGAGAAGTTTTCGTGGCTGGTTTGGAAAAGATTTGGCGAGAGCATCGAGAAGTAGAACCGGTTTGCTGCCTTTGATTCTCCGAAAGCGCTGAGCGGCTCGTCCGTCATTCCAACGACCTTTTGCTTTTGATGTTTCGAAGGCTGCCGTCCAATCGTCTTTCAATTTCTCATCGAATCCTGCACCATGAATGACATGTCCAAACTCGTGAATTAGGATACTTTCGATCTGCATTCCACCCTCGTATTCCATTACGTCTTCTTCGGCAAAAAGAACCACAAAACGATCCTTTTTCTTGGTTAGAAATCCCCGTTGTCGCCAGTTGTAAAAATCGAGTTCTTCTCCTTTTTTATTTGATTTAAATTGAGGGAGATCGGAGGTGAGTTCATCATGAGCAACGAGAAGACATAGGACTTTAGCCTCTTTAATTCGCTGAGAAATTTTTGGTTTGAGGTCGCGCATCATACGATCAAAAAGATACGCAGTTTCTAAATGAGTGGTGTCGGAAACCTTTTCTGATGTCGCCACAAGGATTTCCTGTACCATTGTCGTTTTATTATAGAATTTTGGGTCGAGGTCATATTCTTCGGAAAGGGTATTACTGAGAGGTTTCACCTCATGTGCAAAAAGGCCAAAAGGAAGGAGAGTGATTAGAATGGAAACAAAGATTTTCATAAGGTTGAAATTCGTCGATTTGAGTGATCCTATCGCAGAAATTTGTGATGAGTGGATTATATAATCGTGAACAAGGAAGAGCGTTGAGCAAGGTTTCAATTTCCCTTCAGCTTGTAAGAGTTTCTGTAATCTCTTCCGTCGATGGGCAGAGTTAATCCTTGGTCGTTGCAGAGGAGCGAGAGGGGATATTCGGGAGGCTGAAGTCACGCTTAGGAAGGCATAGATCTTTTGCGAGGCAATCGGCCTTTTTAAAATAGAGAATAAAAGTAATGACGCTTTCATCTACCATATAGTCTTCGATCGGAAGACGAGTTAGGACTGGTGCTTCATGTTCGAATTCCACAGGGATATCCTTGGAATCGAAAAGTGCGCGAGCCTTGGTGAGGATTTTGATCAACTTTCCAGCCTTGATTCGGTGATCGAAATCGTCAGCGACCCAGATTTGTAAAATACATGAATTTTCTGAGTGTTTTCTTCCTCCGCAATCTATGAATACTTTCGAATTTGATGCAATCTCCGTAATATGAAAATGGAGAGGGGCTTGAGTTTGATCAGGTAAGGTCAGAGTGATGCCATGGTCAGGGTGAGACTCTAAAAGTTGATAGAATTCAGAGAAAGTCATAAGGAACACTCTTTAGTTGGCCTTAGTAGTCTAAAAATCCAAATAAAAATCCCGGAGTCCTGAGACCACGGGATCCTGAAAATAGTTTTAGATCAGTGGGCCAGGATTAGCTAGCCGTGCGGACCTTCTTGATGATGCTCGCAACAGTACCACTCGGCTTTGCTCCAACGCCAAGCCACTTATCAGCTTTTTCAAGATCTAGAGTGTAGTTCTCACCATCGGCCATTGGATTGTATGTCCCAAGCTGCTCAATATAACGACCGTCACGACGCTTTCTGCTGTCGACAGCAACAATTTTGTAGTAAGGGCGATCCTTGGAACCTTGGCGAGTGAGTCGGAGTGCTACCATAATTTTGGTGGTGGGCGCGGAAGCTGCAGTAACTTCGCCGATTTGCCAAGGATTTTCTGAAGGTTTTTATAGTTTAGTAATCCGCCCGAACCCTTTCTCTTGTTAGGCTATTGATTATTAAGGGATCTTGATGGATTGAGCTCCCAAATATTTTCTGAGCCGAACAATATTTTCCCACAGTATAGAATTTGCTCGAATGACGGGCCTTTTTAAGGAAGGGAACTGCTACCTGAGAAATTTTGGTAGCTCTAGGTCAAGCGCATCAAAAAGGTCTTGCATGGTTTCCTGAGTTTCGTTCCCCATATTTGAAATTCGGAAGGTTTTACCCTTGATCTTTCCGTAACCCCCGTTGATGGCAAACCCATGCTCCGTAATGACTGATTTGATCCAGCCGGCTTGATCAAGATTATCTGGTGTGATGAAGCAGGATAGGGAGCGTGAGCGGAAGCCTTCTGGAGGAAGAAGCTCAAAATTGTGTTTTGCGCCCCATTCGTGGACCATCGCATTGTTGGCAAGATGACGTTCAAAGCGATTTTCAAGTCCCTCTTCAAGCATTACACCAACTCTTTCGCGGAGGGCATAAAGATGGGGGATGGACGGAGTTGAAGGAGTGTTGTCCTTTGCGTCGTTCTTAGCAAATTCACAAAAGTCGAAGTAGTAGCCACGGTCGTCCATGCCAGCTGCGCGCTCCAGAGCCGCGTCCGATGTAACGAATACAGCCAAGCCTGGAGGAAGAGCAATCGCCTTTTGAACCCCGGCTAGAAGAACATCAATAGCAAGCCCGTCGAAGTTGATAGGCATGGCAGAGAGAGAAGAGACCGTATCGACGACTAAAATCACATCGTCGAAGGATTGAACAATATCAGAGATCTCTTTGAGAGGATTTAGGACGCCGGTCGAGGTTTCGTTGTGAACCAAAGTTACCGTATCGAAACCGCCGGTTGCTAACTTTTCGCGAACGGTTTCAGGATCGATTGGTTGACCCCATTCGACCTGAATCTTTTCCGCCTCCTTGCCACAACTTTGGGCGACGCCATACCACTTATCCGAAAACGCACCGCAGCAAAGGTTAAGGACCTTTTTTTTGACTAAATTGCGAATACAACCTTCCATAATTCCCCAAGCTGAAGAGGTAGAGAAGAAGACTGGGCGGGTCGTGCCGACAACTTTCTTGATTCCGGGTTGAATCGACGAATAGAGTTCTTCGAAATCCTTACCACGGTGCCCTATTGCTGGGCCTGCCATCGCGGCGTAAGTTTCAGGAGCAACATCCACGGGACCTGGAATAAACAGCTTTGGTTTGGACATGGTACGGGAAATTGGACCCTGAATTGGGATCTGTCGAGCGGTTTTGAGGATTGAAATGAGATTGTGCAGTCAATGCGTCACTGAAACGATTGAGCCTTAGATGATAGATTGTTAGGAAATGCGTGACATTTGATGATTCCGTAATAATAATCACCTTTAGAAACGCATGAAGAGACGGAAAATTCTAACGCTGAGTTCAGGGACACTGATCGCGCTTCCTGCCTGTTCAAGCAAGAAGGGTGACGAGGGCTCTAAGGTTGGAAAACATGGTGCTTCATCGTCCCGATTCGGAAACCAGCCAGTAAGACTTGGGGCAAATACTCAATACCGCCCTCCGGCATACGTAAATAAGGGGTTAAGAAATCCCAATATGAACCTGCCGACCCAATTCAGTGGTAAAAGCGTGACGCACTCTCGCGGTTTGTCCAATCAGCCTTATGTGGCTATGACATTTGATGATGGTCCTCACCCCAAGAATACTCCTCGGCTGCTCGACATCCTGCGGACCCGCAATATCAAAGCTACTTTTTACGTAATTGGTAGCAATGTAGATCGCTACCCCCATATCGTTCGACGAATCGTGGCCGAGGGACATGAGATTGGAAACCACACCTATACGCACCGTAAATTAACCGCTCTCAGCAACTCCGAATTACGCAGTGAAATGCGCCGAACCGAAGATGCGATCGTTCGTGCCGCTGCGGTTAAACCCCGTACGATGCGTCCGCCCTATGGCGCACTCTTACAACGCCAGCGGAGCTTGGTTTTTTCTGATTTCACCTACCCTACGATCATGTGGTCGGTAGATCCAAACGATTGGAAGCGACCCGGACCATCAGTGGTGCGCTCGCGAATCTTGAGAGGGGCTCATAATGGTGCGATTATTTTGGCGCACGATCTCCATGCTCCAACGATTGATGCGATGCCTGGCACCTTTGACGATCTTCTTTCAAAAGGCTACCAATTTATAACTGTTTCACAACTCCTTGCCCTGAAAGGACAAGCTTAGGGGCTGGTTGTTGATTGATCTCCTAATAATCTTCATCCATGTTTGGCAAACGCTATTTTGCGATCAGGGAGCGCCTTGCTGAGGTGGTATTAGGGGTTGGTCAGCTTGCTCGTGAATGTGGCGGCGAGATTCTAGATCCTGTTACTGACGGGAGTTTTTTAAAAGATCTCCGAAAGCCCTTTCTTTTTGTTGTCTGCGGTGAAATTAACGCTGGGAAATCGGCCCTAATCAATGCGCTTTTCGGTAATGAAATTTGCGAGGTTGATGCTCTTCCTAAGACTAAACAGCTTCAGTGGTATCGGTATGGAGAGAAAGCGGGCTCAACGGAGAAGAGATCAATGCTAATACAAAATCTCCGCCCTTTGGGCTTCCTTCGTGATTTCGAAGTGGTTGATACTCCAGGTTCCAATGCCTCAATCGAAGGAAATCTGGAGGAGATCGAACGTTTTCTGCCGGTCGCAGATCTCTTGTTATTCGTTTTCCCCGTCGGCAACCCATGGTGTGCTGACACATGGCAATTGGTTGCGCGACTTCCAGAAGAGCAATTAGTTAAAGTAGGGTTTGTTCTTCAGCAAAGTGATTTAAGAGGAGAAGAGGATCTTAAGGTGATTTCAGGTCATATGAAGACTTTGGGGGAACAGAAGACTGGAAGGATTCCCGAGATCTTCCCTGTTTCCGCCAAATTGGTAATGGAAGCTAGGAAGAACGATCCTCCGTTGTCCCATATGCTGAGGAAAAGTGGGTTGACGGCGCTTAATGACTTTATTTCCTCGAAGGTCTCTCATGATCCGAATCGGCGCAAATTTCACCAAGAGGTAAGTAATGCAGCGCAAGAAGTTTTAAAGAAAATTGAGGGACGGATTGAAGAGCGAAGTGATTCGCTCGATAGTGATCAGCGTTTTTTGGCAGAATTAGAAAACGAAGTAGATCTTCGTCGTGAAGGACAGGCCATTTCTTTACTCGAACGTTTAGGTGGGATGGGTGATGTCTTTTTTCGACAAGGGCAAATTGCGACTCGCGATTTAGGCCGGAGGATGTCGATTACTCGGTGCTTGATGTCACTTTTTCAACAGGAGAAATTACCTTCTAAAATCGAGCGGGATTTAATTACAGCAGTGAAGGAGGCTGTCGAAAAACAGGCAGAGGTTGATGGCGTTGAGTTGGTAAAGAGCTGTCGGAATCATTGGAAAACTGTAGAGCCTCGCATCCAGGAGAATCTCGGGATCAATCCTCCTAACTTTGAGAAAGAAACAGAATCTCTTGCGGGAACCCGAAAGCGTTTTATGCGCCGCTTAGGGCGTTCAGCTAAGCAAGCGGTAGCGCAGCTTAAAATCAGAGGAATAATCGATCTTAAGATAGATAGTCGCCGAATAGTCCTGCGTCGGTATACGACTCTTTTTTTACTTTTGTACACGATTGCTGGGGTTTTAGGTGGTTTAAACGTAGCGACTTGGCCTTGGATATTTATGACGATGGCAACCGGGACTCTCGGGATCGCTGCGATTTACTCGAAAATCTCACGAAAAGCGCTTTGCCGCGACTTTATGGAAGGGTTTAAAGACTTGCGACACACCTTCGCTGATTCTCTTGCAAGCGACTACAAAGACGGTGTTCGCGAATTCTATCTTGAATATGGTGGGCTTTTCGAGATCGTTCGAAGGCGGATCGCTGACCAAAAGCTTCTTCTTGAGCCACGGAAAGAACGGTGGAACGATCTTTTTCTCGAGCTCAAGGCGGTCGATCAAGACCTCTAATCTTCACACAATGGAATCTTCATCTGCATCAGGATCAATTACATCAAGTAGCATTGATGCTGATTTAATTCGGCGGACCCTGAGGGTTATGATTACCTCTAGGACCCTAGAGTCCAAGCTTTCGAGTCTCTATAAAGCAGGTAAGATTGTAGGTGGTGTTTATCTTGGAACAGGGCAGGAGGCCTTTTCAGCTTCACTTGGTTGCTGTCTTGATCAGGAGAAGGATATATTCGCGCCCCTCATTCGTGATCAAGCTGGACGAACTGGTTTTGGTGAGCCACTTATTGAAGCGACTCGCACCTATCTTGGCTCCGCTCTTGGCCCAATGCGTGGTCGCGATGGTAACATCCATCGTGGGCGTCCGGCTGAACGTCGGCCAGCAATGATCAGTCATCTCGGAACTTCGGTATCTGTCGTAGCTGGTATGCTTATGGCACGACGTATGAAAGGGGAAATGCTCGAGGTCGTTGGTGCGACTTGTGTTGGCGATGGGGCGACTTCCACTGGAGCCTTTCATGAAGGCCTCAATTTGGCGGCAGTAGAGAAACTTCCGATCGTAGTTTTAGTTGCTGATAATCAATTTGCCTACTCCACTCCTCGAGAGAGACAATTTGCATGTGAAAATCTCGTCGATCGTGCCCGGGGCTATGGCGTTACCGGGAGAGAGGTCGATGCCACTAACCTTCTTGAGTGCCTCGCCGTTGTCCACGAGGCCGTTAAAGCGGCTCGCGCAGGCGAAGGTCCGCAGATGGTTGTTGGAAAGCTTCTTCGATTGTGCGGACATGGTGAGCACGATGATGCCTCTTACGTCGCGCCCGATTTAAAAGATTCGAAACTTGGACGTGATTGCTTGGAGATTGGGATTCAGCAGGTAGTAAAAAAGGGGTTAGCCACTTCTAATGAAATTGACCTTTGGAAAAAAGAGGCCGCTGAAGAGGTCCAACAGGCGGTTGCCAATGCTCAAACCGACCCTGGACCTGATCCATATCAAGACGACTGGCAGGCATTTTCATCGAAAGGAATCAACTCATGAGTGTCACTTATATCGATGCGATCCATCAGGCACAGCGGGAGTTACTCGCTGAGAGGGATGAGGTTTTCTTGTATGGTCAGGATATTGGTGGGTTTGGTGGTGCATTCAAGGCAACTAGGGGGCTTATGGAGGAGTTTCCAGGACGTGTCATGGATTCTCCAATCAGTGAAGATGCCATGGTGGGAATGGCAATTGGTGCTGCTATCAGTGGAATGCGACCTATCGTTCGAAATGCAATTTGCCGACTTTTCCTCGATTGCCTTTAACCAAATTGCGAAATCACGCTGGGACTCATTATTATCGGACCGGGATCCCCGTTCCTATTACGGTTAGGCTACCCTGTGGAGGCACTCCTGGATCTGGGCCATTTCACAGCCAGATGGTGGAAACCCTCTACGCCCACTATCCTGGAATTATCGTCGCCACCCCGGCGACAGTCTCCGATGCCTTTCATTTACTCAAAGAGTCAGTTGAAATTGATGATCCTGTCGTTTTCTGTGAGCATAAATTTCTCATATCGATGGTTGAAAACTACCGAGATAGATCCGGTGCCTCTTCCGCTAGGGATGGCCCGCATCACTCGTCCAGGCAAACATGCTACTGTTGTCACTTATAGCGCGATGGTGCACGAAGCTGTTAGGGCTGCTGACCGGCTTGCAAAGGAGGGATGGGAGATTGAAGTGGTAGATTTGCGTTCCGTAAAACCCCTCGACATGGATACTGTCATTGCTTCAGTCGCGAGAACGGGTCGCCTTTTAGCGCTGTGGTGAGGGGTTTCCTTGGGGGGGGCGTCACGGCCGAGGTCGTCTCAAGAGTTGTGGCAGAAGGTTTCCATCTTCTTGATGCTGCGCCACTACGCTTGAATTCTAAAGATACTCCGATTCCCTATCACCCAGATCTGTGGGCCGCCATCGTCCCACTCCTGAATCGATCTTGGAAAAACTTCGTGAACTTCTTAATCTCTAACAATCATGCCACAGGTTCCTATCATCATGCCTCAGCTTGGCGAATCGATCGCCGAGGCTAGAATTATCAGGTTGAATATTGCGACGGGGGATTCAGTCGTTGGCAGACCAAGAAATTATCGAAGTTGAAACGAATAAGGCTATGATGGGAGTTACCACCCTTTGTGGAGGCACCGTTACAGAAATTCGAGCCGAAGAAGGGGGTCGACTATGCAGTCGGAAGCTTATTGGGAATCTTAGAGGCGACCGAGGAGGAGATTTCCCGGACTGGAGCCCCCACAATGGGATTGCAAGGAGAACCAAGATTATTGGACAAGGGTAAGGAAGAAAATTTGCACTTCCGGCAAACCGAGCAGAGTTACGAAGAACCGAAGTTGGTTGAGCCGAGCGTCCGTGGTCTCCCAGTTCCGGCTGGAATGAAGGGAGCTCACTACATTTCACCTCGAATGCGGGCTCGGATGGATGAGCTCGGTTTGCGCGAAGCTGATATTTCGGCAATCGCGGGAAGTGGTGCAGGTGGGCGGGTAACGGTAGAGGATCTCGAACAGTTTTTGGAATATATTTCCGATTGGCCCGAGAGTGCGGCTTCTCCGATGCGTCTTTCGGTTGCTGATGCTATGCGGCGGAGTTGGTCGCGCCCACTAGCCTCCGTTGGGCTTCCTGTCGTCCTTGATCCAGTTCTCGAACATCGTGCAAGGCAAAATCCCCAAGCCGGGTCTCACCCATCTATGTCCTGCGCGCTTTTGCGATTGCACTTTCGGAACAACCAGCAACCGCAGGATTTCTGATTGGTGAGAAAGTCGTTCACCCTCGAGCTTACGATATCGGGATTGCGGTTCAGGTAGACGATGGAGTGGTGGTTCCGGTCTTACGTAACGTGGATCAACTTCGAGTTCCTGAGTTAGCTGAAGAATATGGACAATTGGTGAGGAAGGCTCGTAACCGAAAGCTGACGCCCGAACAGGCTCAGGGCGGAATTGCAACTGTGACTAATTTTGGAACCTTCGGACTGAAATGGGGAACCCCTATACCGCTTCCTAATGAGACCCCTAATTCTGGGGCTTGCTGCTG
>CASICJ010000026.1 GCA_949373085.1 uncultured Verrucomicrobiales bacterium
AGATCTTCACCTTGCGAAGCATCTGACGAATGATGATCTCAATGTGCTTGTCATTAATCTCAACACCCTGAGAGCGATAAACCGTCTGGACCTCGTTATTAAGGTGCTCTTGCAGAGCCTGGGGGCCGCAAGCCTCAAGGAGATCTTCGGGAGCCACAGGACCTTCGGTAATTTGATCGCCACGAACCACCATGTCACCTTCACCAACGATCATGTGCTTGCCCATTGGGACAAGGTGATCGGCGGTTTCACCAGACTCAGTGTGAGTGACGATCACCTTACGCTTGCCGCGAACGGTGCCTCCGAAGGAGATTTCACCATCAAGCTTCGCAATCACGCAGGCGTCTTTCGGACGACGAGCTTCGAAAAGTTCCGCGACTCGTGGAAGACCACCAGTAATGTCACCAGTCTTAGCAATTTTACGTGGAGTTCGAGCGAGTTGCACACCCCCTTGAATCTTGGCTCCCTCTTTGACGGAAAGGTGAGCTCCAACTGGGATAGAGTAACTGCTGAGAACATCCTTGCTCTTTGGATCAACGATGACGATCTGCGGGTGCAAATCTTCCTTGTGCTCAGTCACGGTCAAACCTTTCTTGCCGGTAGCCTTGTCGGTCTCGGACTGAATAGTAATTCCCGTGATCATGTCGCGGAATTCAATCTTACCGCCAGACTCAGCAATAATGGGGACTGAGTGAGGATCCCAAGTCAAAATCGACTGGTTCTTCTTCACGTCAGCGCCATCAGCAACCGAAATCACCGATCCAATGACAACATTGTAGGACTCAAGTTCAAGGCCATCTTTATCACGAACGGAAAGTGAACCGTTCTTGTTTAGGACCACGAAGTTACCATCGACATCTTCAACGGTGCGCAGATCCTTATAGTAGGCAACGCCCTTGTTCTTGGCCTTGACTTCAGGTTGCTTGGTGGCACCAAGCGCAACACCACCGGAGTGGAAGGTTCGCATGGTGAGCTGGGTTCCCGGCTCACCAATAGACTGAGCAGCAATAATGCCGACTGCTTCACCAATCTTACCAAGCTTACCAGTAGCCAGATTGAGACCATAACAAGACTGACAGCATCCGCGCTCCGATTCACAAGTGAGCGGGCTCCGGATCTTAAGGCGTTCATGACCAACATTCTCAACAGCAATTGAGGTTGTCTCGCCCATGAGACCCCCTTTTTTGACAATGATATCTCCGGAAACGGGGTCCTTGATAGTTTCGCAAGAAGTCCGGCCGTAAATCCGAGACTGGAGGGAGGCGGCCTCTTCGTCACCCGAATAAATCGCATGAACGGTAATCCCCTTCTCTGTTCCACAGTCTGGCTCGGTGATAATGACATCCTGGGAAACATCGACCAACTTACGGGTCATGTATCCGGAGTCAGCTGTCTTCAGGGCAGTATCGGCGAGACCTTTACGCGCACCGTGGGTGGAGATGAAATACTCCAACACGGAGAGACCTTCTCGGAAGTTTGAGGTAATCGGACGCTCAATGATCTCACCCGATGGCTTGGCCATCAGTCCCCGCATACCCGAGAGCTGCTTAATCTGGTTCTTGTTACCCCGAGCGCCGGAGTCGACCATCATGAAGAGTGGGTTTGCCTTTTCTTTACCCTCGTTAAACTCGAGCTTACGGTAGAGTGCGTTAGCAATATTGTCACCCGCACGGGTCCAAATATCAACCACCTTCTGGTAGCGCTCGCCATTGGTAATGACACCATTACGATACTGCTTATTGACGGTCTCAACATCGGCGTATGCGGTCTTGAGCTCGGCTGGCTTCTCCTCTGGAATAACCATGTCGACGATACCAATAGAGCAACCGGAACGAGTTGCTTCCTTGAATCCGAGCTCTTTGAGCTGGTCCATGGTTTGCACCGTAGCCTTGCCTCCCGCGACTTGGTAACAACGCCAAATAATGTCTCCAATCTGAGACTTCCCTACGTTGTTGTTAAAGAAACCGACGCCCTCAGGCCAAATCTCGTTAAAACGGACACGACCTGGAGTAGTTTCGATGATCGAGCTTTCCTTATCACCAAAGACAGAATCTTTGCCATGATCGGGATTACGCAAACGAATATACTGGTGGTAATCCAGCTTCCGGTTGGCGATCGCGAATTCAACTTCAGTGGTGTTTTCGAAGAGGGGCAAGTGACCCTGCTTCTCAATTTGCTTCGGAGTCCGAATCTTGGCCCAAGTGAGATAATAAGTTCCCAAAATGATGTCCTGAGAAGGAGTGATTACGGGACGTCCAGATGCAGGAGAGAAGATATTGTTGGTCGCAAGCATCAGCTGACGAGTCTCCATCTGGGCCTCAACTGAAAGTGGGACGTGAACTGCCATCTGGTCGCCATCGAAGTCAGCATTGTAAGCACCACAAGTAAGCGGGTGCAAACGAATCGCAGATCCCTCAATAAGAACGGGCTCGAAAGCCTGGATCGAAAGACGGTGAAGAGTCGGTGCACGGTTGAGCATGACGGGGTGCCCTTTCGTCACCTCAGCAAGGATGTCCCAAACCTCGGTGGTTTTGCGGTCGATCATTTTCTTGGCTGAACGAACGGTGTGGCAGTAGCCAAGTTCTTTCAGACGGCGGATGATGAAAGGCTCGAAGAGAGTCAGGGCCATCTTCTTGGGAAGACCGCACTGATTTAATTTGAGTTCAGGCCCAATCACGATCACGGAACGACCAGAATAATCGACACGCTTACCGAGGAGGTTCTGACGAAAACGTCCGCCCTTACCTTTGAGCATGTCGGAAAGAGACTTGAGCGCCCGGTTTCCAGCTCCGGTGACAGCGCGGCCATGACGACCGTTGTCGAAGAGAGCGTCAACAGCCTCCTGAAGCATGCGCTTTTCGTTGCGGATGATGACCTCGGGAGTCTTCAGCTGCATGAGGTTCCGGAGACGGTTGTTCCGATTGATGACACGACGATAGAGGTCGTTCAAGTCAGAGGTCGCAAAGCGGCCACCTTCTAGAGGCACCAGAGGGCGGAGGTCCGGAGGAATGACCGGAAGAACCGTCATAATCATCCACTCAGGACGCGAGTTGGACTGCAGGAAGCCACGGGAAAGCTTGAGGCGCTTAGCGAGCTTCTTACGGTTCTGCTTCGAGCGAGTCGCTTCCATGGCCTCTTCAAGCTCAACAATGAGCTCTTCAAGATTCACCTGACTTAGAAGATCGCGGATAGCCTCGGCACCCATTCCAGCACGGAAGGCTTCGTCACCGTAGTCCTCTTCGGCATCACGAAGTTCGGTCTCAGTGAGGAGCTGACCACGCTCAAGAGCGGTTTTCCCAGGCTCAGTAACGAGATAGTCCTCATAATAAATAACACGCTCAAGCTCACGAGCGGTCATGTCGAGGACGAGACCGATGCGGGAAGGCATGCACTTGTAGAACCAGATATGGGATACAGGAACAGCAAGATCAATATGTCCCATGCGTTCACGACGGACGCGACTCAGAGTCACCTCAACGCCACAACGATCGCAGACAGTGCCCTTGTGCTTGATTCGCTTGTATTTTCCACAGGCGCACTCCCAGTCGCGGGTCGGACCGAAAATACGTTCACAAAAGAGACCACCCTTTTCAGGTTTAAAGGTCCGGTAGTTGATGGTCTCAGGATTGAGGACCTCACCTTGGGACCAGCCACGGATGGTTTCAGGATTTGCGACGGTGATGGAGACCTGATCGAAAGGGTCTGGCTTTTGGTCGACTCCGTAAAGTTCGCGAAGATTGGTTTCAACACTCATAATAGGTTATAGGTAGTAGTTATTAGTTAGGGGTTTGTGTTGAGGTTTAGAGGGTAAGATCATCAAGAGAAAAGTCTTGGCTAGCGGCGGCACCAGGCTCCGACCCAGATCGTCCGGGTCGAACATCGAGACCGAGTGACTGCATCTCCTTAATGAGAACGTTGAAACTCTCGGGAGTTCCGGCTTCAAGATGGTTATCTCCTTTCACAATGGCTTCGTAAATGCGGGTCCTGCCCTGCACATCGTCTGACTTCACCGTGAGAAGCTCCTGAAGAGTATAAGCGGCGCCGTAGGCTTCAAGAGCCCAGACCTCCATCTCTCCAAATCGCTGACCACCATACTGGGCCTTACCACCAAGCGGCTGCTGGGTAACAAGTGAGTAAGGACCAACGGCACGAGCGTGGATCTTGTCGGCGACAAGGTGCCCAAGCTTGAGCATGTAAATGATGCCGACCACGACGGGCTGATGAATCGCTTCTCCGGTCCGTCCGTCATAAAGCGTAGACTTACCAGCAACAGAACCATCCTTACCATCACCGATCCAAGTGAAGCCTTCGACCTTCTTGGCCTCGGACATATATTCCCAGATTTTCGCCTCGGGAATACCATCGAAAATTGGAGTCGCAACTTTGAAACCTAAGGCTTTAGCCGCCACACCAAGGTGGGTTTCTAAAACCTGACCAACATTCATTCGTGAGGGCACGCCAAGTGGATTGAGGCAGATGTCAACAGGCGTTCCGTCGGAAAGATAAGGCATATCCTCTTCAGGCACGATGACCGAAACCACCCCTTTGTTTCCGTGGCGACCCGCCATCTTGTCACCCACGCTCAGCTTACGCTTAGCAGCAACAAAAACCTTAACTTCCTTCACAACACCTGGATCAATTTCATCGCCACTCTCGATTTGATCGAGCCGGCGTTCCCGGTCTCCATCGAGCTCAGCAAACCGACTTTCGAAGCTGGAAATAATCTCGAGGATTTTGTTCCGGATCGGAGAAGGATCGATTTCAATATGATCATAAACCGAAGCAAGTTTACGAAGGAGGGTCTTGGTGATCTTACGATTAGCCGGGATGATAATTTCACCAGACTGCGCATTTACCACGTCGAGAGGGATCTTCTCTCCAAGGAGGATGTCAGAAAGCTTCTCAGTGAGCTGGTCAGTGAGCTGATCTTTCTTCTTCTTATAATCGTCGTTGATCTTTTTGAGTTGCTTCTTGAGCTTAGCGGGATCCCCTTCGATTTCCTTGCGGCGAGCCATCCCATGGGTGGCTATGCGAATATCCTGAACGATTCCGGTGCAACCAGAAGGAACACGCAGCGAAGTATCCTTAACGTCAGCGGCTTTTTCACCGAAAATCGCACGAAGAAGACGTTCCTCAGGAGCAAGTTCGGTTTCCGACTTTGGAGTGATCTTACCGACAAGAATATCGCCAGGTCTCACCTCAGCTCCGATGCGAATAATTCCATCGTGGTCAAGATTCTTAAGAGCCTCTTCACCGACATTTGGAATGTCGCGGGTAATTTCTTCAGGTCCTAGCTTGGTGTCACGAGCGGCACACTCAAACTCACTAATATGAATCGAGGTGTAAACATCGTCTTTGACCATACGTTCGGAGATCACGATCGCGTCCTCGAAGTTGTATCCATTCCAAGGCATAAAGGCCACAAGAACGTTTGCTCCTAGAGCAAGTTCACCGTCTTCAGTATTAGGACCGTCTGCGATGATGTCGCCGTTCTTGACTTTTTGACCAGCCTTAACAAGCGGCTTCTGGTTAATACAGGAACCGGAATTCGAACGCATAAACTTACGTAGAGGATAGACAAAGGTCCCTTTATCGGGATTCGATTTGATGGCCTCTGGCTCGGAAAGAAAGCGCTCTTCCGAAACGGGGAGCTTTCCATCTTTGGTAGTAATAATGTATTCGGCAGAAGAAGCAGCGACAATGCCATCAGCTTCGGAAACGATCACAGAGCGGGAGTCTCGAGCAGCTTTCTCTTCAAGTCCGGTGCCAATGTAGGGCGAATCGGAGCGAAGAAGTGGCACACCCTGACGCTGCATGTTCGACCCCATAAGCGCGCGGTTCGCATCATCATGTTCCAGGAAAGGAATGAGACCAGCCGCGACTGAAACAAGCTGTTTCGGGGAAACATCCATGTAATCGACCCGGCTTGGATCAACCTCGATGAACTCCCCACGCTCACGCGCCGTAATACGCTCGTTAAGGAAGCCACCCTTCTTGTCGATGGGATTGTTTGCCTGGGCAATGAGATATCCCTCTTCTTGGTCAGCGGTGAGATATTCAATTGTATTAGTCACCTTGCTCTTTTTCACAACTCGGTAAGGAGTCTCGATAAATCCAAACTCGTTGATACGTGCGTATGTGCACATCGAGTTAATGAGACCAATGTTAGGACCTTCCGGAGTCTCAATGGGACAAATACGTCCATAATGGGAAGTGTGAACATCTCGGACCTCGAAACCAGCACGATCACGATTGAGTCCACCCGGCCCAAGAGCCGAAAGACGGCGTTTGTGAGTTAGCTCGGCAAGGGGGTTGGTCTGGTCCATGAACTGAGAAAGCTGAGACCGACCGAAAAAGTCGCGAACAACCGCACTGAGAGCCTTCGGGTTAATGAGCTTCTGTGGTGTCATACCCTCGATATTGACATCGAAGAGAGTCATGCGCTCCTTCACCAAACGCTCGGTGCGGGCGAGGCCAACACGACATTGATTGGCAAGAAGTTCGCCAACAGCACGAACTCGACGTGAGCCAAGGTGGTCGATATCGTCAAGAATACCTTCCCCCTTTTTGAGACCTAGGAGATATTTCGTAGCGGCAAGAAAATCTGCACCAACCATGATTCGTTCATTGGAATCAATGTCGATCTTGAGTTTCTGATTGATCTTGTAACGTCCAACGCGAGTGAGATCGTATTTTTTCGGATCAAAGAAGAGACGCTTGAGAAGCGCGCGAGCATTAGCAGCGGTCGGAGGATCGCCAGGCCGAAGCTTGCGGTAAATATCCTTAAGAGCAGACTCTTCGTCGTGCGCAGGATCCTTCTTTAAAGACTTAACGAGAATTTCATCTTCACTGGAATCGATGACCTCAACAGTCTTTTGTCCAAGAGCGACGAGCTGGCGGATGACACCAATCGAAAGCGGCTCGTAAGAACGGGCAACAACCACTTCACCATCCATGATATCTTCGAAAGGCATGAGAGAAGCCAAGGACTCCTCATCCATTTTCTCGCTAATCTTGAGCTTTTGGATTTTGTAGAAATTTGAAACCAAATCACGCTCAGTCGGATAACCAAGAGCACGAAGGAAGGTAGTTACAAGGAACTTCCGGCGGCGGCGGCGGCGATCAAGATAGACATATGCGAGGTCGTTTGTATCGAACTGGACCTCAAGCCAAGAACCGCGATCAGGAATGATACGGAAGCTGTGGAGAATCTTTCCATTCAGATGTACCGACTTCTCAAAGCAAATACCAGGTGAACGATGAAGCTGCGAGACAATCACGCGCTCGGCCCCATTGATCACAAAGGTTCCACGACGAGTCATCATAGGAAGTTCTCCCATGTAGACGCGCTCTTTTTTGGTTCCCGTATCATCCTTCAGGTTGAAAGTCACGTAAAGTGCCGCCGAGAAAGTCTCGCCGGTGCGAAGGGCATCTAGAGCACTCGCCTTAGAGTCCTCTATGTCATAAGAAACGAACCCAAGCTCAATGGTTTCGTCATAGGATTTGATTGGAAAGACTTCCTGAAACACAGCCTGTAGACCGGTTCCTGTGCGCTTGGAAGGCGACACGTCTTTTTGCAGAAAATCCTCATAGGACTTAGACTGCACCTCAATCAGGTTTGGTGGCTCGATGACCTCCTCGATGGTTCCAAAGTATTTTCGCTTCAACATAATATTAGGATCCGGATGAGATTTTACAACATAGCCAAGCGGTCAACTCAACCGTTTGAGACATGTTGTGATTTCTGGGTCTGGAATTGCAATTCCGTCTATGACTACTTGTGATGGTGGGCACGAACGGAGGGAAAGCACTATCGACGAAAAATCCCAAATTCGAAATTTGGGTAGAAACGAGACTGATTTTGCTTTTCCTCCGGCCGGGCCCAACCTCGGCCAATTTGACCGAAGTTGGGTGGAAATCCGGAGATAATTACTTAAGCTCGACTTTGGCGCCAGCCTCTTCGAGTGCTGCCTTAGCGGCCTCTGCGTCATCCTTGCTAGCTCCTTCGAGCACAGGTGCTGGTGCACTTTCAACAAGTTTCTTAGCATCGGCAAGTCCGAGTCCGGAAGCAACTCCACGCACAGCTTTGATGACTGCGATCTTGTTACCACCTGCCTCAGCGAGGACCACGTCGAATTCGGTCTTCTCTTCAGCGGGTTCTGCTGCAGCGGCGGGACCTGCTGCTGCTGCTGCTACAGGAGCGGCGGCGCTGACGCCCCACTCCTCTTCAAGGTGCTTAACCAATTCGGCGGCTTCCAGGACGGTAAGCTTGCCGAGCTCTTCTGCAATTTTTGTAATGTCTGACATTGTTTTAGTTTTTTCGGTATCGTCGCGACCGGGGCTTTCCGATCATTTCAGGGCAACTGCCGTTGTCCCGACGAGGAACCAGTTTTGTTTTCCAAGCCCTTCAAGTTCCACGAAGCGAAACGAGTTGGACCATCCGTTCAAATTGTTTATTATCCTTCGTTGAATTTTGCTTTGATGACACGGGCGAGACTTCCGCCTGGCTCGTTGAGCGTGCGCACCAGCTTGGAAGCTGGAGCATTGATTGTAGAGAGAAGCTGAGCAAGGAGCACCTCGCGTGGAGGAAGGGCTGCCAACCCCTTGACTTGCTCGGCACTTAAAACGTCCCCATCGAGAATACCGGCCTTGATAACAGGCGTTTCGAATTCCTTCTGGAAATTAGCAACCACCTTAGCGACAGCACAAACATCTGAAGCGCCTGTCACAAAAGCAGTCTGGCCGGAAAGCTCTTCGCTGAGGCCAGGAAGACCGGAATCAGCGAGAACACGTTTCATAAAAGAGTTCTTGGCAACATGGCACTCGGCACCTTGCTCAAGGAGACGTCCACGAAGTTCGTTGAAGGAAGGAACAGTTGTTCCAGTGTAGTCCACAACTAGAACGAAATCGGACTCATCTACACGTCCCTTGATTTCGTCGAGAATGAATTTTTTATCTGGGTTCATGGTCTGCGTTTCGGATTAGGCGATGTATGAAGAGATATCGAGCGAAATGCCGGGAAGCATCGAAGCGGCGAGAGTAAAGCTCTGGATGTAATTTCCTTTGGCGGAGGCAGGTTTTGCCTTAACGATACTTTCAACGAGCGAATTTAGGTTTTCCTGAAGCTGCTCTTCCGAAAAGGAGAGCTTCCCACAAGCAGCGGCGATGTTTGCACTCTTATCGATCTTGTAATCAATGCGACCGGCCTTAACTGCATTCACAGCGGCTGCGGTATCATCGGTCACAGTTCCGGTCTTAGGATTCGGCATGAGTCCACGGGGTCCAAGAACACGAGCAATTTTCCGAACTTCCGTCATGGCGTCGGGAGTCGCGATAGCGGCATCAAAGTCGGTATATCCTCCCTGAACCTTCTTGATAAGATCCTCGAAGCCGACTTCGTCGGCACCAGCATCAGCGGCAGCCTTGGCGGCATCACCAGATGCAAAAACGATTACCTTGACCTTTTTTCCAGTTCCATGAGGGAGAGCCACTGACCCACGAACCATTTGGTCACTTTTACGCGAATCGACTCCAAGATGAGCCGAAAAAGTGACAGTAGCGTCAAATTTCGGGGCAGGGAACTTCTTCAGAAGAGCAACGGCGTCGTTCAAGGAATAACTTTTCCCCTCCTCGACGAGTGCTGCGGCCTTCTCGTATCTTTTGCTTCGTTTGTTACTCATTCTATTGTTTGCAGTGCGGTCGGATTCCTCAAAGAGAAACCCTCCTGCGGTTTTAAAATTTTACCACTCAACCTCTAGACCCATCTGCATAGCAGTGCCGGCAAGAATTTTTGCAGCTTGCTCAGGATCACTGGTATTAAGATCGGGCATTTTGCGCTCAACCACCTCAAGGAGCTTAGCCTTGCTTATTGTTCCAACCTTCTCCTTGTTGGGCTCTCCAGACCCGGATGCGATACCGGCAGCTTTCTTCAGAAGAACGGCTGCAGGGGGCTGTTTGGTCACAAAGTCAAAGCTTGCGTCTTTGTAAACTGTAATAACGGTTGGGAGAAGGTCACCGGCAGACGCTTGGGTCCGAGCATTGAATTCCTTACAGAATCCCATGATATTAACTCCGGCCTGACCAAGAGCAGGTCCAACAGGAGGAGAAGGGTTGGCTTGTCCAGCCTGAATCTGAAGTTTGAGGACTTGTTTTACTTCCTTAGCCATGATTTTAGAATTGTAAGTGAGTGTTGCCTGCGGTGGCGGAGAGGTGTGTGGCTACATTTATCGAAAAAAGTCAAGATGAAACCGCTTCAATCTGACGATTTAAGGACTTTAGCCCTTCTCCACCTGCCAGTATTCGAGTTCGACAGGAGTGGAACGACCAAAAATGGTAACAGCGACTCGCATTTTACCCCGCTCAGGATCGATTTCCTCAACGATGCCATTCTGAGATTCAAAAGGACCGTCCGAGACTTTGACAGTGTCCCCTACCTCAAACTCGATTGATGGACGAACGCTCCCTTCGCGCTCCTCGATTTGGCTAAGCATGCTAGCAACCTCTTTGGGACGCATGGGAATCGGCTTATTGCGAGCACCAGCAAAACCGATGGCTCCATCAAGCTGCTGCATGAAAGACCAAGTGTCTTCCACCACATCGTTGTGCTCGTCCAAGAGATGCATATTGATAATTACGTAACCGGGAAAAAATTTCTTTTTCTGCTCGGTCTTTTTGCCCGCACGCACTTCGGAAACTAATTCAGTAGGGACGAGAACCTTGAAGATTTTATCGCCAAGTTCTTCTGCCTCTGCAAGTCGAGCAATACGGTCCTTGACCTTGTTTTCTTGACCAGAGAGAACATGAACGACGTACCATTGGTCTTTAGGTGCTGGGATGGTGGGCATTTTAAAAGGGTTGTTTCGAAGCTTAATTAAAACGGAAAACTAAGGAAGAAGAGGCAATCAGTTGGCTAATCCCCCAAGAAAAGTTACCGCTTGGGTGTGAATAAGATCCCACAGTGCCACATAAGCAGCCAAGAGGATTATTGCGACAAGAACGACAATCGTTGAATCGATGAGTTCCTTATATTTTTTGAATCCACGAATTTTGGGGTCAGATTCCCAGGGCCAAGATGCTTTGCGGAGTTCAGTTTTAACCTCACCAATGAAGGTGAAGAGTTTCCCGGGGAATTTGAAGAGTTTCATTGAATATGATGAAAGTGGCAGGACAGACAGGACTCGAACCTGCAACCCTCGGTTTTGGAAACCGATGCTCTACCAATTGAGCTACTGTCCTATCTTTGGTTTCGAGAGAGTTTGTGTTTTGAGGCGACTGAGGGGCACTCCTTAAAAAGAGTGCCCCTATAAAAACAAGCCAATAGGTCAGCTTTCCACTCGGGAAAGTCAACCGGTCTAAAATCGAAATTACTCCATGATGTCTCCTACGCGGCCCGCACCGACGGTACGACCACCTTCGCGGATTGCGAAACGCATTGATTTCTCCATCGCGACAGGAGTAATAAGGGTGATGGTAAGGCTCACATTGTCACCAGGCATCACCATCTCAACTCCCTCAGGAAGATCGACGGAACCAGTCACATCAGTTGTGCGGAAGTAGAACTGCGGGCGATAGTTCGCGAAAAATGGAGTGTGACGACCACCCTCATCCTTTGAGAGGACATAAACCTCCGCAGTAAACTTGGTGTGAGGATTCACAGAACCAGGCTTCACGATACACTGGCCCCGCTCAAGATCGTCCTTCTTAAGTCCACGGACAAGAAGACCGACATTGTCGCCTGCACGACCTTCATCAAGAAGCTTACGGAACATCTCGATGTCAGTAATAGTGGTCTTCTGAGTGTCGCGAATACCCACGATCTCGACTTCCTCCATCTTCTTGACGATTCCACGCTCGATACGGCCGGTAGCAACGGTTCCACGACCTTCGATCGAGAACACGTCCTCAACTGGCATGAGGAAATCCAGATCAACAGGACGCTCTGGCTCCGGAATGTAGGTGTCGACAGCCTCCATAAGTTTTAAGATAGCCTCTTTCTGAGCAGCATCACCTTCGAGAGCCTTGAGGGCTGAGCCTTTGACAACCGGGATATCGTCGCCGGGAAATTCATACTGACTGAGAAGCTCGCGCACCTCCATCTCGACGAGCTCAAGAAGCTCTTCGTCGTCGACCTGGTCAGTCTTGTTCAGGAAAACTACAAGTGCAGGCACATCCAACCTGGCGGGCAAGCAGGATGTGCTCACGAGTCTGAGGCATTGGGCCAGTCAGCTGCGGAGACCACAAGAATACGCTCCGTCCATTTGGGCTGCACCAGTGATCATGTTCTTTACGTAGTCAGCGTGACCTGGGCAGTCAACGTGAGCGTAGTGACGATTTTCGGTCTCATACTCAACGTGAGCAGTGGAGATGGTGATACCACGCTCCTTCTCCTCAGGAGCGGCGTCGATTTCATCATAAGCCTTCGCTTCACCACCCTTGACTCGGCGAGCATAGTAGTGATAGCTGCGGTGAGGGTGGTTTTACCGTGGTCAACGTGACCGATGGTGCCGACGTTGACGTGAGGTTTGTTCCGTTCGAACTGTTCTTTGGCCATTGTATTGGTTGATTAGTTTGAGCTGTTTTGTCGCTCCCATCCTGGAGCTCTTGGCGGGAATTGAACCCGCGACCTCGTCCTTACCAAGGACGCGCTCTACCGACTGAGCTACAAAAGCAGAACCAGAGAGTTAATGTGAATGCGTTCAGAAGTGAGTTGAGGGGAGGAAGGAACGCTATCTTATTGTGCGTCCCTCGGTCTCATCTCGCCCAGCTGCCGAAAGCGGGGCGCAAACTAGCAAAGTCGATCACACTGTCAAAAGTATTTTCAAAAGAAAGTTTTTTTCCAATGAATCCATTATTCTAGGGGGTTTCAGGAGTATCAACTCCTTTCAAAACCTATCCGTTCGACCTTTCTTCTTTAATCAAACGCGAGAAGCGCTCGATCAAAGTGGACTTACCTGACTCTTCGTCTACCCCGACTATGACACCACACAGCCGCACAGGACCTTTTGCCACTGGAAATCGCGTAGGAAGCCCAGTCCGAAAACGCCATACTACTGATTCCACCTCGCGTCCCAGAACCGAAGCATCCGGCCCACACATTCCAGCATCTGTCAAAAAAGCCGTTCCTCCGGGAAAAATCTGTTCATCAGCCGTTTGGACATGGGTGTGAGTCCCCACGACAAGAGAAACCTTGCCATCGAGAGCTCGCCCCATCGCAATTTTTTCGCTGGTCGCCTCTGCGTGAAAATCAACCACTACTATCTTTGCCCCATCTTTCTTCAATCGAGATATCTCAGCCTCCAGTAAAGGCAGAGGATTTTCTAGTGGAGGGCTCATAAAGGTCCTTCCCATCGCATTCAGAACCGCCACCTTCCCCTTTGCTGTCTCCAAAACCACCGAGCCTGCACCAGGCGCGTCGACAAAATTAATGGGCCTAAGCAAGCGGGGCTCGGTCGGAAAATAATCGAAGATCTCGCGCTGATCCCAAGCATGATCCCCCGTCGTAACGACGGCAGCTCCGGCACGGAGCAAATCAATGCAGATCTTCGGAGTAATTCCACGCCCTCCGGCCGAGTTCTCCCCGTTTACAATCATAAAATCGATCTCATACTCCTTCTTAATCCCTGCCAAATTATCAATTACCGCGCTCCGCCCCGGGGAACCCACAATATCTCCTAAAAATAAAATCTTCATCATGATTTGCCGGGGTCATCCTAATTGAAGCTCCCAGCCCTGAAAAGCTTTGCATCAATGAAAGATATGCTGAGACCCTGTCTTTTGGGTTGCAGGTCTCATCTGATTAGCGACCTTGATAAGGATGAGTTCCCAACCTC
The DNA here is from genome assembly GCA_949373085.1 of uncultured Verrucomicrobiales bacterium. Taxonomy (GTDB): domain Bacteria; phylum Verrucomicrobiota; class Verrucomicrobiia; order Verrucomicrobiales; family Akkermansiaceae; genus SW10. The sequence continues at coordinate 13,830 of CASICJ010000026.1, forward strand.
CAACCGCGCTCAAGAACTTCCGGTGGCTTCTCATTGCGATTCCCATTTTTCTGTTGATCACGGTCGGAGTTTATCTCATCCGGAAACCTCCCAACACAAAAATTCCGCCCCGGTCCTCTGGCCATCCGGCTCCTTCCAAATCGACAAACCTCGCCCCGCTCGCTCTATCACCAGACTGGTCAAAGCTCGACCGATTCCAAAATATCATTTCAAAAGAAACATTCCTCAATCGCCTCGAGAAAATTTACACAAAAGATTCCACTTGGAAGAAATGGATCACAATCGACGACGCCAATAACAAAGCTTTTTTTGGAAACTATCAGCTCGTATTCTCTCCTCAGGACAAACGCCCGCCAGGATCCCTATTTGAGTGGAAAACCCGCGCCGACCTTTCCGACGATCGCGCACGCCCGCTTGAAGATCTTATCATCGCTATCGACCCTGGCCATATCGGCGGGGATTTCGCAAAAATCGAAGAACGTGAACACAATCACGATGACCTCACGATTCGAGAAGGGACGATGACCCTTGAAACAGCCCTTATCCTCAAGCCGCTCCTCGAAAAACTAGGTGCCTCGGCCATTCTGGTCCGCTCAAAACTGGAACCTATTACAAAAAACCAGGCTCAAGATTTCGCAGACCCTAGACTCTTCTATCGAACATCTGAAATCCGTGCTCGAGCTAATGTCATTAATCAAACTATCAAACCCGACCTTGTCATCTGCCTTCACTTCAACGGTACTGGATCAAAAAAACTCATCCCAGATCAACATTTCCACATCATCATCAACGGAACCTATACCAAAGGTGAACTCGCCCACGAAGATGAACGATTCGAAATGCTTCAACGACTGCTCTCCGGCACAATAACCGAAGAAATTCCCCTCGCCCGAGAGGTCGCGGCATCATTTAATCAACGCACCAAACTCCCAGCTTATCGCTATCCGAATTCATCGCGCGCTTCCCAAAATCTAGCCAATCACCCCAACCTCTGGGCACGTAATCTCCTAGCAAACAGACTGTACCAATGCCCAGTGATTTTTATAGAACCCTACGTGATGAATAGCATTCCTTTTGTTTCTCGCTATCGAAAAAACCGCGAGGGAATTTTTAAAGAATACGCGCAAGCAGTTGCCGATGGTGTCGCCCGCCACTACTCTTTCAAATGAAAACATCTCTACTCATCGCCGGCGCCGGTTACTTGGGCTCCGAGATCGCAAATCTAGCCACTGGTTATCGGGTCACTACCTCCACCAAATCGGGTGGAAATGGCCACGAAGCATGCGACCTTTCGTCCATCGAACAAGTCTCTAAACTCTCAAAAAAGATCCCAAATCCGGAATTCATCGTACATTGCGCTTCATCAGGACGTGGCGGAGTAGAAGCTTACCGCGCCGTTTTTGTGGAAGGAGCTCAAAATCTTCTCCGATTCTTTCCGAACAGCCACCTTATTCTAACTTCATCCACCTCGGTTTACCACCAGACCGATGGCTCGGACGTTGATGAACTCTCGACGACCTATCCCATCCGCGAAACTTCTCAACTTCTGCTTGAAGCCGAGCAAATCGTCCTTGAGTCCAACGGAGCCGTAGCACGCCTTGCCGGACTTTACGGACCTGGACGCAGCGTCGTCCTTCGAAAATTTCTGGACGGTTCCGCAGCAATTGAGGAGTCCGGTCAACGTATCTTGAATCAAATACATGTCCAGGATGCCGCCCTCGCCACTCTTCATCTTGCCAACCAAAAACTTTCAGGCATTTTTAACGTCACAGACGATCATCCAAGCTCACAGCTGAAGTGCTATCAGGAACTCGCTAATTATTTCGACAAGCCTCTTCCGCCAACCGGCAAAAAAAACACCTCACGGAAAAGAGCTTGGACCCATAAAAGAGTCCTGAATCGTAAGATCCGTGAAACAGGCTGGGAGCCCATTTTCCCTCGTTATTTCGACGCACTCGACAGCCTGACATCCGCCTTATAAGATTTTAACAAGCTGTAATTAGGGTTGCTGATCCTAGCCATAATCGCCGGGTATATTTTGCAGCACGGCTGGCCAGAACAATGGCATCCTCTCTTAAGGATTTCCCTCAGCACCTCTCTTCTCGTTGGGGCCTTCTCCTTCTGGGGCCACTGTAAGAGGCCCACATCAACACTCGCTAAACCCGCCCGAAAACCTAAAATTCTCGACTATCTCGCTATCAGCCTAGCCGTTCTTCTTGTCGAATGCTTTTTTCTAATCTTCTTTACGATCACTCTTGAAAACAGACTGTTGCGCTTTTTGAATTCAAGAATCAGACTTTCGCTTGCCAGTGACAAGCGATTGGCCACACTTGCTAGATGAACCTTAGAGAGATTGCTCTCACCTCCAGCGCCTGTTTTTTTGTCGCTTGTAGTCCGAGCGAAACTCCACAGCAAGTGGCACCACCAGTGAACATTCAGCCGATTGTTGTTCGTCCCAACCTTCCATCGATCGCTACTTCCTCAATCAAAGCAAAAAGTGCAATCGTAATTGACACCCTAACTGGGCGCATTCTCTTTCAAAAGAATGCACGCACGCCACGAGCCGTTGCCAGCACCCAAAAGCTTCTAACCGCACTTTGCGTCTACCGTGCCGGCCCACTCAGCGATCCAGTCACTGTTCAATCTACTGACACCAAGGTTGAACCCACGAAAATTTACGTGAGCGCAGGCGAAAACTACACACGTCAAACCCTCGTCAAAGCACTCCTCGTAAAATCTGGAAATGACGTTGCAAGAGTTCTAGCTCGAGACGTCGCTGGCTCCCAATCAGCATTTGTGAACTACATGAACCGAACGGCTCGCTCGCTTGGAATGACCCAGTCTAATTTTAAAAACCCCCATGGGCTCACCGAGAAAGGCCAGTTTTCCACCGCTCTTGATATCGCCATCCTCGCGCGGGAAATCACCAAAATCCCCTTCTATCGTCAGTGTATGCAAACCAAGGAATACACCTTCACTTTCCCAGATGGCCGCACCAAGATTCTCAAAAACACCAATAAGATTCTTAAACGCCTTCCTTACTGCACGGGCATGAAAACCGGTTACACCTCCGCCGCCGGGCGCTGCCTCGTCTCATCAGGAGTCCACCGTGGTAAGGCTGTCATCGTCGTTACCCTCGGGTCAACAAGTCCAGAAATCTGGAATGACTCTGAAAAGCTTCTAAAATGGGCTCTGGAATAACGCTATTTCCGCACCGCCTGGTATCGCCCTTCGATATGCAGTGTCTCACCCTTCAAAACGTGTGTGTAACCACCCTCAAGAACTGCTGAGTCTTTCGTTGCAGCCTGAACGCGCTTGATCCAAACCATCTCGCCTCCATTGCGCAAGATGCACCGTCCATCAGAAAGGAATTCGCGAGTGTAATTGCCAGCGTAAGACCACTTTCCTAACAACACATGACCTTTCATATCCACGGGCTTGGGAGCGGGAGGAGGATTCCCGATATCAACCTCCAACTTGGTTTCAAACGGAGGCAAGATTCGCAACCGCATATTTTTAAATTCAATTGGAGCGCCCTCTGATTCAAGACAGAGATAACCGGCAGCCGGACTAATCTCCTCTCCCCCTGAAACCTCTTCCCCATTCACCCAAAGCCGAACCTCCCCTTCGATGGCTCTTATATAGTAATGATTCCATTCGTTGATTCCTTTTGTCCTATCCTTTGAAGGAAAGCTCCGCCTGCCGTTTGGCGCCACTGGAGGAAAGGGTTTCATTTCGATAGGGCCCACCGGAAAAACATCACCGTGACTCGTGAACCAATCGCCCTTTTTCTTATACTGAGCCTCATAAATCTCTTTGTATCCCAGATCGAGAACTTGCACTTCAATTCCATGAGGTAAGGCACCCTTACCGGCCATCAATCGATTAACAGACTGCGGAGTGGCCCAAACAAAGACCCCGGAATTCCCCCCCTTCTTCTTGTGCATCCATTCGCAAGAAAACTCAAAATTCGTCAGCGGCTTCCGATAACGGATCACGCCAGTCGGGCTACCGGTGCACCAGGCATGGCTCCCTTCCCATTTCCAGGTATCAGCACGGCAGTTCACGTTCAGAAAATCCTCGCCAGTCAACTCAACCCACCCCGGCCCCTCACCACGACTAAACTTTGGCTCCATCTTCACAACCAATCCGCTATCAACTTCGCCTGCGATATCGCTCATCAAGTATGCCGCAATGTCGCGCACGTCTTGATTTTTAAGCCCCATCGCAGAAGCAGAAGGCATCCATGAATGATCTTTAAGATACTCAATTTTCGCGTGTGGTCGGCGATGCGGCACTTTCAAAGTCACCCCACCCATCGTCTTCACCCGAATCGCTCCAGCATGCCAACTGTAACCTCTTGAGACTCCTTCGAGGCGATATCCACTCTGCGTGACCACCAGCGGTTTGTCATATCCATGTGCCAATTCAGCCGACGGATCGACTATCGCCCGAATCACCTCTTTGATATCCCTTACTTGCCCCCAGTTCGTCAAATCTGGACCAAACGGCGTGCCGGCTCCACCGATCTGATGGCACACCATGCAAAGAGCTGCTCTGCTTCGCCCGTTCCCTGCCTCAGGCTTTAACGAAGCAATCTCATCAATCGAACCAAGCTCGGTGGGAATACCAAATTTCGTTGGAAAGAGATAACTCTGCGTCAGAGGAACCGGATCGGGATCGCTAATATCCTTCTCGATAAACTCCTTAATAATTGTCTGGTAATCCTCGCCTTTAAAGGCCTCGTATTCCTCAAACTTTTTCATAAAGTTTAAATTCCGATTTCTCTCTTCATCAGAATAACAGAGCGCAAACGTGTAAGCTAATCGCCGAAAGGTCTCCACATCGATCTTCTTCGCCATTATACAGTCAGCCAGATCAGCCAGAGCCCCTGGACTCCGGATCCGCCATGCCAAATTCATTTGCCGCTCATTCCAAACCTTCGGATCAGGCTGCTGAGGCTTCACCAACACGTCATAAACTTTCTCCAGATAGTCATCGCTAACCGCACCAAGCGCCTCGAGATACCAGCGGTTCTTCCCGTCGTATCCCATAATTAACTTTTTCAAGGGCTCCCGAACATCCTGCCACTCCATACCCCGCATCATTGCCAAAACCTCTCGCCTAATTGCCGCAGAAGGATCCCTTACCATCTTCTCAACGATTGCAGCAACCGGCATCTTCTCCGAAAACCTAAGTGCCCTGATCGCGACCATCCGCATTTGCTCATCATTCGATTTCAATATTTCTTTTACGAAACTAGCACCCAGACCGTTTTTCAAACGAGCCATCAAAAACAAGCCCCGCGCCACATAGTAATGGTTGCCCTCATTGGCTGTCAAAAACGCTGTAAGCTCTTCGAAAACTTTCTCTTGCTTGCTCAGCCGATCCTGGGCCACCCACCGAACTCCCGGAGCCGGACTCTTCAAAGCTTCCAGTAATCCTGCCGTCGTCGAGAAATCCAATTTCGGTAACATTACCTTGGCATCCTTCTTCGCGATTCGAAAAATCCCACCCAGGGCATTACCCGATCCTCGTGCATTAGTATGCGAATTCCAGTCGCTCACAAACAAAGCTCCATCGGTTCCTGCCACCACATCCGAAGGCAAAAATCCGGACGCCGCCTTATTCTTTGACCGACGATCTGTCGCGAAGAATGACTTATCCAGATTCCCCAACTCAATCTGCGCATCCTGGCGCTTCAAATCAAAAGCAAAGACAGCACGATGCACTGTCTCACAAACCAAGTAATTCCCGCGATACTCCTTCCCCAACTCATCCCCCTCGATAAAATAATCCCCCGTTGGGGCTCCCGGCCCCCAAAGATTTCCCGGCGGACTGACCCCCGGAAAATGCTCTCGCCAGTGTCCCTCGTCACGACGTAGCGATGACTTAGAATGCCGCTCATAGGCATCATTCATAATCTTGGCAGTCACCGTCTTTTTTTCCCAACTCTTCGCTGAGTCCTCCCAAGAGCGGTTACCATCTTCCAACGCAGCATAGCCAAAGTTCGAGTGCTCCATCACCCAAGCTACCCGTGCGTGAGCCGGATCATCATTGTCGGCCTGTAAGACATCTCCAAAGGAAGTCACCGACATAGCATGCGCATTACGGGAATTCTGAAAAACAACCTCCGCTCCACTGCCATCCGAGTTCATTCGAAGCCCAAACCCACCCACATAAATCCGTCCATCAAAACTTTGTTTACCAATGCTTTGCGGGTTCTGGCTGTAATACGAACTCGCGCGGATCTCACGCCCATCCGCCATGGTGACATCGGCTCCAATGTTGCCATGATTGACATACCACTTCCCGCTCGGACCCGGGACCACCGCATGCAGCGCATGATCATGGTTCCGCCCATGAAACCCATTCGCTATGATTTCCTCTTTGTCGACTTTAGGATCAAAAAAATCATCTCGATTAACGTCCGTATAAACATGGATATTTGGAGCCATCGAAACAACGATTTTATTGTCAAAAACGCTGATCCCCATCGGTTTTGAGCTAAAGGTCGGTCCGAATTCTTTAACCGAATCTGCTTTCCCATCGCGATCGGTATCTTCAAGGATCTTGATACGTGCATTCTTTTCTCCTGACCCCTGCAAATCTTCCGTCACCCAAACCCGACCTCTAGCATCCACATCCATCGCCACCGGACTATGTAACAACTCCATTCCCGCCCAAAGCTTTGCTTCTAATCCTGGCGCTACGGTAAAGCTTTCAAGCATCGTCTTTTGTTCAGCAACCACAAAACTCCCCAGCAATGTGCTAAAGAGGATGTAGGGACACAGCTTCATAGGGGCAAAAGATAGGATATCTTCTGCTCCCCTTAAACTTAAAAACCTATAGAAAAATTCCCGAGCTTTAACGCTTCCAAGGAAAATCACCAAACAAGCTGTAGCGGCACCCCAAACTCAAAATAATCGAGCAGAAGCTCTCTACAAAGAAGCCCCCTAAAGCCTCTAACGATAATTGGAGAATCCAGAAAGCATCTGATCGTGTTAAAACGATTTTTTCCAGTTGCCTACAAGCCACAACGCGACAAGTTTGTGGGCCCACGCCATGAGCACCCAGAAGGAACTCGCCATCCAATCCGCCCATGTTTTAAGGGAGGCTGGTCATGTCGTTTACTTTGCCGGCGGAGCCGTTCGAGATCAGCTTCTACGACAACCCCCGAAGGACTACGACCTCGCGACCTCGGCCCGACCTGATGAGGTGCAGGCGCTTTTTCCAAAATCAGATGCCGTCGGCGAACACTTCGGCGTTATTATTGTAAAGGGTGCAAGTGAAATGATCGAGGTCGCTACCTTTCGCACCGACGGTTCATATAAAGATGGAAGACGTCCTGAGTCGATTGAATTTTCCTCACCCGAAAAAGACGCTCAGCGCCGTGACTTTACCATTAACGGACTCTTTCTGGATCCTTTCACAGGAGAAATCATCGACCACGTAGGCGGCCGTGCCGACCTCGAATCCAAGATCCTGCGTGCTATCGGCAATCCAAAAGACCGCTTCGAGGAAGATGCCCTACGCCTCCTCCGCGCGATTCGTTTCGCCACCACCACCGGATTTGCAATTGAGTCCAAAACCTGGGTCGCCATTCAGGAATGCGCTCCCCTACTCTCAAAAATTTCACCTGAGCGAATCCGCGATGAATTTTCACGTATCATTATTACTCCCGAACGCGGCCGTGGCCTTGACCTACTCGTCGAGTCTGGGCTCATTATGGAATTTCTACCTGAAGTAATCGAATTAAAGGGATGTGAACAGCCTCCAAAATGGCACCCAGAGGGTGACGTTTACATTCACACTCGTATTGCTCTTTCACTTCTAGATTCGCCTCCTCTGCCTCTCGCGCTTGCCGTTCTTCTTCATGACATTGGTAAGCCTGCAACTCAAACCTGGGACGCAGAAGCAGAACGATTTCGCTTCAATAGCCACGACAAGGTCGGAGCAAAGATGGCCGAGGAGATCCTTCGTCGCCTGCGCTATTCGAATCAAACGATAGAGGATGTCACCTTCATGGTTTGCCGGCACATGCACTTCATGCACGTAAAAGACATGCGCACCGCTAAGTTAAAGCGATTCATGTCGGCGGAGACTTTTGGCATGGAGACCGAGCTCCACCGCGTCGACTGCGACAGCTCAAATGGCTTGCGTGATAACTACGACTTTGTTCGTAATAAGAGGGAGGAATTCGCTAATGAACCTTTAATCCCAAAGCCACTCCTCACCGGACACGATCTTATCCATGATTTCGAGATCGACCCCGGACCAAAAATCGGCGAAATTCTGCAGATTGTCCAAACGGAACAACTGGAGGGAAGACTTTCTGATAAAAAAGCAGCCTACCAATTCGTAAAAGAAACTCTTTTAAAATGAGCACTATCCCCACCGAATACGACGACCCGATTAATGCTAGGATTCTCAGTATTTCCGAAGACTTAGTTTCTGGCTTCCAGCAAGACCCATTTTCAATCATTGCTAAAGAATCCGGAGTTGAACTTAATCTCGTCTTAGAGCGAATCAGAGCCATGCTTGAGGCTGGAGTGATTCGCCGAGTTCGCCAGACCATGCTCGCAACAAAGCTGGCTCACGGCGCCCTCGTTGCTTGGCGCCTCCCCGAAAAAAAACTCAACGACGCCTTCGACTTCATGGCCAAGAAGGATCCCTTTTCTGGTCACGTCGTCATTCGCTCGACCGACGGTCAAATCTCGGGTTCCAGCTACCGTCTCTGGACTACTCTCAAAGTCCCTCAAGGCGAGTCACTTGAAGAACATGGCAACGTCCTCAAACGTCTGGTCGGAGCGGAAGAATTTATTCTGATGCCCGCCAACGGAGTTTTCGCACTCGGCGTTGGCCACGTCCGTCGTAAAGGACTTGAACCCGGAGCAAAACTTGATGTTCCCGCCGAAATGATGACGACTACTGTTGTCGATCTCACCCAGGAAGAATGGGATGTTCTTCTCGCCCTCAAAGAAGAACTCGACCCCCAAGAAATCATCGTGAATTGCTGGGATAGTCGCGCCCAAATAGCCGGAGTTTCGCTTGAACGCTTCTATGAAGTCGCCCGGATCCTCGACAGCAAGAAGGTCATTGGCCGTTTTTCCACTTTCCTAGAGCATGTAAAGCCATCCGACACCGGAAAGCGCGTAACTCGTTTCAATGGACTCTTCCACTGGGCTGTCCCAAAGGGACAAGAAATGGAGACCGGAGGCGAAGTCGGTCGCCACCACTGCATGACACACGCCTACTGGCGAGAAGGCGGTCCAAAGTTTGGCGACGTAAACGTTATGGGCGTGGTCCACGGAACCGAAAAGGATAAGGTCCTTGAGCATAAAGCTGCAATCGATCAGCACCTCGAATCAGTCGGGATCCCGGTAAGCTACACCAACGTGTTCTGGGGTGGTCGCTCAGAAATCAAGCCCTCGGAAATTTCCCCAAAAATTTATCGTGAGTGGCACGAAGAGTGGGCAAAAAAAGAGTCATCAGCTAGCTAATTAGCGACAATCTCAAACATCGCCTCATCAATCTTAGGATATTTGAATTCATATCCTGCATCAAGCAGCACCTGCGGAACAACTCTGGCACTTGCCAAAAGTCCTTCCTTAGCGAAATCACCCAAAAGTAATCGTAGTCCAAAAGCCGGCGCCGTAAATGGAGTGAAACGCTTTATCGCCCCACCTACAGCTTTGGTAAATTCAAAATTCCGAACTGATTCCGGAGCAACTAAATTTACTGGGCCCTCAATTTCATTCTCTAGACAAAAAACGATTCCCTCAACTTCGTCGCTCAAGTGAATCCAGGGCATCCACTGCCTACCATCCCCCAACTTACCGCCCATTCCCCACTTAAATATACTCCTCATTTTTTCCCAGGCCCTGCTGTCTTTCCCTAAAACCACGCCGGTTCTTAAAAAAACCGTTCTAACATTGTTAGGAACGTCTACCGCATTTTCCCAATCCCGACAAAGCCCTGCCAGATAACTTTCCCCCGCTGAGGCACTTTCAGTGAGGCCTTCATCGCCGCGGTCACCATAAATACCGGTTGCAGAAGCATTGAGCAGGACTTCGACATCGGAATTCACAATCGCTCGCGAGAGCTTTGCGGTAAGATCAACCCGACTCTCTCGAAAAAGAGCTTTGCGTTTGTTGGTCCATCGCTGATCGATCGCTTCCCCTGATAAATTGATCACAGCGCCCAAGCCTTCAAGATCAATCTCCTCTTCACCATCCCACTTTCGCCAGACCAAATCTCCATCCTCCCGAACAGATCGAGAAAACCCAATGACCCTCCACCCTCCCGCGATCAGGGCCCTACACAAGTGTCCTCCAATCTGTCCTGAGGCTCCTATCACACCCACTGCTTTTTCTTTCATTGAAGATCGGAGGCTAAACGTGATCCCCAACAATTCCAGCAAATCCTATCGACAGATTTTTGTGTCCTCTCTAGCCTGTCGCAGGTTTTATGCGTCGCCCGTTAGCTTTATTTCTCCTAACCTTCCTTCTCGCTGCGAGCCAGGATGACTCGCCTGTACCCCTTCTTTCACGGTCTTTTGATACTTTCGCTGAGCCCGATGAAGATCCGATTTCTGACCTGCTCAATAACTCTTCTCACAGTCCCCTTGCCACACTTCCGACAGGGGTCGAAATTTACGGAAATACGATTCGCCTCGATAGCTCGCTCAGCCGAGATAGCCAAAGCCCCTCTGATACCGTTGTTCGCTATATTGGAGACATCCAGCTAAAGACGGACACCGGCCTCAAAGCCTATGCCGACCTGGCTGTTACTAATTTTTCCCAAAAAACGGTTCAACTGACTGGCAACGTCAGCCTATATCAAGATGGCCTTGTTTATCGTGGTAAATCCTCCGTTTTTAATCTCGAAACAAAATCCTTCGAAACAAAAGATCTTAGACTCGGCTTCTCTCCCATCATTCTAAAAGCTAAAAGTATCCGCCAAGTTATAAGTGATGACCGGAAGATATTTGTAGCGGAAGATGCGGGCATCACGACACACGACGCCGAGAACCCCGACTTCTGGCTACAGTCAAAACGCGCAACCATCTTTCCTGACGAAAAGATCATTTTTAGGGACTTCAACCTCCGTGTCGGAAATAGAAACCTTCTATGGCTTCCTTACTTGGCTCAACCATTTGATGCGAATCGGGGCTACCTCATCGCTCCCGGTGGACAAACAAACTTGGGAGCATTCGTTAAAAACCGTTATGGAATTATGCTCGGCGGCGAACGTGATCCAGAAACAGGGGAGAAAAAAGGGGCCTGGCTTCTCTCGCAATTTCATGCCGACCTCTACTCTAACAAAGGACTAGGAATGGGAGTGGACTTTTTTGATACCCGACTCGACTCAAAAGATGGATACGGCTGGCTAAAGATTTACTATATTGATGATCTTAATCCGGAGGACGAACGTGCCGGAGTAGACCGACCTAACATTAAACCAAATCGATTCCGCGCTGAATTTATTCACCGAATTCCGCTCCACGAAACCCCAGTTTCAAAATACACCTTCGATGCTAATCTAACCCTGCTTAGCGATGAATACTATCTTGAGGATTTCGATCCTTCTTTTTTTCGTATTAACCGAGCACCGGACAACTTCCTTGGATTTACCAAGCGATCCGCGAACAGCTTGACCCAACTTGGCGCGCGACTCAGGCTCAATGATTTTTATCAAAGCGACACCCGCCTCCCCGAGCTCACTCACGATTGGATCCGTCAGCCTTTTCTCGATACGCCACTTCTTTACGAAAGCCAAACTTTGCTTGGTGTCTACGAGGAGCGGCTTGCCAAACTCCAAAGAGATAGCTTGCAAAGCGAAGCTGACGCCCTCCTTCTTGGTGACCCTAGGCTCGGTCAAATTAGCCGCCTTCTAGATGATCGTGGATTTACCCGCTTCCATACCTACCACGAATTTTCGCTTCCAATCAAAGCGGGCCATTTGAATATCGTCCCACGCTTCGGTGCCGGCCACACCAACTATCAAGCGGTCCAGGGCCCGGACGACTCTATCGGCCGAACCCACGTTTCTGCTAACGTCGATGTTTCGACCAAGTTTAACAAACTCCTACCCGGATTAAACAGTGACAAATGGGGGATAGATGGCGCCCGCCACATCGTCGAACCCTATTCCTCTCTGAGCTGGCTCTCGACCAACGAGCTCGATTCATCCTTCGGCCGTATCGACCGCCTGACCCCCACCAGCCGCCCTAGACAGCGCCAAGTCGGCCGTTTCACTGCCGTTGACGACCTTCAGGACTGGAGCATCCTTAGACTCGGCAGTGAGGAATCGTCTCGTCACCCGGCGAGATAGTGGAATGCACGACTGGCTTACGATGGACACCTATTTCGATGCTTTTATCGAAGATCCAGAACTCGATCGCGATTTCTCAAATCTCTACAACGACATCCGTTGGAATCCTGTTCCTTGGTTGGAGTTGGATCTTGAAACCCAGTTTCCAGTCTCTACGACCGATAACTTTACCGAAGTCGCCTCTTCCATGCGCTTCATGCCAGACGATGACTTTGAATTCAAAGTCGGCTATCGGCACTTGAACAATCACCCGGTTTTGCGTGATTCAGACCGAATCGTGCTAGAGACCTTTACACGGCTCAACGACTACTGGGGAATCGGAACCCACCATCGCCTTGAGCTCGTCGACAGCACCTTGGAGTTACAGCAATACAATATCCACTACGACTTTGATTCCTTCGTCGGCTCAGCCGGGTTTTTCATTCGAAACAATCGGGCACAAGATGAGCACGGAATCATGTTCAACTTTGGTATTAAGGAAATCCCAAGCCTTTCCTTGCCAATCAAGATTGGAGCGCAATGATTCAAGCGATGCACCAACTTTCACCCCAAGACCTTATTGATCAACTCAAGTGGCGCTACGCCACCAAAAAATTTGATGTTTCCAAGATCATTCCCGACGAAGTCTGGTCAGGAATCGCCAGCTCATTAGTTCTGACCCCTTCCTCCTTTGGTCTGCAGCCGTGGCACTTCGTAACCATTCGTGACCAGGAAGATCAAAGAAGAGCTCCTCCCCCATTCCTGGGGACAAGCGCAAGTTACCGATTGTTCTCACTTGGTCGTTCTTACTGCGAAGACATCAATGACGGAGGCGGAGATCGACTCATTTCTTACCCGCACCATCGAGATTCGCGGAGGAAAAATTGACCAGCTGAATCCTTACCGTGATATGATGGTCGGCTTCACTAAAAACATGGACGATGCCGCGATGCTACAATGGGCGAAACTCCAGACCTACATTGCACTTGGTCAGCTCATGACAACTTCCGCGATGCTCGGAATCGATGCCTGCCCGATGGAGGGAATTAACCCGGATGAATATGACCGGATTCTAGGACTTAAAGAAAAAGGCCTGACGACTTCAGTCGCTTGCGCTCTCGGTTATCGTTGTTCCTCAGACAAGTATGCGGATGCCCCCAAAGTCCGCTTTAATGAAAGTGAGATGCTAACAGTAATTTAATCACGGCTGCCGTGACTGGGCGGCTGCCCGCTACTTCTTGCCTCCATTAAGATACCGCTGGAGGGTAGGTTCCGTCTTCACAACATTTCTGACGGCCGTCTCATAAAGGAGTTTCGCCATCTTCACCAAATCCTCATTCTGCTTTTTCTTACCCATCAACCCGATCTCAATCCGATTATTGCGCTTAACGAATCGGACTTTAATCGCCTCCTTGAGATGTGAAACCGCTTCTTCGGACGGCACTCCAAGCTTCTCTGCATACTCCGTCTCATCGGCAATTTCCTGCAGAATCGCCTCATCACTCAGCGCCTTCTGAAAAGCTGATTCCCAACTCTCGCAATATTCGATCGGCACTCCATTAACAGGAAACGCGATTCCTTTAAAGGAATCTTCACTCTCCTTCATCGTATAGATAGCAAAGCCCACTCCACCTGCGAAGAGAAACCCGACGATCGCCGTGACGAGAAAGGTCTTTTTATTCATGCGAGGTAGTTAGCATTTTATCTGATCAGGGTCAGGAACTTTTACACAAAAATCCTCCCCCCCCTTAATTAACCTTATTCTTGAATTCGATATTGGACGTTCGCTCCTGCTAACTCCATCTTCAGGCATGGACTTTCCCGCCAGCACGGCAAACCTCGTCACCCTCGATCCCGAATTCGACACCATCCTTGACCCGAGCACGGGATCTTCAGTCATTTCAGCTCAAATTTGGGTCGAAACCGGCTCACAGCACGAGTCGGCTCTTGCAGGATCCGGCATCTCACACCTCCTCGAACACATGGTATTCAAAGGGACTGACCGCTTCTCTGGCGAAGCACTATCACGAGAAGTTCAAGCTGCAGGAGGCCAATGGAACGCCTACACCTCCTTCGATCGAACCGTTTACTATATCGATGGCCCCGCTAAGTCACTCGACCTCTTCCTTTCTGCGCTCATCGAAATGGTTTTTCGCCCGACTTTTCCCGAGGACGAATACGAAAAAGAAAAAGATGTCATTCGACGCGAAATCGCGATGGGGCTGGACGACCCCGACTCCGTCTCATCCCAGCTCCTTTTCCGCACCTTCTACCAACGAGATAGCCGACGCCATCCTGTCATCGGCCACCGTGACCTCTTCGACGCCATCACTTATGACGAAATGAAGACCTACCACGCTGCCAAATATCGTCCGCATAATTCCTTTCTAGTCCTTTCAGGCGGCTTCGAACCTACCGAAGCCAAATCCATCATCGAACGCGAACTTGCCAAGGGCCTCCGTCCTCCTGCCTCCTTTCCCATCGTCGCTCCCGCTGAGCCCCGCCAAATGGGAGTTCGGCGCGCCTCCCGCTCGTTCGCCATCCCAAACACCCATCTTGCTCTCACCTGGCAAATCCCTGGTCTCACCCACGAAGACGCCCCGGCGCTTGACCTCCTCTCTGTTGTCCTTGGAGGTGGACGGGCTTCTCCCCTTTACCGGGTGATACGTGAAGAAAAATCACTCGTCCACTCCATCGGAGCCTACTCCTGGATGCCCGCCGATGGCCCAGGAATATTTAGTGCTTATGCTGAAGTGGCACCCGAAAACACGAAAACGGTCGAAAAGGAAATCCTTTCACAAATCGAAAATCTCAGAAGCTCCGATCTCACTCGTCCCATCGCCAGGGCCTTCCGCCAAATCGCTTCGCAACAATTTAAGACCCTCACCACAGCTTCAGGGAGAGCTTCAGATCTTGCCTCAAACTGGCACAGCGCTCGCGACCTGAATTACACCCGTTCTGCGATCCAAAAACTTTCCAGAGTGACCGACGATAATCTTCGCACTGCAATTGAGTCATATCTAACCAGAGATAATCTCACCGTTACATCTTTGGTTCCCGAAAATCTCAGCCCGGAACCCGTTTCTCTGACTGCTACTTCTGGCCCGGAAAAGATCAGCGAGCACGTTTTATCAAACGGACTCCGTGTGATCCTTCAACGAGACCCGACCGTTCCTGCTGTTTATAGCCAGACCTCCCTGCTCGCAGGGTCACTCTCGGAATCCCCGGAATCAGCAGGTTTAAATTCTCTGCTTTCCCGGCTTCTTACCAAAGGCACAAGCACACGCGATGCCCAAGAAGTTGCCGAAACCCTTGAAGATCTTGGAGCCAGCATCGGAGCAGCAGCTGGCAATAACACCCTTATGCTTTCTTCGTATTGCTTGCGCGACGATCTTCCAATAATAGTCGACTTGCTGGGTGATATAATTCGTGAACCCAGCTTTCCAAACAAAGCCATTGAGCGAGAAAAAGCGACCCTAATCGCGGGTCTCGAAGAACAGCTTGAGGATCCTGCCAGCCGAGCTTTCCGAGAAATGCGCCACCAACTCTGGAATGGTCAAGGTTACGGTGTTCCATCTTCTGGAACCGTCGATTCCCTTAAATCGCTCGACCGTCTCGCTATTAGCGCCCAGCACTCGAAATACTTTACCGCAACAAACATGGTCTGTGCCTTCTTCGGAGATCTTGAACCAGAAGCAACTTTGGAAGCACTCGAAAAATCGCTTAGCGCGCTTCCTGTAGGCACCCCGCCCTCTTTCGGTGATTTACCCACCGCACAAGCCGGAGAGCATGATATCAAGCTAGACAAAGAACAAGCCGTCCTTGCCATTGGATTCCCTGGTCTTGCTCAAGATGATCCTCGCCGTTTCGCCCTCGAGCTCATTGACGCCTACTGCTCTGACATGGCTGGCCCTCTCTTCACTCGGATTCGCGAGGAACTCGGACTCGCCTACTACGTCAGTACATCGCAATTCCTAGGTCTGAACACTGGCCTTTTCGCCTTCTACCTAGGGACTGCGCCCGAACAACTAGAATTAGCCCATTGTGAGTTACAAGGCGAGATCACCAAGCTCGTCGAGCACGGTATCCCTGCAGACGCCCTTAAAAGGGTCAAAGCAAACGTCGAAGCTCAAGAAGCCCTTCGCAATCAAAGCCCATCAGCCCGGGCAAGGATGGCGGCACTCGATGTTCTTTGGGGTCACTCCGCCCATTACCACCTCTTTCAGAGTGAACGCCTTAACATTGTCACTGCAGAAGAGATTCATGAAATCGCAAAAGATCTTTTCGCAGAAGATAAAGCCACCATTGTCACCGTCTCTCCGAGTTGAAAATCTTTGGACTGAAAACGGAAGGTTCCACGTTTTCTAAACAAAACACCTTCAGTAAGACCAAAATTAAGCGCAATAAGTTCGGCCCCTGATGAAAAGACACAGGCGACGGAACCGTTGAACAACTATTAGTTTCTGATGAAAATATTATCGCTTCTCCCAACGATACTATCGGCCCTCTCATTGATGGCAGGAGTTTCCATTGCAGAAGGAGATACAAAGCAAGTGGCCGAGATCGAATTTCAGCGAAAGATTGAGCCCTTTCTCCAAGACTATTGTTACGACTGCCACGGCGATGGCGCAAAGAAGGGTGACTTCGTCCTTGATAATTTCAAGAGCACTGCTGAGCTCCTTCAAAGTCAGCAAGTCTGGCTTCGAATTTGGGAAAACCTTCGCACCCAAATCATGCCTCCCGCCAAAGAGGAATTTCAACCATCCGTTAAAGAACGGAAGGAAATGATCGCCTGGATTGAGCAAAAGATCTTTGCCCTCGACCCAAAAAACCCAGATCCAGGCCGCGTTACCATCCGAAGAATGAACCGACAGGAATATCGGAATACTATCGCGGACGTCGTTGGTGTGAATTTCAATACGACTGATAACTTTCCACCCGATGACACAGGCTTTGGCTTTGACACTATCGGTGACGTTCTCACGATTTCACCGCTCTTAATGGAAAAGTATTTCAACGCGGCAGAGGAGATTGCAGAAGCAGCTCTCCCAATTGACGCAGGAAAGCCAAAACCAATCATAATTAATGCCGGAGATTTCCGTGACCGCGGAGGCAGACAGACCGCTCGGTTCATGGAGGCGAATGCCGCCCAAACCGTTACCGCAAAACAAATCATTGATACCAGTGCTCAATATTCTCTAGAAGTTGCCTATACTGTCAAAAGCGAAGGTGGACAGCCGAAAGGGCAATCTGCCAGATTCCAGATGCTCATCGATGGGAAAAAGGTGCTAGAGATCGACTTCAACTCGGACACTTCACGCAAAAGTCGTTTCCTCCAGAATTTTGATCTCACAAAAGGTGATCATCGTTTTGAGTTCGTCGTCATTCCTAGAGAAAATGGTGAAGGGAACGGAACCTCTGGAATCCAGATTGATCGGTTCCAGCTGAGACGCCTTGGCTCGGATGGCAACTGGAATCTTTATCCAGAAAGCTTTCAGCGAATCTTTATCGATGGCCTACCTCCAGCTGGAGAAAAGGAACAAGCTACCTACATGCGGAAGATCGTAGAAAACTTTGCCTTCCGCGCCTTCCGACGCCCGCCGCAAAAAAAGCTGGTTGAGCAAATTACAAACCTCGCGCTTTCTAAAAGCGAAGAGGGAAAATTCTCGGATGGCGTCCGTCTGGCAGTAATAGCAACCCTAAGCTCCCCTAGTTTTCTTTTCCGCCGTGAAACCCAATCTGAGCCAGACAATCCCGGCAAGGTTGTCTTGCTCGATGAGTATGCGCTGGCTTCCCGCCTTTCCTACTTCCTCTGGAGTTCCGCTCCAGACACGATCTTGCTAAATCTCGTCACCAAAAAGCAGCTACGGAAAAACCTTCGGGAACAAGTAGACCGTATGCTCGCTGACAAAAAATCAGATCGGATGGTCGAAAATTTTGTCGGTCAATGGCTTCAGGCGCGCGACTTACAAGAACTCAATATTGATACCCGCCGAATTCTACGGCAACGGGACCGCCGGAAAGCTAATCGGATTTTCAACCAAGGGACGAGGCGAGACATGAAACAAGAAACGGAAGAATTTTTCCGCTACGTCCTTTTGAAAAATCGACCTATTTTAGAGCTTCTCAATGGCAATTATTCTTTTCTAAACGAAAACCTCGCTAATTTTTACGGAGTCTCCGGTGTAAGGGGTAATGATTTTCGGAAAGTTAAATTCGATGAACATATTAAGGGGCGAGGTGGTATTCTTGGCCAAGGAACCTTTTTAATTGTGACCTCACAGTCCACCCGCACCTCTCCAGTTAAACGTGGGCTCTTCGTCCTTGATAACATCTTAGGCACACCCGCCCCGCCAGCCCCGCCCGATGTTCCTGATCTGGAAGAAGCTTCGGATCATCCGGACGCACCGTTTACAATGCGTCAGATAATGGAAATTCACCGAGAAAAACCACTTTGTTCCTCATGTCACGAGCGCATGGACCCGATCGGTCTCGCTCTCGAAAACTTCAATGCCCTCGGCCAGTGGCGAGACAAGGAGGACGAAGAGGAAATCGATAGTGCGGGCAAACTCATCACCGGAGAAAATTTCTCGAATATTATGGAACTCAAAACGATCCTCGCCAGTTCCCGTAAACAAGATTTCTATCGCTGCCTCAGTGAAAAAATACTGACATATGCACTCGGTCGAGGGGTTGAATACTACGACGCTCCTGCAATCGATACCATCATGGCACAGCTCCTAAGAAATGGTGGCGGAATGAAGGATCTCATTTATGCCGTCATCGAAAGCGTGCCGTTCCAGAAGCGGCGTGGAGACGGTAGCAATTTTTAACTGGCCATCTAGTAGAGCTCACGTAATTCTTTCATCCTCTTTTTCCCAGTAATCAGTCCCATGAACAAACCTTCGATTAACCTTGGGCGGCGTGCATTTCTCCGCGGCCTTGGTGCCAGCGTAGCCCTTCCTTCCTTCCGATCTCTTGGTGCCGAAACTAATGCAGTTGCCACAGCACGAGGCGTTACCGCGACCGGAGCACCATTGCGCATGGCATATCTCTACGTTCCAAATGGCGTCATTATGGACAAGTGGCGCCCTGAAGGAACAGGTTCGGATTTCAAACTTAATGAATCGATGAAGTCCCTCGATGACTTCAAAAATGACCTGCAAATTGTCAAAGGGCTAGAGCAAGCCAACGGCTGGGCCGGAGCCGATGGTGCCGGTGATCACGCTCGCGGCGGGGCAACGTTCCTCACCGGCGCGCGACCACGGAAAACCGCAGGTTCGGATATCCGTCTTGGAGTTTCAGTCGACCAAATGGCAGCGAACTACATTGGTTCTGAAACCCGGCTCCCCTCACTCGAGCTATCCTGCGACGCAGTACGCAAGTCAGGAAATTGTGACTCCGGCTATTCTTGCGCTTATCAATATAATCTGTCCTGGCGTTCCTCAACCCAACCCATGACTCCAGAGTCCAATCCCCGCCTCGTTTTCGAACGATTATTCGGGGGAGGTACGAACGCAGAGCGTCAAAAGGGCCTTGCGAAACGCCGCGTCGAGAAGCGGTCTATTCTTGATATTGTGATGGACGACGCTAAATCGATGAGTAACGAACTGGGCCGAAACGACCGCAATAAACTTGATGAGTATATGGCCGGCGTCCGTGAGATTGAGCGACGTATCGAAAAATCCGAGAGCTTTGGTCCTCGCCCAAAGCCAGGGGTCGATGCTCCCGAAGAAGGAGTTCCACGCGAATATCAGGAACACATTCGTTTGCTCTTCGACATGTTACTTTTGGCCTTCAAGACTGATCAAACCCGTATTTCCTCTTTCCTACTCGCTCACGATGGAAGCAACCGAAGCTTTTCAAACCTCGGCTTCAACGAAGGTCATCACAGTCTCTCGCATCACCGTCGGGCTCAGGACAAAATGGATAAAATTGCCAAGATCGATAGTTTTTATACCCAGCAGTTGGCCTATTTCCTGAAACAAATGAAGTCCACCGAGGATATCGATGGCAACACCCTCCTTCATAACTCTATGATTGTTTGGGGAAGTGGTATCTCCAATGCCGATCGGCATACCCACGATGACCTTCCGATCATTTTGGCAGGCAATGCCGGGGGCAAATTCCAGCCGGGCCGACATGTCGAAATTCCCAATAACACTCCACTCAACAATCTCTACATGAGGATACTGAAAGAAGCTGGTGCTACAGTCGATCGTATTGGAGATTCGAGCGATCTACTCACACAGGTCTAGTAGAATCTATCCTCCCCTTCGCTTCTGGAAGGGCACGCTCTCGATGATCGTAACGACCAGATCTCTAAGAGTTCCGCTCCCCTTGTTGAGGTTCCCGACCAAAGCATCGATTGTCACTGCATCAAAATACTTCGGCCCCCGCCCGATAGCGTAAGTTAGGATTTTCTCGCTGAGACAGCGGTAAAAGTCATCCCGCCGCTCATCGGCCAGCACCTTCTTAAGTGCAGCTATATCACTAAACTTTTCGCCCGTGATCAGCACACCCGAAGAATCAATTGGCTGACCTGATTCCTCGCTTCTGAATTGCCCGATCGCATTAAAGTTTTCGAGGCCCAAACCGATCGGGTCCATTCGCTTATGGCAACTTGCACAAAGTGTTTTTTCCCGATGAACTTCCATCATCTGCCGCATTGTAAGCAGCTTACCCTTATGTTCTGAAACCTCTTCCAGCTCCGGGACATCAGGCGGCGCTGGGGGTGAAGGAGTCCCTAAAAGGTTATCTAACACAAAAAGTCCGCGTTTTACCGGGGAAGTACGAGTCGGATTAGATGTCACAAGCAGAAAAGTACCCTGACCTAAAATGCCCCCGCGCTGAGGGTGTTCGTGTAAATCAACGAGTCGATGCTCTAAACCAAGCACCCCAGAAATATCATAAAATTCCGCAAGCCTTTCGTTCAAAAAACTATAACGCGCAGAAATCAACTCCTTGATTGGTCGATTATTTTTAAGAATAAACTCAAAAAAAAGCTCTGATTCCTCCTTCATATCACTTCGAACTCGCCCATTAAAAATCCGATCCGCTTCACGCTGATCCTTAACCCCCACTACCCGTTTGGCATCAATTGAGATATTTTCGACATCCCTTGCCTGCAACCATTGCCCTACAAAATTGTTCACGAACCGACGAGACTTTGAACTTGCGATCATCCGATCAATTTGAACCCCAAGATTATTACGAAGTTGGTTTTTGAAGGCTAGACTTAGTAACTCGTCATCAGGAACTGAACTCCAAAGAAAGAAGGAAAGTCGAGCCGCAAGAGCATACTCATCCAACATTACCGATTTTCCGCTGTTGTTGGGTTCCGGTTGTATCTCCGCGCGAAACAAAAAACGTGGCGAGGCTAATACAGCCGTCATGGCATGTTTAATTCCATCCTCAAAACTTCGACCAGGCGATTGATCCACCTGCATCGCCATTTCCACAAGACGGGCTACGGTACTCCTATCAAGGGGACGCCTAAATGCTCGACTCACAAAACTTCGCATAATTTTGCGGGCATACAATTCTCGCTCACGCATCTTTTCAGGAGCTGGCCCATCGACCATAATCATACTGTATCCTTTTGGATATTCTTTATAACTTCCATTAAGTGGTCCTCGGATCGTGACCCCTTTTAGCACGACAGACTGTTCGCCTTGTCCTTCACCAGGAGAATTTTTCGGTCTTATCCTTACTTCAACGGTATTGCTGCCCTTCATCAAGTCCGCTTGTCCACCTATCTTAATCGTATCACGTTGATCCCAGCCCACGGTCCGCTCCGCAATTTTTTTACCATTCATCCAAAGCTCCAGTCGGGCCCTTTGATTAGTCAAACCACGAATCGCATAATCAAGAGTAACCTGATAAATCCCCTTCACAGGAGCATCACCTTTCAAATAGACTTTCTGCTCCTCCTTAAATTTTATCCAATCTGCCTGGTGGACTTCATCTCCATCCTCCCGAAACCGACTTCCTTCAAAAAACCGAACTGGAGTCTGTAGGACAGTCCCCTTGGGAAGAGCTTTTTCGGCAACTGTCGAAGCCGCCTCCAAATACTTTTCCATATGAAGCGGCGAAATCGATAAAACATCCCCGATGGTATCGAATCCGTATCCCGTGTCGTCTGCCGGAAAATTTTCCCAAGTTTCATAATCTACACCGAGCAAATCCTTAATGGCGTAGTAATATTCCACTCGATTCAACCGACGAATCGTTACCCTCCCCGGATCTGGATTATTAGGATCCAGTTTAAACACTCGCTTTTCGATCCATCCCATGAGCTGGCGCTTCTCCGCGAGATCAGGTTGATCCTTTTTGGGCGGGGGCATAATTTGAGAGCGCACATTTCGCCAAACCGCTAGCCAGTGATCAATATCGTCGAGATGCCCCGAAAGGTCATCATATTCGTCCATCGTAAAATCCCCTTTTGATGCACCATCACCATGGCAGTCGAAGCAATAATCCTTTAAGAGCGGCTTGATCTCATTCTCAAATGTCACATCACCAGTAGCCAAAATCGGCGTAAGAAGGATGGATAGAAATTGCTTCATCGTGCAATATAATACATATTAAAAGGATGTTTTCTAATTCGTAATCCAAAAAAGATCTTTATCGTTCTGGAATAGTAACCCTTATTTTTCTCACAACCGATTAGTGGGTATTTTAATTCAGTTTTTTGAACCGTCGATGATGGTAACATACCTCTCTAATTACCGAAAGGATCAGCGTTCAGCGAGACCTGAAAATATCACTCAGCAACGATTCCTCAACTAGGCTACCGAGACCGTTACCCTTCCCCTTAAGGCGCTCCTGAATATCGCTTATGGAGTAAGCATCAGCAAGCTCCATGTGGCGACCGGTCGCGTAAGTGAGGACGGTGGTAATTAAATGTTTTGTGAAAACCTCGGACCGGGTTGACACCAAGATATCTCGAAGCTCCCGAAAACCCTTAAACTCTTCACCCGAGGGAATTTCGCCGGAAGAATCGACCTTTAATTTGGGTGCTTTCTTTACAAAAAGTGGCTTCCCTGAACTTGGATAGTGGGTGCGCCATCTTCCGAGTTCGTCAAAGGTCTCAAGCCCGAAACCAAGCGGGTCGATCTTACGATGGCACTCCGCACAGGTTTCCGATTCTCGATGCTTCTCAAGACGCTCGCGCAAAGTAGTCGCCCCTCTAATGTCGGGCTCGATAGGCGGAACTTCGTCCGGCGGAGAAGGTGGCACCACACCCAGAATATTCTCCGACACAAAGACGCCTCGGGTTACAGGGGAAGTGTCGACACCATTGGCGCTCACAGTGAGGACAGCTGCCATCCCAAGAACCCCCCCCCTGCGATCTTTTTCATCAAGCTCTACACGTCTAAATCCATCCTTGAGCCGCAGCGTCTTCGCTTCGGGCAACCGGTATAAAGCTGCCAGGTGCTTATCAACGAAGGTGAAATCTGCATCCAACAAGCTACCTACTGCCACGTTCTTCTCCAGCAGATACGCAAAAAAGTGTCGGACTTCCCCCTTCATCGATACCGGCCATTTTTCCGAATAATATCGACGTGCCCTTTCTCTTGGCGGAGGCATCCCACCCAAATCGCGAAGATTGAGCCAGGAGTCTAAAAAACCGTTTACAAATCCCTTCGAGCGATCGTCCTTTAGGAGACGTTTTACTTGCTTTCGGAGAACTTCTTCTTCTGTCAATTCACCAGAAACCGCCAGCCTCAACAATTCCTCGTCTGGCGGACCCGCCCAAAGCGCATAAGAAAGTCTCGAGGCCAAATCGAATGGCTTCAATACTTGGTCATTTTCCGGTGTGATCTCGCTAAGATAAAAGAATGACGGCGAGCAAAGAATCAACTTTAAGGTATCCAGTGCAGCTTGACGCGGCTCCGCCCTTTCATCGATTCGCTTACCATAGAAATCATGAATTCGCCTTCGGTCAGATTCATTGAGAGGCCTACGAAATGCCTTCTCCGCAAAACGATTTAATTGTTCGAGAGCTTTTTCATTCTTAAATCCTTCTTTCCCGAAAATCGCGATCTCCTCCAGAGTCCCATTTTCTTCCTTGATTGGCCCACGCACTTTCACCTCTGAAATCCGGATGTGAGGCAACTTTCCTTCTCGCAAAAGAGAGGCACGACTCACCCCATTGGAAGGATTCTTAAACTCATGTTTGTAGCGTCTGTTGAGTTCGAGAACTGAACGCCGCGATTCATAAGGGCCATTTGGAAAGATAAACCGCGGCGTCTGACCCTTCTCAAGCCAGACTCTGAACTTAATCCATTCGGGCTTGTTGTCCGGAACAACCGCAGTTGCAAGGATAGGCTCGATACGCTGGGGATAATGAATGTGACCCTTCGTAGCATCGCCCGGAACCACTCCTAGGATGAAGGGTTCGCTCAGATCAATCGCGAAGATCTCGGGATCGTAGTGAGTATCGCGGTGCATCCCCTGAACAAGAACCTTGAGATCATAAAGCCCTGAGACCGGGACCCCTTCCAGAAAATCTTCGATATGCCCATAGCTCCCCTGCCGGGTGTCGGTATCTGGCTGTTCATAAACGCAGAGATATTTATTCTTAAAAACCGCCCGATGGGATCCGGCCAGTTCCTCATACTGTTTAAAGTTATCTGTGAAATGCCAATCTTTTGCCTTCATCTCTAGCTTGCCGAGACGATTTTCAACCAATCGATGAGCAGCCTGAAAATATTGGTCGAGCAGGAAACCTGATGTCACCAGACTCTCACCAATCGTATCGATATGTCGGCTAGTCTTCTCCTTGGGAAAATCCGCAGTCAAACCGAGCGTATCGACTCGGCGCCCAAAGAGTCTCTCCAAAGTATTCTCATACTCTCGATTCGAGAGCCTTCGCATCACGGTCTTCCCTCCATTACTTGCAAAGCGACCACGGGCTGCCTTAATCTCAGATCTCAAAACTCGCAACACCTCTAGCCGATCCTCATCTTGAGGTTGGTCTTTTTCTTTTGGAGGCATCTCCTTCAGCGTGACCTGATCGATAATCTCACGCGCCATCACGAGATCTTGAATAGTTTCCAAAGGGATCTTCAGGCTCTCAAATTCTCGCTCTCCTTTTTGCGAGGCCGTATCGTGACAGTCGTAACAATAGTTGTGGAGAAAATCGTCCACGATTTCACGAGACGAAGCCGCAGCTCCAGCAAAAGACGAGCCCAGCACAAAAAAACTTAGGAATCCAATAATGACTTTTATTTCAGACATCACCAGCTAAGAGAATCGACCAGTGCTGTTTCCAAAGGAATCAGTCTCGATACCCATGCGCTGCGCCAAGTCAACGTAGAGATTGCACAGGCGAACTTTGTTGAGGCCCTTGGACTCGACTTTCTTAAAATCTCCATGCTTGTATCCACCTCCGGCCACAATGACTGGGAGATCAGAATTGGTGTGGGAATTCCCACTGCCGATTCCACTTCCGAAAAGGACCGAAGTCGAATCGAGAAGAGTCCCTTCACCGTCCTGAATCGATTGAAGACGAGCAAGGAATTTTCCATACTGTTCGATTTGGTAGGTCTCTAACTTAATCAGGTCGGTAATAGCATCTGCCTTATTACCGTGGTGTGACAGGCTGTGATAGGATTTATCAATCCCAAGATTTTGAGGCAGGAAAGATCCACCGATCTCGAGAGTGGCGATCCGGGTCGAATCAGTTTGCAGTGCAAGTGCGATCAATTCGTAAAGGATCGGAAGGTCATCTACCGTATTCTTATTGGATGGCTTATAGAGCGGAGCATTAGGTTTTGGATGGTCAGCCCAGCGGCGCCGTAACTCGATACGTTTCTCCACGTCACGAATCGAGGTGAAATATTCGTCAAGCTTTTCGCGATCCTCAAGATTCACTTTTTTGGAAAGTCCTTTTGCCTCATCATTGACAGCATCAAGAATAGATTTCTGTAGTCTATTCTCACCCTTACGCTCCAGCCTCCGTTTCGGACTGTCATTAGAAAAAAGACGATCAAAGAGATCGCCAGGGTTTGTAATTGGAGGAACTCGCACCCCCGATCGGGTCCACGACAGCTGACATCCCCCGTGAATCCCACCTTCTGATCCAACTGTCAGGGAAGGGAAGCGAGTTTGGTTACCCACTTTTTCAGCAAGATATTGATCAATCGTAACATTCCCGTTCTTCCGGTCTCGAGCTTCAGAATGAAGCACCCCGGACAAGAATGAATGAACCGCAAAGTGCCCTCCTCTAATTCCATGATCAAGACCACGATAAACAGTCATTTTTTCCCTAAGCGGCTCAAGCGGCTTAAGCAAAATTGTCGATTCATATTCACGGCCTTCAATTGAAGGAAAGAAACTCTTCTGCTGAAAACCAAGAAGATTTCCAACCGCCACGAAACGCCGTGCGCCAATCCCAGCTCCTTGCGTGGCGTGGACAGTTGCCAGCGAATTAGCAGTCTTTGCTAGTAACGAAGACAAACCAGGTAGGGCAAGCGAAGCCCCTGCTGAGGTCAAAAAAAAGCGGCGGCGATTTAAGGAAGATCTCATGGGATTTATAAACTACGGATAAGAGATCAATTGACTTTCACAACCAACAAAGATCGCGACGCGGAATTTGATATTTCGAGGACTTCTTTATCTCCTTCTAAGGTAAGGCTTAATGTCCCTGCCATCGCATTGACCGAAGACAAAACGAACTCGGTTCCCGGAAGGAGCTTTAGCTCAGAAAGCCATTGCAGAAAGCCCGGCTGATCCTCCCGAACTCGCTTCAAAATATAATGACCGGGCTGGCAATCCGCCAAGGTAGCCGTTCCTTCCTGCGTAATCTCACCATCGGGACTGGGGATTGGAGATCCATGAGGGTCATGAGTAGGATGATGCAACATCTCGTCCATCCGCTTTAGAAGACGATCAGAAACCACGTGTTCTAGCTCCTCAGCATCATCATGGACCTCCGCCCAGTCCAACTTCATTACTTCCACCAAAAAAGTTTCGATAAGACGATGCCTCCGCAAGACCTGCATCGCGGCTTTACGGCCTTCTTCCTTAAGCCTGACCCCACGACGCGGACGATATTCGACTAAACCCTTTTTTTCGAGCTGGTTCATCATCGTGGTCGCTGTCCCGGGTGTCACCGAAAGCTTTTCAGCAACCTGTCCAATTAAGACTAATCCATCACTATCAAGCGACCCCTGAAGGGACCAGATAGCTTTGAGGTAATTTTCGACAGTGCTGGAAGGCATCTTTTACAGGAAGAGTATCCAAGCTTCTCGGGATTACGAGACGAAACAAAAAGCCCGGACTACCTCTTTAAGTAGTCCGGGCTGGGTATTTTGATTAGGAAGTCTAAGGACCTAAAAGGAAACCTAGAGCGACTTCTTAAGAGTCGAAGAAGGCTTGAATCCAACTGACTTGGAAGCATTGATTTGCATTGCTTCGCCTGTCTTTGGATTGCGTCCCATACGGGCAGCACGATTCTTAACCTCAAAAGTTCCAAACCCAATAATTTGGACCTTGGTATCTGATTTCACACCTGCGGCGATGGAGTCAAGAACGGCAGCGACGGAGTCTTCCGCCTGACGCTTGGTTGCTTCATTTCCGAGGGCTTTCTGGACTGCTTCGATTAGTTCACCTTTATTCATAGCACCAGGATGATCTTGCAGGAGGATATTTTGTAAAGCCAAAATAAACCTGAACCCCTTTATTTATGGGGGTTGACGCACCTATAAGTTATTTGATGAACCCTTTTTACCTCAAATACGCTTGAACCTAGAGTTATTAGATCGTCAAAATAAATCATTTTACCATACTTGAGCACAGTGGATCGTTTGTCGGAGGATGTGTTGCAGTCTTCTTGCCATATTTTGCGTGGAGTTCAGATCACCCTACCCAGCAGGAAAAACCTTGAGATAGAGATTCAAGATGCAGATCGCGCACAAGCAAGAGGCTACTATCTTCCAGATGAGGACGAGTGCCTTCGCGAAACTTATCTAAGATACCTTTCTGGTCGCTCTGTTCTTTGGCAAATGATCGACGAGTTGAGCCCCTTTCTTAAGTCGAAGGATCTGAGAATTTTTGGCCTTGCATTTTGTGCGGCTTCTATGCTCATGCGGAGTTCAAGTTATCTCATTGGACTTGCCAGGGAACGCCCCGTTGTTTTAGCCAAACTCGATGAGGCAGAGCCCAGGTATCAAATCCCCCGCAAAACTCTCACAAAGATCTACCGCTACTTGAGTTCGCCACGAAACCGATGGCGCTATCGTCAGGCTCGTAATTTTTATGAGCATACTCGGACGCAAATCGATGAAGCACTCCAAAATTCGGATATGCAAGACATTGCCGCGTGGCTTGCAAAAGAAGAGCCGTATTTTGATCAGAGCAAAAGAAATCTTTTGGGTGCGATCCTAACATACCGAGCCTATTCAATGAGTCGTCGGACCAGCTCCGGTTATACCAAGGTGATGTTCCACTTGTTCCGCCTCAGCGGCTCTGCCATTGCCGAAATGAAGCAACCCTTTATTAAGACGGAAGGGCAAGGCAAACGGGTCACGGCCGAAATAATCGAAGAAATACGGAGCAAACTTCGACCAGGTGACATTTTCATTACCCGTCACGATGACGCCATGAGCAACCTGTTTCTTCCGGGCTTCTGGCCTCATGCCGCCCTTTACATCGGACCGCTATCTAACAGGGACGATCTTGGCCTTCCCACCCATCGTGATCACTCAGCCGATGTTCTTGAGGCCAAGAAGGACGGTGTTAAGCTTCGGGAACTCGAAGAAACCCTGTCGGTAGACTCATTCGTCATACTTCGTCCCAAGATTTCGACGGCAGAACTCGATCAAGCTCTGGAAAAAGCACTCACCCATGAAGGAAAACACTACGATTTCGCTTTCGATTTCCGGAAAGCGGAGCGTCTATGCTGCACTGAACTCGTCTACCGGGCTTTTCACGGAATCGGGCAGTGGAACCTCAAGCTTATCAAACAAAGCGGCCACTTCGCTCTGCCTGCAGAAGAATTGATTCGTCAGGGCATGCAAAAAGGGCTCGTTGATGTCGCTATGATTTTCGGAGTGGATGGAGATACGGTCGAAATAGGCAAAAAGGCACAAGACCTTCTTTTATCCACTCTAAAAGACTGATTCTACGCCTCACTCTTGCCCGATCAAAATCCGCTGCTAGGCTCTCACCCATGTCCAGCCAACTCGGCCAACTTTTTCGCATTTCAACCTTCGGTGAATCCCACGGAGGCGGGGTCGGTGTTGTCATTGACGGCTGCCCACCACTCATTCCTCTGTCGGAAGCCGACCTCCAAATCGAGCTCGATCGCCGGCGACCGGGTCAGTCTGAGATAACAACACCACGAAATGAGGCAGATCACTGCGAGATTCTCTCTGGAACCTTTGAAGGAAAAACCTTGGGATCGCCCATCGCCGTTTTGGTCCGTAACAAAGATCATCGCCCTGAGGCTTACTCAGAAATGTCCGAGAAATATCGGCCTTCGCACGCGGACTATACATATGATGCCAAGTTTGGCACACGTAACTGGCAGGGCGGCGGGAGGTCGTCAGCTCGGGAGACAATTGGCAGGGTCGCAGCTGCTGCTGTCGCAAAGAAAGTCATCAAACACTTCTATCCAGATTTGGAAGCTCTGGCCTGGGTTAAATCAATTCAAAGTATTGAAGCTAGCATCGATCCCCTGACGGTCACGTCCGAGGTGATTGAATCTAATGTCGTCCGAACCGGTGACCCCGAAACGGCAGAAAAAATGATCGATCGTATCAAAGAGATTCGTTCAGAAGGGAATTCTATCGGAGGAGTGATTGAAGCCGTCATCCGGGGATGCCCTTCAGGGCTAGGAGAACCAGTTTTTGACCGCCTGGAAGCCGATCTCGCGAAAGCCATGCTCTCTATTCCCGCGACCAAAGGCTTCGAAGTCGGATCCGGGTTTTCGGGGACGACCCTAACCGGGGCCGAACACAATGATCATTTTTACATGGAAGGCGAAAAAGTTCGTACCCACACAAATAACTCAGGTGGTGTTCAGGGCGGCATTTCAAATGGAGAACCGATTCTCTTCCGCGTCGCCTTCAAGCCCACCGCTACCATTATGTCGGCCCAGCCCACGGTTTCAAAGGACCATCATAATACCGAACTGAAAGGACGTGGCCGTCATGACGCCTGTGTCCTTCCTCGAGCAGTTCCTATCGTCGAAGCGATGACAAACTTGATCCTCTGCGATCACCTTCTTCGTCACCGGGCCATCTGCGAAGGCTAAAGATCAGGGGCGGAAAGAAAAAGTCAGGTCAGCTGTGTAAGAAATCTCATTCGCCAGCATTCTTCGCGGTTTAGACAATCCCTCCCAACTCTCAAGAAAGATAATTTCTTGACGCTCGTCGTTGTATCCCACGATGACCGAAGCATGAAGCGGCGAACGCTTCTTTTTTGATGGCATTTCTTCTTCAGAAGGTCTTTCGAATCTTTGATCCTTGCCCTTCTCAAAATCGCGCGATGTTCGCGTATGCAATTGATCGCGCTGGCGGTCCCAGCGACGCCAAACGATCACCGGCATTCCAGCCCGAATCGAGCGCCTCACAGTTTCATGATCGTAGTCACTTTCCCGATTAAGATTGAAACGTGCCTCCCGGGCTACCGAACTATAAAGCCCAAGCATATCTGAACCCGCCGCTGAACCGGTATTCTGAAATTTCCCGGCAACCGCAAGCCAATCTTCATCCAGATGCAAGCCAAGGTAACGAGCTACCATCACAAGAGTATTAAGTCCACAGTAGGGCCGATATCCCTGCGGCACAACTTCCACTTCATTAAGAACCACATCCCCTCGCTCTGTCTTGATGACCTTATCAGAAAGAGCCTTGAGACGGTCCCTAATTCCTAATTCTTCCTGGGAAGTATCGAGCCATGACTTGGGAGCACTTTCCCTTTTCCTCAGCCTAACTCTCAATAACCGATCCTTTGCCTCGAGCAACTGAATCAAGAGCCCTGATTCTTTGTATTCAAACTGACGGTAGATCGCTCGTAACCCCCGAGTTCTCCCTCGCTTAAAATCTCGGGGCCTTTCATCGATTTTTTTGAGATTCCCTCCAACCTGCTCTGCGGCACGGGCATAGAATTTCTCGAACTGAATTTTCCGTTGTGCGACGCGTTCTTGCAAGAAGATCGCCGCTTGCTCAGCAGACATCCCGACGGGAGTCCCGCGATCAAGATAACCAAAAAATGACCCAGCATCAGCAAACGTTATCTGAAGTTCCTCAAGTTGCCCCTTCCGTTTTGAGGCCCGCACGAGGAGAGCATGAACGCCAAAAACTTTAGGGCGAGCCATCAAATAAGCCGAACTGACATTGGCGACTCCTGCATCAGGTTCCCATTCCCCGGGCAGGGCTATCGAGCCATCCCAAACGCCCGAAGCTAACAAAACCTTGGTTAAATCCTGACCATTAAGAGGACTATCATGTTCCGCAAGCGCTCCAAGAACTGCATTTGGAATAGCCTGTAGCGGAGCCATCAAACCCCAAATGAAAAAAGCCACTTTCATGGGGTGTCGAGAACACCAATGAAAGAGGCCCTGTAACATCAATTCCAAAAAAGTTTAGATTCTGCTCATTCTCCGCTCGGCCCTTCAGTTTTCTCCTGACCAGCACCTTCGGCATCATCCTCGGGAGCGTCGCGATTAATTCGCTCCAGCATCTTTGCGGTTAAACTAGTCGCGTCCTTGGTGTAGGCAAGAATAGGAATAGCGGCTCCGCTTGAACCACTTTTGTCGAAAATATAGTCATACCCTTCAGCGTCACCCAATTCACGGACCATGCCCATTATTTCCTTGCGCAACCCCCCTAATTCAACGGCTTGCTTTTCGGAAAAAGCAGTTTTCTTTCGGGTAATCCAAGCTATCCGAGCATCCTCACGAGCTTTTGCTTCAGACCGGATCGACTGTGCTTCGCGCAAAAACTGCTCTTTCTTTTCACGGGCGAATGAGGGTGTTTCAGCACTCTTTTGCGCTTCGGTTGCTTCAGCCATCAAAGCACTAACCTCCTCGGCTTTCATCTTATTCCTCTCAATGATCTGTTTTTCGTAGCTTTTGAAAGTTTCAAGAACCGCGGATGATTTATGAAACTTGGCGAGAAGCTTTTGCATATCTACAGTCCCTATCTTGTCATTCTTGTCCTGCGCGAAAGAAGACGAAGCCATGATAAGAACTGAAAAAAGAGCAGCGATGATTTTAAATGTTTTCATAACGTTTTTAGGAGTAAATTTTTCGAGTTTAAGCTAGTTT
This sequence comes from uncultured Verrucomicrobiales bacterium, assembly GCA_949373085.1. Lineage (GTDB taxonomy): Bacteria > Verrucomicrobiota > Verrucomicrobiia > Verrucomicrobiales > Akkermansiaceae > SW10. Next base: position 46,426 of record CASICJ010000026.1, read on the forward strand.
CATTTAGGCGTTTCGCCCTTGGGCTTTGCTCCACCGAGATTTTCTAATGTAACAGGGGACGGAGCGTCTTTGTTCAATTTTTTAAGAACCGCATCAGTTAGATCGACGGTATTCCGGGAGTAAATTAAGAAAGGCGTCCGAGATGAAGTTAGCCCAGACTCATCAAAAACCAGATTTACATCAAGAGTTGCAGAGTGGTCTCTGACGGCGCTTTCGACTTTTTGCCTTATATCATTGATCATTCCAACCATCTTCTGATTCAAGGATCGACGCTGCCTCTGAAGGAACTCTTCACCTTCCTTAATCAGCACGGAGCGATTTGCCGCAAGTTGCTGGGCGGAAGCTGCGATCTCCTTGCGCTTCTTTTCAGCAAGCGACGGATCGTTAAACTCATTTTGCTTTTTACCCAGTTCCTCTTCGATGGCCTTAATAGCCTCCACTCTCTCCCTGTAGGCAGCGTCAATTGAGGCCAACTCTACTTTTTCCTCAGCCTCGGCCGCCTTTTTTTCGTGAAACCCACTCAGAAGCTTCATCATATTTACAGTGCCTACCTTAAGTTCCCCAGCTGAAGCACTCAGGACCATTCCGAAGGCAAGAATAAGAAGAACGGTTTTTTGACCGATTTGGAAAGGTAATGAAATTCTCATCAAAAATAATTTATTATAAAATCTGTCTGCGGGAGAGTCTCATTCTCCAATAGGTTCCTCCAGCTTCTTTTTTAGGGCTCCAAATTCCTTGCGTAACTCCGGAAGACGGGAAAGCGCAGCAAGCTTTCTTTGCTCTTCTCGAATTGGTCGCGCCGGATTGCCCATATATACACCAGGTTTATGAATACTCTTAAAAAGCCCACTTTGAGCTGCAAGAACTGATTCATCAGTAATTTCGAGATGTCCGGCAACTCCAGCCTGAGCCGCAATAGTCACGTGATTACCGAGGCGACTGCTCCCGGCAATGCCGCACTGCGCCACCACCAAGCAATGTTTCCCGATCTTAACATTGTGGCCAATTTGCGCCATATTATCAATCTTGGTCCCCTCTCCGATCACTGTGCTGCCGAATCTGGCCCGATCGACGCAGCAATTTGCACCGATTTCAACATCGTCTTCGATTTCAACAATTCCCACCTGCGGAGTCTTCTGGTGCTTGCCATTGACAAGATCAAATCCGTATCCGTCCGAACCAATCACGCAACCCGGTTGCAGAATGACCCGGTCGCCGATCAGACAGGCTTCCCGGATAATACTTCCAGCATGCAAAAGACAATCCTTCCCAATGGAAACGCCCCGGCCGATCAAGCAGCCGGCCCCAATAATACTTCCATCACCAATCTTTGCACCCGACTCAATCACAACTCCCGGGGCAACCTGCACCTTGGCCGGATCAATCTCGACATCAGTCGCAATATGAGCACCCGGAGAAATCCCGGGCTGAATGACAGCTGATTGTGAGTGAAAATATTCTATCACTCTTGAGAAGGCTACCGAAGGATTATCGACTGTAAGTAGATGGCAGCCGGCAGGAGACGAAAAATCGCCCTTTGGCACCAGAACCAGCGAAGCCTGAGTTACCGTCAAGTGCGTTTGATACCGAGAATTCCCCAAGAAGCTGATCTCACCAGAGACAGCATCAGTCAGAGAATTTACTCCCGTGTATAAAGATTCGTGATCCTGACTGGGCTGAATGCCAATCAGATCATGCAGTTCTGTCCAACCAAGCGACATCGACGATAGCCAACTTTGGTTTGTAAGATTTATTCTTCCTCGCTTCCCTCGTTGATTTCAGCGAGGAGGGAGGTAGTAAGGTCAGTGGTTTCGCGCGCATGCAGCACGAACGGAATCCCCTGGTTGCTGTTAGCAGAAACATCAAAAATAAAATCGTAGTTTCCCTCTTTTGCACGCTCGCTCACAGCCCGCTGAATCTTGACCAAAATTCCCCGCATTTGCTTCCGCATTTTGTCGCTGAGTGCGCGATTCCGGCGATTGAGGAATTCCTTTCTCTCTCGTTCCTTGGACTTGCCGTCCTGAGCCATACCATTGGACTCCTTAAAGAAGTCGGCTTTCTCCTTTTCACCTATATCCTCTTTCTTGAGTTCCTCTCTAATTTGCTGGAGCTGCGCGTCAATCTCACGAATCTTAGCAAGACGCTCGTTATTGTCGCGCTGGATTCTTGCACGCTCGATATTGATCTCACGCTGAACTTTGCCGGTCTGGTAATAATCATTAAAAAGACGCTCCATGCTCACGGTAGCAATTTTCAGACGCTGCTGTGCATGAAGAACGGGAGTTAAGCACAAAAGCGCGACAAGAAGGTTAAAGAGTGACGTTTTCATAATAAATTTGGATGAAATGAATCTTGATAGGTTTTTATGAAGAATTCTCGATCTTACGTCAACCACGGGCTTGGAATTCGTGATACCTCGAAGATTTTGAAGCACGATAATCGTTCTAGGATGTTGTTAATACGGCAATTCTACCAACGCCAGAGTTAAATTCATAAGGTTTCTCGTGAAATCTTGATCAGAATCTACAACATTTCCCCATGATCAAAGTCACCTCGGAGGTCCAAACGATTACTCAAATGACTCGCGACCTACCAAGTCCACTCGCCTTGGTCCCCACAATGGGAGCTCTCCATGAGGGGCATCTAGCCCTGATTCGTCGCGCCCGCCAATTGGTTGGGCCAGACGGAACCGTTGCCATCTCGATTTTTGTCAATCCCATCCAATTCGATCGTGCTTCCGATCTGACCAACTACCCCCGCCCGCTCAAAAGCGATCTCGCCCTTTGCGAAAGAGCAGGAGTCGATCTCGCCTTCACTCCACAGAAAGACTTTTTCTACCACTCCGACCACTCAGTTATTGTAACCGAATCTCTCCTTAGTAAGGGCCTCTGCGGCTCGATCCGTCCCGGCCATTTTGACGGAGTTCTCACCGTCGTGATCAAGCTTTTCAATCTCCTCCAACCCACCCTTGCCATTTTTGGGGAAAAGGACTTCCAACAAATTAATCTCATCCGCCGCATGGTTAGGGATCTGAATATCCCAGTTGAAATCGTCGGGCATCCCACTATCCGTGAGCCTGATGGACTTGCTCTTTCCTCTCGCAACATTCGCCTGACCCAGGAGCACCGTGAAGATGCTCCACGAATACAGCGCTCTCTCTCGGCTGCCAGCGACCTTGCCGTCACTGGAGAACAAGATCCTGCCGCCTATCTTCGAAGCGCAAAAAAACATCTGCTCGCAAACGCTCCAGATGGCTTCTCTATAGAATATCTGGAACTTATCGATGCAGAATCCATGCAAGCTGTTTCTCTACTTACGAAACCCGCTCTTCTGGCCACAGCTTGCTATTACGGAGGGATACGTTTAATCGATCATGTTGTTATTCAGGATCATTGATCAACAAACGCTTCATCGGTTCATTTATTTGGCAGATTAGACCAAAATCACATCGAAGCAGCACAAATAACTAGGCGCGATAGCTAAACCCTTCGTTTTAAAAACTCAAAAGCGACCCCCTACTTTATTGAAACCCTTTGTTGCTTCATCGCTCATTGTTTAGCCTAACAATTCATCTTGAAACAACGTGACCTAGCAGTGGATAGCACAACAAGTAATGAAGAAGGTGCCTTCATGAAAATCGCTCTTGTCCACCTCCCTGAAAAGTCTAACTTTCTAAGTATGAAATTTTTCATTCTACTGCTCGCTCCCATTTTCTTCGTTTCCTGCTCTGGCAGCCAACCTAACGAACGTAGGCCCGTGCCGCCTCAAGGAAGCGATATCGGAAGTAAACCTTGGAACGACCCCTCAGTTGGACCCCGCCCTCAAGGTATCTTGGGCGGAATGGAACAAGGTCGATAAATTTGCCACCGTAACCGTCTGGAGTGAGTGATCCGGCTAGCGAAGAACCGATCCACGAATCCTGTGATGCATGCGGCAAACTTCTAGACGTAACGAGCTTCAGCCCGTTCGACACTGTCAGCTGCCCTCGCTGCTCGGCCGAGATAAAGGTAAGACGAGTCTTTGGAAACTACCGCCTTGAAAGGCGCTTTGCCACCGGAGGCATGAGCGTCATTTTCATCGGCTGGGATACCACTCTCAATCGCAAGATCGTAATTAAAGTTCTCAACGAGGAATACTGTAACGACGAAACTCGCATTCAAGCTTTCGAAAACGAGGCTCGTCTCACTGCAAAAGTGAGCCACACCAATGTCGTTAAAATTTTCGCCGTCGACCGTGCGCACGGTCGCTTCTACCTAGTCATGGAATTACTGGATGGTCGAAGCTTCGAGCGAGTCATGGAGGAACGAGGAGCCCTTCCCGAAGACGAAGTTCTGGAAATCGCTATCCAAATCGCATCCGGACTCAAAGCGGCAAAGCGAGCAGGAATAATCCACCGGGACGTCAAGCCCGGTAACATTCACATCGCCCAAGACGGACGCGCCAGGCTTCTGGACTTCGGACTCGCCCTCGTTACTCAAGATGGAAGAGTCCAAGCCAAAGAAGCTTGGGCTACTCCCTACTACGTGCCCCCCGAAGCTCTGGAACGTGATGTCGAAGATTTTCGAAGTGATATTTATGCCTTTGGTGCCACTCTTTACCACGCTCTAGGTGGATGTCCCCCATTTAAATTGGTCACCAACTCAATCAGCAGCCTTCGCAAAGCCAAAAAAGCCATCCCAAAACTCTGTAAAGTGGCACCTTGGATCAACCGGAATACCGGTGAAGTCATTGATCGCATGATGGCCTTTCACCCAGACCACCGCTGGCCAAGTTACGGAAAGGTCATAAAAGCCCTAGAACAAGCCCAGCTTAAAATTGGCCACGACTCTTCTTCTCCGATTCATATTCAAACAAGAATCAAAAGGCGGAAAAGGAAAACAGTCTTTAGTATTATTTCCACCATCTTTTTGGTTTTAGTGAGCATCGGGTTGGCGACTTGGCAGCCCTGGATAAAAATCACCACCAAGCCTAAAACTGTATCCGGAAGCAATAACACGCAAAATAGAAAGCTAACGATCTTCAACCCAAACGGTGAAGATCGACCAAGCTTAGAAAAACGATGGACCGAAGCTCGTCAGCTCACCAAATCTGGTAACTACGAAAAAGCATCTGAGAGATTTCTATCGATTTCACGCGATCCCACTATCTCCGGAATGGAGCAAGTGTGGACCTCTCTAGAGGCATCGATCGCAAATGCTTTGGCTGGCAAACCCGGTGCGGCCCGCCGGCTAATCTCCAAGTCCCTCTCAGACCTTGACGCTCTTCCGGAACAGCACTCACAGCAAAAGCTCTACCAAGAACTCTGCCGGGTCCTGGAACGCATCAAACCTCCCACAATCCATGATCTCACTGACGATCCCAAAAACATTACTGATTGGATGGGCACCTTTGCAATCGCTCTCAAACTCTGGGAACAAGGCAAATGGGAAGAAGCTCTCCCCTTGTTTGCCAACGTTCGTGGAGCCGAAATTCCCAACGACCTATCTTGGTTTGTTATTTATCAAAATATAGCTGACGACTATTTGGGAGATGGTCAGATTCTCGCCAAACTTAAAAAATTTCCCACCCCGAAAGACGGACAAGAAACCAACAGATTGATCGCCGAAATTACTAAGGCTTTAAAAAATCTACGTTCTATGGGACGAGCAAATTATAATTTAGATGCCAGACTCAAACACCTCATCCAACTTCGTAAAGGATTTCAAAACGGCCAAGTGTTCAGCCACTCCTTGACGTGGAAAAGATTTCAAGCACATCTTAGAAATAAAGGATCATCATACCATTTCGATGATATCGAGGTATTACTTCAAAACCCACCGGAAGATGCTCCATCAGAAGCAGTTTGGGCTTGGTATTACCTCCAAAGAAATGCCGCCGCTTTTCTGGCGAATATTACCATCCACAACAACTGGATCACCGATAAAAAAAATGGCGAGGAAATCACTGGAGTCTCCGGAGATAGCACTGGCTTAAAACTCGATGATGGATCCGTCGTCCCTTGGTCTGAAATCAAGCCTGAAAACTTGTTGGATAAACGAGCTAACAACGAAGCTCAGGCCATTGCCTTCGCTTGGTTAGTCGGTTTAAATGCGCAGGCCGAAGAGATGGCTGAGGATTTGGCCAGTCGCAACGAGGAATTTAAGACCACTTGGCGGCGCATCATCATCGCTACTTCACAATAGATAGACTCATCCCGTCCAACATACGCGTAACATTAGAATAACATCTCCGTGAAGCTATGCTTAAGGGCACTCTGATCTTAAGGTTGGGATCGCCTTGTCATAGCCCTTTCAATTCAGGACTATCAACCGACCCTCGAGTCTTAGACAAGATGAGTTTTGGCGTCCCTGTCAGACTTGACCTAACACACTGAAGACGAAAGCAGGGCAAAAATCATGGCCATGAATTCTACAACCTGATCAAAAGCATAAACTTGTCGCCCGGAGAATTTTCGAAAGATCCACTAGGAGACAGTAGATGGAACCCTCACCCTTTTTTGCGGCCACATCTGAAAATTTAAAGTCCAAAAAAAACTAAGATCGTTGAGCACTTCAAGATTCTAGATAATTTTTGAGAGGACTCACAAAGCAAATGAAGTATTTATTTCTCGCTGAGTTTATTCGCTTTTTTCTGGTGAAACAGCCATGTCAGCACGTCTTGATCTCGATAGGTCCTATCCCATGAGTTATGTCCCACGCCTTCATATTCGGTGTATTTCGCCTTACCTCCAACTTTTCGAAGTGCTGCCACCATATCTCGTGACCGCTTTGTCTTGACGCTCTTGTCAGATCCACCATGGAACACCCATATTGGGAGGGTCTTTATCACGCTCGCAATCTCGGTATCACCACCTCCGCAAACTGGCATAGCTGCAGCAAAGATCTTTGGCATTCGCTGAATAATGTCCCATGTCCCAAATCCCCCCATGGAAAGACCGGTGACATAGATTCGTTTCTCGTCCACAGGCAGTGTCTTGATAGATTCCTTCAGTAATTCGATCGTCAGTCGCATTGAATCTGATGGCTCGATTGTCAACTTATGCGAAAGATCGCCCCACGGTGTGTTGACCCATTGTTCGCCAGCAGGACACTGGGGTGCAATTATGATTGAGGGAAAATTCTTCCTCTTTGAGTATGCCAAAAGATCCTTAACCCCATGAATTAATTGTTTCTTGTTATCACTCCCTCTTTCGCCAGCGCCGTGAAAAAACAGAACGAACGGATACTCTTTTTTAGAATCAAGGTTTTCAGGAAGATGAATCCTGTAGTTCAAGAACTTCCCCTTTGCGGATTTGAAAATCTTCGCATCAAAAGGAGTCGCCGCTTCTAGTGAAGTAGTGGAACAAAATATTAGGGATGTCAAAACGACATAAATTAATCGGCTGTATTTCATATTTAAGTCCTTCTCTCTCTAGCGAATGTCAAGTGCCTGCCACAAGCTAGCAGCCGCACCCTTTCGACTTCAAGGACGAGATTTTGATTATCATAAGCATTTAGATTCGCGGCGACCAGCCTATTGGTAAGACCCGCTTGTTCGCTTCCACCTACTCGGAGGGTATTAGCGACTTGATCGGAATTACCGCAAGCTCATTACTATTTATGTCATCGTGACGGCCACCAGACCGGGCGATATTACCAAGAGGATGATCAAAAAAGCACTCACTAGGGTCTGACTATTCTTGTACATATTTCTATCTTAAGAGCATACGTCAAAGCTAACCCACTCCTTACCTGAGGGAGGATATTGACTACGGATTGTTAGTTGAGAACTTTATAGCCTTTCCGAACCCGACGCAGATCATTTACCTGCGTTACCCCTAGATACTCTTAGTTTTTACAGCAGAAAAACGGAGAGCTTAAAATTAGAGGAGACAGCAAGGAGCCATGAAGAACTAAATCAAAATTAGCTCAAGGCTGTCTACCGCCCTCCCAGTTGTGTTTGGGATAACGACCCGCGAGATCTTTTTTCATCTGTGCGAATCCCCTCTCCCAAAACCCAGGCAGATCACTTGTCACCTGCCACGGCCTCTGGTTAGGTGCTAAGATCTTCGCCACCAGCGGATGGCCGTTGGCTATCGCCGGGGTCTCCTTCACCCCATAAAGTCGCTGGACTTTCTCTTCAAACCACGGGTCGTTACCAGCGGCGTAAAGCACCCTCGTATTCACTCCATTTTCCAAAGTAATTTTCTCAGGCGCAAATGAATCCATGGCCTGGCGCTGCGGGATTGATAACCAATCATGCAGGACCCGCCACGGGTCGCGACCCTTGACCTCCTTAAAAGTCGTTGCCCCGGCGCAAATCTGCGCGATCGCCATCTCACGATCCCCAGCATCAAACCCCGGAAACTCCAATTCTGGCATGGCCTTGCTCAAAAAATCCAATCGCGCAATCCACCGCTCAACCTTGGTATCCCACTTCTTCAACGCTAAATCTCCTGCGATTACCCGCCCCGCCAGAAGCTCGCCCGCGAGATTAGGGTCAACTTCCCCTCCCCGCTTCTCCTCCAGAACCAAACCACGAAAGATCCGTTGTTTTACCGCCACCACCCGCCGTGAAATTTCGTCAAAAATAACGTTCTCTGAATCATTGATTGCTCCAGCCGGAATCCAATCTTTCGAAATCTCAACACATCGCGACAAGATCACCGAACGCTCCCGCCCTTCGACTTCGATCATGTCAGCGGCCAAAAACAAAGTCGTATTTCGCACTACCGATTTTGGATGCAACTTCCCTTTGCGACCGCCCACCACATGACACACCGCGCTTCCTTGATCTCGTCTCACCGCCAATCGATCACCAAACGCTATCAACATCGCTCTAGCACAAGCTTCGCCACGCTGACGGAAATCCGGCTCTTTTATTCGTCCGCCCCGCTTTTTAAGCAGGCGGCCCAGCTGCTGAAAATTCTTCCACGTTTCCCTAGCCCCTCTCGCAAGCACCCCAAGCCCGTCGCATTCACTCGGCCGAAAATCCAAGTTTTTCGCCGCCATCATCGCCAACCACTCCGCTCCAAAATCATTTGCCCAACCAGGCTCTCCTTCCAGGAACTCGGCCCACTTTTGCCCACGCCCAGCTCTCTTAAAAACCCCCTCTCCTTGCACCGCTGCCGCAACGAATAAGACCTCCCCCAGGCAATCTCCGCCCTGAAGTACAAGAGCCGCTAGGCGTGGATGCAGAGGCAGCGCCGCCATCTGTTTTCCCACTTCCATTAACCGACCCCCCGAATCCAAGGCACCAAGACAGGTCAGAAGCTTTTCCGCATCAAGCCGGCGCTCATTCTCAGGTTGATCCAACCAACGAAAGCCCGTGATTTCATCCACACCCAACCGCTTTAAGAAGAGGATCGCGTCAGCCAAATCCACCCTGCGAACTTCCGGCGTTTCAAATTCCTTCCGATTGCGATGATCACTCTCACTCCACAAACGCACGCAGCGACCCGGCCCAGTGCGACCCGCACGGCCCGCCCGTTGATCAGCCGCCGCTCTCGCGATCTTGACCACACCCAGCGAATCGAATCCGCGCGCGACATCGTAACTTGATTGACGAACCAAGCCGGAATCGACCACCGCCTTGACGCCCTCAATCGTCACCGAAGTCTCAGCTACGTTGGTCGCCAGAATGATGCGCTTGGAACCATCCATTTTCAGGGCGGACCGCTGTGCTGTCGGACTGAGAGCCGAGTAAAGTGGACAAACCTCCCACCCTTTGAGCGCTGCTGCATTTTCCAGCAGGCTTTGTGATTTACGGATCTCATACATTCCCGGTAGGAATACAAGAATACGATCGCCCGCGATCAACTCACGTGCCTCCGCTTTCACTGCCGTCGCCACCCGATCCCAAACTTCCTCGTGCCGATTAAGCCCCCGTCGCCCTACTTGCCCCTCTCCCCGGTGCATTATCTCAACCGGGAACATCCGCCCGCCAGCTTCCACTAATTTACAAGGCTCCAAATAATCTTTTAAACCACCCGTTTCAAGAGTCGCAGACATCACCACCACCCGCAGATCTGGCCGAACGCTTTCCTGAAGATCAAGTACACGTGCAAGCGAAAGATCTGAAGACAATCTCCGCTCATGGAATTCATCAAAAATAACCGCCCCGACTCCGGAAAGCTCAGGATCATCAAGCAATATTCGCTGTAAAACTCCATCGGTTACGAAGAGAATCTCGGTCTCCGGCCCCGATTGGTTCTCAAAGCGGACCGAGTATCCCACTCCTTTTCCCAGCGGGGTGCCCATTTGTTTGGCCACAAATTCTGCCAATAACCTCGCCGCCATCCGCCGAGGTTGAACCACCACAACCTGCCCCTCGCACTCACCTCGAACCATTCCTGGGACAGTGGTCGATTTTCCTGATCCTGTCGGCGCCTTAAGTAAAAGTCGACCCTGATCAACCGCCACCGAAGCGCGAATCTCCTTCTCAACTTCGTTTACCGGCAACCTCACAACTCAAGACAAACACTCGTAGCTCCCATTCGCACGTCAGATTTTTTGAAATGTCGCTGCAACATCTCGCGTTTCATCTCTTGCCTATGCAGCTAATCCCCCATACTCTCCAACCATGAACTCGATCGTCGCTTTTCTCGGAACTCTTGGCGCACAGGAGATGATCCTCATTTTCCTCATCCTTCTTTTACTCTTCGGAGCTAAGAAGCTTCCACAACTCGCCCGAGGGATTGGCAAGAGTGTCGGTGAATTCCGAAAAGCCCGTGAAGAGTTTGAAGATGAAATCAGAAAAGGAGGTGAAGAGCTTGATAATGAAACTGAGAAATCAGACGACGACAAGGTCACCAAAGCTCCTGGTGCTGAGCCAAGGACTGAATCATGAAACGACTCGATAAAATTATTTTCCAAAACGCTCCGCGAATCCTTCTCGGGGCGTTTTTTCTTTGTAGTTCCTGCAAAGAGAGGGCCACACCGGAAGAGTCTTCTGCCAAGGACCCCGGTCCAGTTGAGAAGCCCATTCCTGTGAATGACGCGGGGACTGCCATCCCAGGAACACCCGCCACACCTGTAGAACCGAAGGAAACAGCCGCTGAAACTGGTGAAGGGATACGTTTCATGGCCTATAACATAGAAAACTATTTGACCATGACCCGCTACGTGAAAGGCGGAGATAAAATCAGTTCTCCAAAGGACCCAAAAGAAGTCGCGGCCCTCGTCAAAATTATCGTGGACGAAAAACCCGATATTCTCGGAATCTGTGAGATTGGAACCGAAGGGGACCTTCAAGACCTACAAACCCGGCTTAAAGCGGCGGGCCTCAATCTGCCTCACTACGTTCATACTGGAGGCATCGACTCGACCCGTCGACTCGGAATCCTTTCCTCGTTCCCTATCGCCGGTAATCACTCCAAGCAGGAGCTGGTTTATGAGATTAATGGCCACGAACGAATGATGGGACGTGGCATTCTAGACGTTACGATTGATCTGCCTGGAGGCACGACCCACTTCATCGGCCTTCACTTGAAATCAAAGCGGGAGCTCGAGGACTTTGATCAAGCTGAGATACGCCTCAATGAAGCCCGTCTCGCTCGCGAGCATTGCGATGCTATTTTTGCTGAAGATGCGAATGCGCGAATCGTTCTTTACGGAGATATGAACGACACCCGTAAGACCCCCCCCTCTCGCCATGCTCATGGGGAAATATAAGAGCGATACTTACATGGGAGACGTTTTTGCCAAGGACTCGCGGAAGCACCTTTGGACACACTTTTGGTCATACCAACAACAATATGCCCGCTTCGACTGGGTCATGATCTCGCCTGCGGTTTATTCAAATGTGGATAAAGAAAACTCCTACATCGCCGATCCTGAAATTTGGAATGACGCTTCTGACCACCGCGCGGTTGTCGTCACCTTGAAAAAGTAGTTTAAGCTCCTCGCTTTCTCTTGTCTCGCCTCTTGAGACAACGACTAATTCTATTTCCCGCCAATCCAAGCAATCGCTCCCGGCACGATTCTTCGCCAGCCAAGAGCTCGCACCAGACCTGCAATCGCCTCACCTTCTGAACGACGGGCCACCAAGGCGGTCTCCTCCAACATGTCGGCAACAGTTCCCGCGGCTGCTCTCTCAACTGGCAAGGTAAACCACAGAAACACAGTCGCAAACCCAAGAGATGCGGCGACGATTCCCAAGCACAAAGTTGGAGATAGCCGACCTATCACCATCGCAAAAGCCATCACAATCATGGTGAACGCCGGCATTGCCGACCCAAATTTCACGGCCCACTTTCGCCAGCTCACCACCTTTTCTTGTCGACGAGCCATTAGGACGAGGCCTGCCAAAATACCAGCATTGGCGACATCACGAGCTTTTCTGGACCGCGAAAGTGCTGGTGGAACAACTAAACGAGTGGGCCCCAAAACCATAAAAAGTCGTTTTTTTCACCTGAATCTCGACATCTCCGGCCCTTCCCTTCTTTAGAATTCGCTCAATCATTTCATGACCAGAGATCGACACCTCGGTTCCTCCCTCTTTGCGGACAATTCTGTCGCTCAGAAATTTTCTGGCTATAAATGAAACAAGAACGGGGATCAGCCCCATGAGAAGAAGAAGTTTGGCCATCACTCGTGAGTAGATACCTTCACCTTATATTTGCGAATTTTGAATTTCATTTTTCACCTTTTCCTCCAGACTCCGCCCTCATTCCTAAAAGGACTAAGTTATGGCAGAAGATACAGAAGGACCAGAGATCGAGGTCGCCCCCCCCTCATCCTCAAACCAAAACATTGTAATGGGGATCGTAATGGGCGCAGCCGTCTTACTTCTCCTCGTTTTGGTGATCACCAAAAAATTTAATACTAGCGGAAATAACATGACAGATCCTGCAGTTGTCGAACTTCGTAAAGAACTAGATGCACAAAAGAAAAAAAGCGATCAGCTACGCTTCGGCGGGATCTCATCAGACCCACAGGCTCTCGTCTTTCAGATCAAGAACGACACCGATGCCCTCGCTCGCCTGGTGAACTCGAGTGCCAGTGACGCGGCAGCTCTCCGCGCAGCCCAAGCTGATGCTTCCGTTCTTGCTGCGACAAATGCCGAGCTTCGCATAGAACGGGACCAATACCGCATCAATGCCAATCGCGCAGTGAAACTTCAGAACCAACTTGAACTAGCCCGTCAAGAATCCACCGGAATGATTAACCAAAGCGAATATGACCAACTTAGGACCAAGCTAGATGCCGCTTCAGTCGAAAACAAGAATCTGCGCAATCAGATATCTGAAATGCAAAATGACAAATAAGGAACCACACCGTCCTTGGCCAGAAATAGCCTAAAAAGCAAAGACCGCGCAGTCGAAACTGTTCACCAAGAAAAATCTCACGCTAGAACCACTCAGACAAATTTCAGTTAATCCCTTTGAGCTTCAAAATTTAAGCCTGACCAAGAGGTTTGACTCATAGAAGTCATCATTTTCTGAAAAAAAGCCGCCCGAGCGCAGGGATCGCACACAGACGGCTTGGCTATTTTAGGGTGTTTTCCTAACCCTATTTTTCAATAATGACGGGACCCTCCGGAATGACTGAGAGCTCTGTTGTTGAACAGCAGCTAGCCAATCCGACAACAATGAATCCCAGCGCGAGGGTAGTTATCAGTTTTTTCATTTTTTATAAGAGTGGTTTTTAGTCACGCGCCCGAATCATGGGAGCCTCTGCAAATGGTCGCGCTCCTTGCCGCGCCCGACTTTCAATTCCCGGCTCCTTCCCTTTTTCCGTGAAGAGGGCTAAACCAACAACCCCGACGTTACGAGTTCGTCTATCACGAAGATTAGCATAAGATGAATTCACTGATGAAAAGCGGAAAGTAACCACTTTTTCATGGCCGATTCGAAAACCTTTCACTTCAAGAACTTCACCAGCGCCAAT
>CASICJ010000027.1 GCA_949373085.1 uncultured Verrucomicrobiales bacterium
CACCAGTTCTTCAAATTATTCAACCCCCTTACTCTCCTACATTGCTTACAATTTACCCAAAAATATTTCCAACACTCAAATATCACGTATAACCATCCCCTCTGCAAATCAACTACTCCCCCCCCAATCCAATTACTACTTCCCCCTTCACTTGGACGATATCCCTTCTCGTAATACGCAGGAACGACATCATTGCGATTTGTGGCCGCCACAAAACGTTCGACCTCTAAACCAAGCTTTTCTGCAAGCAAACCTGCCGTAAGGTTTCCAAAATTACCACTTGGAATTACAAAGCTCGGCTTCACACCACGGGGCAAATTCTTCGCAGCCTCGAAATAATAAAAACTCTGCGGAACCAATCGCGCAATATTGATCGAGTTCGCAGAGGTAAGATTCAACTCCTCTGCTATCTCACGTTGGAGAAAAGTTGACTTCACAAGCCTCTGACAATCATCAAAGGTTCCATCGACTTCTAAAGAGGTAATATTCCCTCCAAGAGTAGTTAGCTGCTTTTCCTGAAGCTCACTGACCTTTCCTTTTGGATACAGGATGATAACCCGCGTCCCGGGCACATTATGGAAAGCACTCGCCACAGCTCCTCCGGTATCACCACTAGTTGCAACCAGAACAGTCAACAAGCTCTCATCCTGACGTGTCAACCATGCCATCAGACGAGCCATGAAGCGGGCTCCAAAATCTTTAAAAGCAAGCGTTGGGCCGTGGAAGAGCTCAAGGACATGTTCCCGCTCCTTTAATGTCACGAGAGGCGCATGGAAGTTGACGGATTGATGCACAATTTTCTCGAGCTGCTTCTCCGGGACGCTGTCCCGAAAGATCACTTTTGCTACCTCAAAACCGATCTCAGGCAACGAAAGGTCCCTCCAGTTACCCCAGAATTGAGCCGATAAACATTCAATATATTTCGGCATGTAAAGTCCGTTGTCGGCAGGAAGAGAACGCAGAACTGCTTCCTTCAAGTCGACAACTTGGCCAGGACTTTTGGTGCTATAAAACTTTTGGGGCATTGTTCAATCTATCCAATCACCGAGACACCAGTCTGATTCACTCTCGAGACATAAAGCTGATTTCCAAGGTCAACTTTCGAGAAAACCTCCGCAATTGCCTCACCCACCCTCTGCGCTGACTCCTCGCCCTCACAGAGGCCAAACACACTAGGACCGGCTCCGGAAATACTAAAACCAAGCGCTCCTGCGGCCATCGCCGAACGTTTGGCCTGATAAAATTCTGGAATCAATTTCTGACGTCTGGGCTCAGCGATGACATCATGCACCGAGCGACTGATCATTCCATAATCTTCCTGAATTAATCCGCAAATCAGGCCTCCTAGATTCCCGATTTGCTGGGTTACATTTGCCAGCGGCACTTCGGCCGGAAGAATTCCCCGTGCGACTTTCGTCAAGATCTCAATATCTGGATGAACCACCGCCGCCCAAAGATCCTTGGGAACCGGGAGCTGTGCAATATCCAGTTCCTGATTGTCACGGATAAAAATAATTCCACCCAAAAGACAGGGACCCACGTTATCTGCGTGCCAAGCTCCATCCGCACTCGCTTCTCCAGCCATCGCGAATGGAAGAAGCTGTTTCTTCGTCAGTGGCTCCCCAATGAGCTTATTGACCGCATATGCCCCCGCAACCGCACTCGCAGCACTCGATCCCAACCCACTCCCGAAAGGCATTTTTTTATGAATTTCCAACTCAATTCCCAAGTCGAGCATGCCAAGATGCTTCAACAAATCGTAAGCAGCGACTCCAGCCGTGTTTTTTTCAGCCTCCAAAGGAAGTTTCCCACCGTCTCCGGTAATTTTGGTAATACGCAACCCAGGTTCATCCGCGTGGCGCGCCACTACTTCATCTCCAGGAGCATCAATTGCAAAACCAAGAACATCGTAACCACATGCCACGTTTGCCACCGTCGCAGGGGCAAAAACGCGCACCTCCTTCAGCGTCTCCGTCGTCATTTCAGGAGGGCGGTAGCAGATCTTGCGAAAACGGGCAATCCTTACCTTATAAGATGGTTCAATCTTCTTTTGGTTGCCGCCTTCTCCAAACGCCATAGAGTTCGCCAGTGCTTGACTTCAAACTTTTCAAGATTCCGGTTCGGGTAGAACCATGGTTTTGGCTCACGGGATTTTTTCTAGGAGGTGGTCTTGGGATCACTTCTCGCGAAGATTTCCTCATAGTTATCCTCTGGATTGTTGTTCTGTTCGTTTCTATTCTAATTCATGAATTTGGGCATGCTCTTACGAGCAGGAAGATGACGGGAGTCACCCCCTCCATCAAGCTGTGGGGCATGGGTGGGTTAGCTTACCCAAATACCCAGCTTACCCAAAAACAAAGTTTCTGGGTCACTTGGGCTGGGCCACTTGCGGGCCTCGTATTCTTTGGGCTGATCGTTCTAACCTGCTGCCTCATCTATGGATTTTCGGTCGGGACCGACCTCACAATTTACCTGCTCTTTTTCAATGCTGAAATCTACCGCGAAACCTATGTAGTGCTGAGGGAAATGGATGCCCCCGTTAGAGATATGCTAAAAAGCCTTTTATGGGTCAATTTATGGTGGAGCCTTATGAATCTTCTCCCGGTATTCCCCTTAGATGGCGGACAAATTTATGCGTCTATCGAGAGATCGCCTAAGAAAGTCTGGATCGTAGGTATGGTTACAGGTGCACTTGTTGCAATTGCTGCCTTCTTCATTCTGCATAAATTATTTATCGCTATTCTGTTCGGGTATTTCGCCTTTCAAAACTACAAACGTCTTGAACACCTTAAAGGCCATTCTCACTAAGTAACCCAGATCAGTCGACCCCCTGCAAGGATCGCAAATCCGATGATCATCCATTCAAAGACTCGCTGAGAAATCAGCTGGAGGAGATGGCGTCCGAGAAAAATTCCAAGTAGAATTAACGGGACCAACTTGACATTCAGTAGGAGGCTTTCTGGCGTGGTAAAACTCAATCCACCCATGAAAGGTAACTTGATCAAATTGATGAGGAGGAAGAAACGAGCCCCAATTCCAATTAACTCCATTTTCGGAAGTCGTCTTGCCAGAAAGTAGAGCTGGAAGACGGGCCCAGCTGCATTAGCAATCGTCGTCGCAATCCCCGCAAAACTTCCCGCAGCCGCGCCAAATCCACTTGAGTGTGCAAGCTTATCAAAAAATTCAGGCGAACACTGACGGATCAATTGGAGTGCCACCATAAAGAGAATAATGCTTCCGATTACTGGTTTAGCCCACTGCTCTGGCATCCAATCGAGCAGAAAAAAACCAATCGCCATTCCAACCAAGGCCGGAGGGACCAATCTCCAAACCGGGGCCCATGAAGCGTGCTTACGGAACATCGGATAAACACTGACATCCGCTACGATAAGCATAGGAAGTAAAACACCAACCGAAGCTTTACCAAACAGCTCGGCCATGATGAATACCGCGATTAATCCAAGCCCTGAAAACCCTGCCTTACCAAGACCCACACACATCGCAGCAAAAGAGACAAGAAACCAATCAGAAGTGCTATCGATCACGCCTCTGTTCTTTTCCAGATCTAGAAAAGACTCAAGTCACCTTTCTTATTAGGCGCTTTATCAACACACCAAAGATCCATAATCATCTCATTCAAACCACGAGACGGCCACGAAAAACCCCTTTCCCCATAGCAATTCAACGCAAAATCGTAATGTAATAAGAGAATCATCTGCCCTCGCTGTAAACACAGTGAAAAGCTGTAGATTTCAATCACTGCATCCTTGACCTAAACGCCCGCTATTTGCATCGTCCGCCTATGTTAACTCGCAAGTACATTGAACTTGGTGCCAAGCTTTATATTCTCCTCCACTCCACCTTCTTCGTCTACTGGGCAGTCGACGTGATGAAAATGATGGGATTCTTCGGAGGTAAGTAGCCCCCTTTACGACGCAGAGAAGAGATCGTGATTATTCTGCCAACCCTACTTTTTTGACTTGAGATCTGGAGTCGATCTTCGCAAGGGAACCCTCTCATCTCTAGGTATGCCGTTGGCCCGATCAGCCGGGTTAACTTGCAACCTAGGTCTCACCCTAACTTGGGGGTAGAGTTTCTTATCTGGAAGCAGCTCTACTTAGTGAGGCTTTAAAAATTTGTGGTAACACCTAGAAAATAGATAAGAAGTAACAACAAATTCATAGCCTAAATGGTTTAGCGATCAACATTCGTGAAGACGGCTTGAACATCCTCATCATCCTCTAACTTATCAACTAGAGCATCAATTTCAACAAGCTGCTCTTCACTAAACTGTTGGGGGTTGTTGGAGGTCCTTTCTAGGCTTGCCTTAGCAACCTCAACACCTAGGCGTTCGAAGACTTCCGTAAGCTTTCCAAAAGCAGTGTATTCACCATACACAAGACCCATATCTTCCTCTACCTCCATCTCCTCTAACCCAGCATCCATGAGCTCTAGCTCCAGCTCCTCCAGATTAGCCCCTTCAGGTTTAAACTCGATGACACTTTTGCGATCAAAGAGGAATTCAAGCGACCCTGAATTCTGCATCTCACCACCATTCTTATTAAAAAGTGTCCGAACATTAGTAACTGAGCGGTTGGTATTCTCAGTTGCACATTCCACATAAAAAAGACTCCCATGAGGACCTTTTCCCTCATAATTGATCTCGGTAATATCTCCAAGATCCTTCCCAGAAGCTCGCTTGATCGCCTTATCGATATTATCTTTTGGCATATTCTCCGCCTTGGCGTTCATAATCGCCGTGCGAAGCTTCGCGTTGGAATCCGGATCTGGCCCCCCATCTTTGGCGGCCATCGTAATAGATTTGGCCAGCTTTGGAAAAATACGTGACATCTTTCCCCAACGCGCTTCCTTCGAAGCCTTCCGATATTCAAATGCTCTTCCCATAGTTGTTTAACTTGCTGAATCGAAAACTAACGACCTCACAGCATTTTCAAATGCCAAAGTTTTACCTCAAACCCTCGGATGACTCAATTGATCTGGCCCACTTAGCTAAGAATTCCAGCGAACTAGAAATACTTGCCCCCTAGACATCCTCACGCTTCACAACCTCCATTTCGCCTTTCCAGTGACGTTTGAAGGTCAAGCGCTCCCGACGATTCTTGGATTTTTTAGCGGAACCGTGCTCTACTAACATCACCGCCCGGCTACTTTTCACTACCATTTCGCGCACCCGAAAAACCGGCTCGGTGCTCGTGCGAAGAAACGCGTAAAGCGCGACATCCCAATGATCGGCATTCCAAAGAAATGCTGCTGGCTCAAAATCATGAAGCCAAGAAAGCGCCTGAAATAACTCGCGAATCTGAGCCTCGCCATGCTCCTTCACCAAACGCCGAGCCGCTCTTTTATTCCGCAACCCTTCGATATATCCCAAAATCGGATTGGCATGAAAGTAGTCAGCTTCCTTCAGTAACGCCTTTTGATGCTCACCCATCAGACGCTGCATCTCTTCGCGTTCGATTTCACCCTCCTGCCACTGACGAATTAAATTAGGCGGGGTTGGGAAAGGAGCCAATTTCATCGCTTGGATATTTAACATAAGCAGTGTCACTTGTCCACCCGCCGAAGCAGTGTTAAGAGTCCCTATGCAGGTTCAAAAAGTGAAATATGCCATTTGGGCAGCCGACCACCTCCGCGCGATTAGTTTTTACCAACAAACCTTCGGCGCAGAGCTCTCTTTCGAAATGGAAGTCTGGAGTGAGCTTACCCTTTGTGGCTCCACCATAGGAATTCATGGTGGCGGTGAGGGGAAACGCACCTGGACTGGCCTCAGCTTCCAGTGCGATGAAATCCTCGCTGGAATTGAACTCGTTAGGGAAAATGGCGGGGGGCTCGTCCGCGAACCCGATGAAGAAGATGGCTTCGTCCACCTCGCCTTCTGCTTCGACACAGAAGGAAATGAATTCATGCTCACTCAGAAACGCCCATCCTAAGTCATGCTCCAATTTCCACTCGGTCTCCTTCGCCTCTCCTCGCTCCTTGATGGCCTCTCCTTCATCATCCTCCTCTATTTTGCGATCTACGAAAAACGTATTCTTGGGGACGAAACTGCCGTCCGAATCCCCGGCATGGTTCATGGCGTCATCTTTACCATTTTTCTAATCCTCCTCTACTTTACGATGGAAAAGAGAAGATGGCCTATTAAGCGCGCCGCAATCGTCTTTATCTGCTCACTCATTCCCTTTGCTCCATTCTTCTTAGAGCCAAGTCTCAAAAATGAGCAAAACCGATCACACGATTCAGACTGATATTGAGGGCCCATTTCAAATCAAACTCTTCACACCTTTTTGCTAGAGAGATCGCCCCATTCCCGCCACACTGCGGACCCATGAAAAAAATCATCATTGCCTTTGCCGCCCTCATTCCAGCTCTTGCTATGGCCGATCACCACAAAGAAGCCCAGTCCGTCAAAAAAGAAGCAGCCGCTCTCTTCCGTCACGTCGTCTGCTTCAAATTCAAAGAAGAAGCCAAACCCAAGCAGATCAAAAATATCGAGAAAGAATTTGCCGCGCTCAAGGGAAAGATCGACACTATCATCGACTTAGAGTGGGGCACAAACGTCAGTCCCGAAGACCGCGCCAAAGGTTTCACGCATTGTTTTATCGTAACCTTCAAGAACCGCGCCGGTCTCGACGTTTACCTTCCTCACGCTGAACATCAGGCCTTCGTCAAAATCCTCAAGCCCATCCTCGACGACGTCTTCGTCTTCGACTTCATCGGCAAGTAGCAAAAATTCAGCGCCCTTGTATCTTCACCGATGTAAGGATCGGCATTGTCCACAATTAAATCTTACGTAAAGTATGTGTCTTCGTGCGCATAAGGTGGCGCACAACAACAAAGAAACCTCATCGCCTTCGTTGCCTTAATTTCATGCCAGGCTCCCGCCGGAATCAAAATCGCATCTCCAGGCCCCACCTCCTGCATCTGCCCATCGATTTCCATCACGCCCCGTCCTTCTAATAGATAATAAAGCTCCTCGCTGACCTTATGGTAATGCCGCTCCGTCGACCTACCTTCCGGTAAAGTCGCCTCCGCCAAGCTTTGCTCCTTCACCGGCGCATTACTCAAATCCAGCAAGCTCCGGATCGTCGAGCCGTCCTTTGTCGTAAACGGCTCCTGCTCGTCGCGATTTCTTATCTCCATGATCTATCGCCCTTCGTTGATTACAGCTTCCGCGCATCGCCGACCATCTAACGCGGCCGAAACAATTCCACCGGCATAACCCGCACCCTCGCCACACGGATAGAGCCCTTTCACCTCCGGGTGTTGCAAATCCTTCCCACGTGGAATTCGCACCGGTGAACTCGTCCGCGTCTCAAAGCCAATCAACAAGGCATTCGGCCCCGTGTATCCCCGGATCATTCGGCCAAACTTCCGTAATCCTCCAGCCAAACGCATCCCAATCTCACCCGGCAAAACCTCATCCAGTTTCACCGAATTCAATCCTGGAAAATAGCTCGTCTTGGGCAGGCTCCTCGAAATCTTCCCTGCCAAAAAGTCCGTCACCTTCTGCCCAGGAGCCACCTGCCCACCACCGCCCGCTTTCTTCGATAGCTGCTCGATATGCTTCTGATACCGAATTCCTGCCAGCACATCATCGCCCCCAAATCCCCGCACATCTTCCGGCTCCACTCCCACTACCATTCCACTATTTGCAAAAGGTGAATCGCGACGCGAAAGGCTCATTCCATTCACCACCACCTCGTCATTCTCGGTCGCCGCCGGAACCACAAATCCTCCCGGACACATGCAAAAGGAATGCACACTGCGTCCCTTGATCTGCGTCGCCAGTCGATACCTTGAAGCCGGTAAATCCCGCTCCCGCTCCTCATCTTCCCGAAGGTGATACTGCACCCGATCAATCAACGCCTGCGGATGCTCAATTCGTACTCCCACCGCGAATGGCTTCGCTTCCATCAAAATCTCCTGCTCGTTCAGCAGTTCATAAATATCCCGCGCCGAATGCCCTGTCGCCAGAATCACCGCTTTCCCGCGAAACTCCCGACCATCCTTCGTCGCCACTCCCACCATCCTCTCGCTCGATTTCAAAAACTCAACCACCTTCGCCCCAAAGTGGATCTCACCACCCGCTTCCCGCACCGACTCCCGCATCGCCATCACTACCTTCGGCAACAGGTTCGAGCCAATATGCGGATGCGCCTCTACCAAAATTTTCTCCGGAGCCCCGTGCGCCACCAGCGTCCGATAAACCTCCGCCACCGGACCTCGCTTTGTCGCCCGCGTGTAAAGTTTACCGTCTGAGAACGTCCCCGCTCCTCCTTCACCAAAACAGTAATTCGATTCTTCGATCACCCGTCCCTCTTTCAAAATCGGGCCCAAATCAAAACGCCGCGATGAGGCATCCTTCCCCCGCTCTAAAAGCACCGGCTTGTAGCCTAATTCCAAACACCGCAGCGCCGCAAACATTCCCGCCGGACCACAGCCCACAATCACGACCTCCTCCGGTTCTTTCACCAGCGGCTCCAATTCCCAAATTGCCTTCAGCTCCTCCGCCAATTCCTCATCAACCCCAACTTCCAGCCGCAACCGAAACTTGACCGGCCGCTTCCGAGCATCCAGCGACCGTTTCAATAGTCGATACCCCTCCACCCGCTCCGGCTTTACCCTCAGCTTCCGCGAAATTTTTAACGACCAAATCCCCTCATCCGCAGCCTCCTCCGGAGTCAGCACCAATTCAACAATCTCCAGAGCCATCCCACCGAGAAATAATCGTTCATAACAATAAAGACAACCTCTTGTCGGTTCATTTAATGTTAGATTACCATCTTCTTGACTCACTCATTAAGTTGTGTTCTAATGAACACGCTTTGAGTGTTCTTCAAATTGATCAAATCCGTCGTCAGCTTCGTGAGAAGTTCCCCGGCGCTCACCGAGATCCCATCCCCGAAGAACCAAGTTCGCAAGCCACGAGCCTAGAGTTCTCCGCCGGTCATCTCAGCGAAATTATCTCGCCGCATCAATCAGCAGGAGCCTCTCTGATCATTTGCGAACTCCTCGATCAAAAACGCGATCTCCCAATCGCCCTCGTCGATGGCCGCGACACCTTTGATCCCGCTTCTTATGGAAACGACAAATGTCGCCATCTCATCTGGCTCCGCTGCTCAAAAACTGAGCAAGCTCTCAAGTGTACCGACCTCCTCTTAAGCGACGGCAATCTTCCACTTATCCTTCTTGATCTCCACCTCGTCTCCGAACGCGAGCTCCGCCAAATTCCCACCGCCCTCTGGCATCGGCTCAAAATCCAGGCCCGCAATTCCGGAGCTGCTCTCGTCTCAATCACTCCACGCGCCCTCTTACCCACTCCCCATCGTCGCTTCACCCTCGGAGGACATTTCACCCTCGATCACCTTGAACTCACCGAGCCCAGCTTCCAGCTCAACCAATCCGAAAGCCGCCAAATCGCCGGGAAGGCTTAAACACATGAACTACGCCGCGCTCCATTTCCGCGACTTCGCCCTCAGTTCTCTACTGGCGCGCGACGGCACTCCGCCTGACCAACCCGCCGCTCTTCTCTCCTCCGGTGAGCGCGAAAGATCTCACCTCATCGCGGTCAACCAAGCCGCCCGACAATTCCAAATTCAACCAGGCTTCCGCACTACCCGCGGCCTCGCCCGCTGTGCCGACCTCCTCTTACTCGATCCTGATTTCACCGCCGAAAAATCCGCCCGCAGCGAAACCCTCGCCTTCGTCGATTCCCTCGTCCCAGACTTTGAACTCACCACGCCAGAAACCTATCTCCTCGACCTTTCCACTCTCCTCATGGCCTCGGAAGCCGACTGGATTAACCAAACCCTCTCCGCCTCCAACTACCTCGCTCTCCCTCTCCAAATCGGTCTCGGCAAAACACCCGACCTCGCTCACCTCGCCTCCCTCTGCCCCAACCAAGCCGATCCTCTCACGCTCAAGCTCGCCAATCTCGCCCTCGCCAAAACCTTCCCTCTTCCTCACGCCCCCATCCTCCAACTCTGGGGTCTCCAAACCCTCGCCGACCTCGCCGCACTCCCACGCCAAGGCCTCGCCGAACGCCTCGGCAAAGAACTCGCCCAGCTCCACGACATCGCCCACGGCAAACACCACCGCCTCCTCAAACTCTACCGAGTTCAGGATCACTACCATATCACCCACCAATTCGAACCGCCCGTCGCCAACCACGAACCCCTCCTCTTTATGGCCAAACGACTCCTGCAAACCCTCTGCAACCGCCTCCACCACCACCAACGCGCCGCCGCTGAAATCCGACTTACCCTCGCCTTCGATAACGGGGCTGCTAACACCCGCAAACTCATTCTCTCAGACCCCACTCTCTCGCCCGATGTCCTCCTCCGAGCCCTCCACACGTATCTGGAAACCTTCAAAGCCCCCGCGCCCATCGAGGAATTCCACCTTGAACTCATTCCAACTCTCCCTCGTCACGCCCAGCATCAACTTTTTTCGCGGGGCCTCAAGGATCCCAACGAATTCGCCGACACTCTCCGTCGCCTCTCTGGAATCGTTGGACCAAACCGCCTCGGCATTCCTCATCAACTCGACACCCATCGCCCTGATATCATCGCCCTCTCGCCTACCACCCCCGATTTTAAAACCCCACCGGTCCCCGATATCCCACCTATCAATCATCTCCCACTTAAACGCCATCGCCCACCCATTCCCATCAATGTTGCCTCCGAAAAACGAGGTCGTCACCATCACCCACTCGCCCTTCTCACCGGTCCCTACCAAGGCCAAATTCATAAAACTCGTGGCCCATTTCCGCTCTCTGGCTCCTGGTGGGAAAACGGCTGGCAACAAGCCCAATGGGATGTCGAACTTCAGAACTCTCTTCTCCTCCAACTCGCCTTTTCCCCGCCAAAAAAATGGCACCTGATGGGGATCTACGCGTAATCCAGAACGTGGAACTCCTCGCCAAATCCAATTTTTCTTTTCTCCGCGGGGCCTCCACGCCAGAGGAATTGGTGAATCGTGCCGCCAAACTAGGCCACCAATCCATTGCCCTCGTCGATCACATGGGCTTTTACGGCTCCGCCCGAGCCCACGCCGAAGCTCAAAAAGTCGGAATCAAAGCGATTACTGGAGCCACTTTGGAATCTGTTTCTAGGTTCCACCAATTAACGATTTTAAACAAATCTCAGACTGGATATCAAAATCTCTCCCGCCTCCTGACCTCTCTCCACTGCCAACCAGCAGTCGATGTTTTTACACATCACGATCTCACTGGAACCCACGCCATCCTCAGTCCGGAATCTCTTCTCAAGCTCACCAAAGCTAATTTACTCTCAGCTGCCAATCACCTACTGCGGCACTTCGGACCAGGAAATGTCTCGATCGCGCTATTTCGTCACTTCCGACGTGGAGAACAACGGATCAATCAACTTCTCTCCGATTTAGGCGATTTTCTCAAGATCCCAGTAATTGCAAGTAATTCACCGACTTATTCACAACACTCGGATCGCCTTCTCTCCGATGCTTTCACCTGCTTACGCGAACACAAAACTCTTGATAACGCTGGACACCTCCTTGAACGGAATGGAGAGCGCTTCTTAAAGTCCCCCGAAGTTATTCACAATGCATTCACAAGCTATCCACGAGCTTTTCACAATTCACTCGCGCTCTCTCAAGAATGCAGCGAATTCTCACTCGAAAATCTGGGCTATCGCTTTCCATCCTACCGAGATTCTGACACTGGAAAGTTATTCACAAATCGTGAACAGTGTGAATATCTCAGAAAAGTAGTGAAAAACGGCTTTAAAAAACGTTTTTGTAATTTTAGTAAAAAACATTATCAACAAATTGATAATGAGCTATTAACGATCGAAAAACTTGGATTCTCTGGCTACTTTCTTATCGTTTGGGACCTTGTTCGTTTTGCCCGATCTCAAGGTATCCTCTGCCAAGGTCGGGGCTCGGCAGCTAACTCGCTCGTCTGTTACGCAATTGGCGTAACAAGTGTCGACCCAGTCGAAAGCGGCCTCCTTTTCGAGCGCTTTCTCTCCGAAAACCGCCAATCCTGGCCCGACATCGATATCGATTTCCCCTCCGGCGAGCGAAGAGAATCTGTCATTCAATACGTTTATCAAAAATACGCCCCACGCGGAGCTGCGATGACCGCCAACGTCATTACCTACAAACCGCGCTCGGCCTTCCGGGAAATGTCTAAAATCTTGGGCTTCCCGGAGTCGATCGCGAACCGCTTCACTGACCTTTGTGCCTCGCCCAAGGTTCACGACGCCTCCCGCGAACCCGTGAGCGAGGAGATTTCGATGAGCAACTACTACCCCGGCGACAAAGTGATGGAGCTCGCTGGAACAATCGAAAAGTCTGGTATTCCCCCTTCTCACCCGCGCTTTAGGCCTCTTTTACAACTCTACCACGCCGTCCTTCACTGCCCCCGGCACCTTGGCCAGCACTCGGGAGGAATGGTCTTTTGTGACGACGGACTCGACCACGTCGTCCCACTTCAGCCCGCCGCGATGGAGAATCGAACGGTCATGCAATGGGACAAAGACGATTGCGAGGATCTCGGTATCGTTAAAGTCGACCTCCTAGGGCTCGGGATGCTAGCCGCGATGGAAGATGCTCTAAGCATTTGCGAGCGACGCGGCCGTCCGGTCAATCTCTCTAAAATCCCGAAAGACGATCCTGCCACTTACGATCTCCTTTGCCGGGCCGACACCGTGGGAACCTTCCAAGTTGAGTCCCGCGCACAAATGGCCACCCTCCCAATTATGCAACCTCGCAAATTTTACGATCTTGCGGTCGAAGTTGCGATCATCCGTCCTGGCCCCATCGTGGGAGACCTTGTTCATCCTTACTTGAATCGCCGAACCGGTCGGGAACAAATCGAATACATTCACCCCGATTTTAAACCTATTTTGAAACGGACTCTAGGGGTCCCTCTTTTTCAGGAGCAAGTCCTTCGAATGGCGATGGTGATCGCGGGGTTCTCAGGGGTGGAAGCTGATTTTCTGCGCAAAGCGATGTCCTTCAAACGATCCGACGAACGTATGAATGCCATCGTAAACAAGCTGAAAACCCGCATGAACGAACGGCAAGTTACACCCGAGGTTCAGCAACGAGTCATCGAATCGATTGGCTCCTTTGCGCTTTACGGTTTTCCAGAATCCCACGCTATTTCCTTCGCTCTTATCGCCTACGCTTCATGCTGGCTCAAGGTCCACCGCCCAGCTGAATTCTACTGCGGGCTGATCAACAATCAGCCGATGGGGTTTTACTCGGTCAACACCCTCCTACAGGACGCGAAACGACACGGCATACGGACAAAGCCAATCTCAGTGATACACTCTATGATCTCGACCGAAGTAATTAACGATCAGACCCTTCGCCTCGGCTTCCATCGTCTGAAAGGATTACGCCAAAAGACGATGGAGCGTCTAATCGAAGAACGCTCCTTCTTTGCTTTCGCTTCGCTCGATGACTTCCTCCGGAGAATTCGGCCCAATACCAAAGAGCGCCGCCTTCTCGCAGCCACCGGCGCTTTGAACGACCTCTACCGCAAATCAAGCATCGTCGAGATGCTCTTTGGCAAGCCGAGCAATTACCACTCGATGATCTTTTTGCAAACTCGCCAGCTCAGGAACAAGTTTTGGAAATGATGTTAGCTACCGAGCGACTTCAGACTGACCTCTCCCTAGTGGGAGCGACTACAGGCCCTCATCCAATGAGGCTTTGGAGAAAACAACAAGAGGTCGAACTAGCAACCTCAGCGAGCCTCTTCAAAACACCCCACGGAAAACCACTCGTCATCGCCGGTTTGGTTATCTGTCGGCAACGTCCAGGCACCGCGAAGGGACATTGCTTCATTTCGCTTGAAGACGAATTTGGAATCGCAAACCTTTTCATCCCTCGAAAAACTTTTCACCGATTCAAACTCATCATTACTAGTGAATCATTCCTACTCGCCCAAGGACGTTTGCAAATTACCGAAGGGCGACAGCCAACTGTCTATGTCACATCGCTGAAACCTTTAAACATGCCCGGAGAATTCTCGACGGCTTCACACGACTTTCACTAGCAAAACCTTTTGGCAAATAACTCAACCGCAGTGTCACACCAATACTTCACCTTGGATCGACTCCTGAAAATTAAGATTTCTCGACTAAAAAAATCATCAGATCGAATTCATTCATTTGACGCCCCCTAAAATGTCGGCCAGCCTCTCTGTGGAGAGTGCTGCGTGCCTGGTGGTCGCCGCGGTTTTCAAAACCGTTGAAGGGCAATCTGTCCTTGGTGGGTTCAATTCCTTCCCTCCTCCGCCAATTTCTCCTATTTGATTATATACAAGCGGTTTATTGTCGTATTTAACCACTGTTACTGAACAATAGTTACGAAGCACGACATGGCAAAGAACACCCCTAAAATGATATTTTTTGGGGCAACAGATAGACAAACGGATTATGTGGAGCTCGGATTACCCAGCCTGAACTCATATAATCAGAACGGCAAAACCCGCCTTGTGTCCTCTGAAACAGCCTAGGAAACCTAAAATTTCTACTTACCCCCCACTCAAACAGACGGAAAAATAAAGTCCGAATCGGCTGATTGATCCGCCTCAATATTGACCGTCTTAAAGAGCCTATCTTGCTGGTCAAAAACCTCGATATTCCCACCGCTATGACAGGCATACCAAACAGTATCACGTTAGAAAAATCTCCACTTTTGCTCGACTACTCCTCCTCACGGACTACGCAACACCCATCTGGCTCTCACAAACTTTTTGGAAGAACCGCTCATAGATATGAAATATTTCACTAAACCGACTCCATTGCCTAGATTCGATTCACCCGCATAAATCCCATCACCGGACCAGCTTATAAGATCTAGTGGAACTATCCACTACAAAATCAAATTCATCGACGGCACGTAAATTTCGCTGAATCGTCATCTCAAAAACTCCATTCATAATTTGTCCTGTGATACCCGCTTCTCGTTGATCTCATTCGGAAAATCAGAACCGCTCAGCAAACCTCACCAAGATTATTCAATCCATCTCCATCAGGATCACCGAAATCATCAGTAATTCCATTGGCTGATTTCCACACTTTATAGCTAATAAAGATCTGTCTGTCCCGGGCTGCCATGGATATTCTGCACTCGACCTCCAATTACGAGGATTCTTGTGATCTGGATTTTTTCGAAGGAGCAATTAGAACCAGGGAGTATCCTGCTCCGTCTCCGGCGCTCGGCCACGGATCGACGTCTCTATAGGTAAAGTCCCTAATTAATCCCGTCGCAAGACTATTCAACACAATTTGCTCAGTCCCATTCCTCAGATTTCCGGAAGAGAAAACGCCGCCAATTTCCACCATCGGGTAGCGTTCAGAAAAAAGCTGAAGGATTTGAAACCACGACAAAAACGCTCGCCCACTCCGAGCAGGCTATTTGCCTTAAATGAAAAACTAATACCACTCGTGAATTCCACTTCAGACAAATCAATCGTCTTGTCTCCAATATTCATCAGCTCAATAAATTCGTAATCATTACGATCCGTGGATACCGCAACTTCATTGGCCGCAAAGGGCTCCGCTGGATGATAGCTAAACTCTGAAATGACGAGGTTAGTGGCATCTGCCGGTTCAGTTTCGACCTTAAAATGAGCTACATTGAGCGCGCTCCAATCTTCGGTCTCAGGATCGTATGATCTTGAGTATAACCACCCCGACTTCATTAACTCAAGAGGAGAGGAACTCTGCATTCCGTCACCCCCCGACGGCTGCCCCCGCAACTCAAGATCAAAACTGATGTCAGAACTGCTTCCACTTAATTGATGAATCTCTACCGCGATAACATTATTTCCCGCCACAAATACCGAAGGATCTAAAATTACTGTTCCCGTCTCATTCTCATCACTCTGCAGCGTAGCGTATTGATTAAAGAGAGCCCCATCCTCCAAGTGAATCCGTTTGACTTCTCTTCCATTCACATAAATCGCCATCCCATCATCGAAGACGTAATCCAGCTTAAATTCCCCATAAGCCGAAGGATTTAAAATAGTCACCATCTTTCGAAAATAGGTCGTCGCATTCTTAAATATCCCGCCTGTTTGGGGTTCAACATCAACGAACCCGACCTCTTGAGCTTCATCCCCATCTCCATATCCCAGAGGAGACGGTCCATTCTCCCACGCGCTATCTGTAAAGTCAGCCTCACGCCACCCTTTTCCCTGGTTGGAACCATCATCGAGATACTTCCAAGAATCACCGCTCGAAACAAATTGCGCCGATGGGCCCATTCCCGCCCCACCAAGAGTAATTAAACTTGCTGATGGTGAGATCCCCCCGCCTACCAATCGGGGATCCAGAGAATGATGGTAAGAATTCTTATCAAAATCATCTTCTCCAAAGACGTAATAGATCTGAGGGATCGAAGTTGGAACACGCAAAGTAGGACCACCTCCCAAGGAAAGATCTCCGCCGTGTTGACTGTAAATTGGAGCATCCAGATCGGGATAATAATTTGAACCGCGCAAGATCTCTACCAACTCCTCCGTACGGCCCGCCAGCCATTGACCTTGAATCTGATTATAAGCTGACTCCCATTGTTCAATCGTTCGCTGGACACCATGCTGATCACCCCATCGTGCCAGCTCGGGAATCAAAATACTCCGGTGGTCTTTCGTAATATCAGCATATCGCGCCATCGCTTCATTTGCAGTCAACGCACCACTATTGAACAGTGCCCGATGTGCACGGTCTCCCATTCTCACCTGAAATTCCTTGCTCCCTCGAATGGAGCCAAATGGCACATTGACCCCGTCTACCTTACTCGTTCGATTTCGGTCTGAATTTAAAAACATCGAGGTTTCGACATCCCACATAAAAAAGTGTGTTCCCTTACTGATCCGAGATCCACGCCATGCGACAGGATCGAGTAAATCCCTCTCCCGTCCCGTGTAGTAGTTTCGCTGCGGCCAATCAGCATTACCTGTGTACCAATTCACCAACAAATAATCGCACATGTTATCTACGTTCAAAAAATCAGCTAAGCCCTCATTATTTGAGCCGTCGGGATTCAGCCCCTGTAATTTCATATAGGCTGCGGTCCGTGCTAATTCACTACCCGCGCTGTTCACATCCCCAGCGAGACTCACAAGAGTATTCCAGGAATCCTTTAGACTGTCATTTGTGGGTGTCCCAAAATTTATCCCGTCCCAATCTTCTTTTTTAGCGCCAAAATGAGTTTCACCGAAGGAGACATCGGGTCGCTCCACGACATTATAGACGCCCCAGTAAACTCCATTTAAATAAATATGAAAGTAACGCCCACGCGAAGACGGAATGCCAATATCAGATGCCGATCGCCGACCAAACTGATCCCGAGCATACTGCACATTAGTCCGATTTTCCCACTGATATCCATCATTCGATTCCATCCTGAAAATCAGCGTATCAAATTCACCTGTCGTTAGATCTCCGAACAAAGGGTAGCGTAATTTTGTATCGCCATAGACTCCCTTGAAGACGAGGCGGAACGATTTCTTTTTCGTAAGATCAAAGCGCCGAAAGGCACCGCCCTGAATTCGCATACCGCAATCAATTTGGAAGTTCATACTCCCATCAGGACTAGAAGGATCGATCAATTCTAGGGAAGTCGCCCGCTCCCAGTTAATTCCGCTGCTAAGTGGGTTGGCATAAATTCCATTCGATCCAAAGAGATCCTCTTCCGGCATCGAAAGAGACAAACTTGGAACAGTTTTCAGATCATCTTTTATTGTCGCCGCATGGAGCGAGGTCATACTTGAGTTCATTCCGTAATCGGGAGTGATTCCCGACCAATCACGAGGGAGCCCCCAGATGCTCTGAGTCGTCGCCGAAGATTGTGTCACCACATCATCCACGAAGATATACGTTTGCGTATCCACATTGGTTGATTGTAATCCGTCCAAATAAGCAATGGCTCTTACCGTCATCGTCCGATCTACCTCAATCGGCCCAGTATAAAGGATCCCCTCGAACTCGCTCGGCGTTGCTCCGTCGGTTGTATAGCGAATACTCGCACCCTCAGTCTCCGAGCTAATTTCCAAGCTAAACGAATCTGTAAAGTGCCCACGATCCACACTGAACCTCGTGTCCTTTACGTAGCCAAGAAATCCGCTCGAATTTTCAGCACCCGGAGTGGCTGTCGACAAATACCCCATCTGTTGCCCTTCTCCAATTCTCCCAAAAGACACCCCCGCATCCTGATCTGGATAGTCAGCACCCTCTGATCCAAATTCCGAAACAATGGTAACGCCATCCGGCTTCACCAAGGCTAGATACTCACCTCCGGATTTTAGACTGAAATTGGTATGCAGTTCTCCCCCTACTAATGAGCGGTCCTTTCCTGAAGCCCATACAAGGAGATAGTCACAACCTCCCAATGCGCCCTTCGGCAAAACCCACTTTGTCAGATCACTTGCATCGTCCGTTAAAAAGTATCCCTCCAAATCCGCCACCTCCCCACTGGGGCTATAAATTTCGATCCAATCAGAGTCGTCACCATCTTCATCAACAACCAAAGCGCCATCATTACTCGCCATGAATTCGTTGATCGCAGGAACGCCAAGCTCTGTCACAACCACCGATACCTCTTGACTCACCACGCCATTCGAATTTTTCGCCGACAGATTAAAAGTCTCCGAAGATGCTAAATTCTTCACCACCGAGGTCCCAATCACCGGATTACCGTCTAAAGACAAGTTATCCGTATTAAAAACAACCCAGCTGATCGTTGTGCTCTCGCCCGGCCCAACAATGGACGGGGTCGCAAGCAACTCGTGAATCACCGGCAGCTTCGTTACGGTCACTTCAAGCTGTCCCGTCGAAACTCCGTTGGTATGACTGGCCTGGAGTTCATAAGTCGTCGTCCCAACAGGACCTGGATCGAGCGTAATGAAACCAACGCCATTCGTCGTGTTTGCCATCACCGGCCCAATACCTTGATTGATTGAAAGATCGGTCGTATCCGGATCAACTTTCCAAGAAAGGGTCACCGGTATTCGAGGAGAAATTAGGGAACGATCTACCGTAAATGACTGGACTGCTGGCGGAGAACTAAATTCAAGAATGGGAGTAAAAGTAAATCGAGCACTTGGCGTTGGGAAATCGTCATCGACCCGCTCATCAACAACATCCCAATTTATTGTATCTTTACTTCCCTCCAAAATCCACCGCACCGGGTCGCGCTGTGTAGAATCGTTCGCCGTAGACCAACGATACCCATCCACCGTCATTGCACTCCCAAAATCAAAAACCAGAGATCCTTGATTAAAGTCCAGCCACTTAGTTGTCAGCGATCCGTCGACCGCCAAATCAGGAGTCTCCCCGTTTGGATTACGTCCATCCGGATTCCAAACAATCGGAGTCCCAGCCTTGATTCCCCCTAACAAAAACTCAAATTCGGCCAACTGAACACAGCAATCGTTAGGAACCCTCAGTTGCGTGGGCGTAAAGCGATAGTATCGATACTGAACTGTTCCAGCCTGTAAATTCACTGGTGAAAGGTTAACGGCGCCTGGAGTTGGCTCTCTCAAAAACCCGTAGTCGCTTCCGGCCCACCCATAGGAGATATCTCGGTTTTGCGGAGGATACTGTGGCGAAAACTCTTGGATCACAGTCGTTCTATCCCGCTCAATTAGCCCAAGATACTCGCCGCCTCGATCCAAACTAAAACTGGCGCGCAACTCTCCTTCCACCGCTTCTTTCGTAGATGCAAAAATAACCAGATAACCATTCGGCTCCATAATCGTATCCTCTGGAACCGACCAAATCACACCTTCACCAATAGGTGAATCAGTCAAACCATACCCTCCAATATCTACCGCAAAAGGATTTGGATTATAGAGCTCAATCCAGTCGGTAGGTTCCCCATCAATATCACAAAGAATTCCATCACGACTTTGCAAGGCCATAAATTCGTTAATAGTCGGAAGCGTCATTGAATCGACAACGTAAACCCGAATCGTAATCGAGACATTACCGAAAGCATTCGTTGCCATTAGAGTATAATCGGTGGTGACAGAGGGAGTAACCACAGCTCCCAAATTAGCCTCCACCACGTCTCCATTCAAAGTGACCATATCCGCTCCGACAACCTCCCAATTCAAGGCCAAGGATTCCCCGTCCAGAATTCCAATCACCTCGTCCGACATAATGCCCGACGAGCTGAGACCAGTGTAAGTAACCTGTGGTGTGCATTGATTCAGCTCAAGAATTTCCAGCGACCAAAGTCGACTCGTAGTAATCGCTTGATCTTTATCGCTACGATCATCCATCAAGGTCCAATCAACACCATTCAAACTTCCTTCCAGAGTCCAACGAATAGGGTCCCGCTCCATAGCGTCGTTTGCGGTAGCCCAGGAATAGCTGTCGACACTCACAGCCGAAGGAAATGCTAAAATCACTGGCTGCCGATTAAAATCAAGCCACTTGGTCGAGGTGTCATTATCAACAAGATTTCCCGGCCTCTCGGCATCGGGATTGTTGCCGCCCGGATTTGAAACCGTTGCACCATTGTGCTGGACCCCTTCCAAATACAAGCGAAACTCAGACATCTGGACACTATTCGCCGCGGCTCCATCGCGAAGCTTCACCGGAGTGAACCTAAAATAACGGAAATCCGCTACTCCTCCAAAAGAGAACCCACTGATCGCGACCCAAAAGATCGCAGCAGTCAAAAATTGGCCAAACATTATAACAAGGCAGCTAGGATGATACCTTAATGGGGCCTCCTTCAACGGCAGAAGACTGAAGCACCATTAGAACCGAAGCAACAAAGCTAATACTCTTACGTTTCATAAATTATCAGAGCTTATTTTCCTCTCCCAGGGTAATACTACATCATTTCAGTAGTTGAGAGTTAAATTTTTCGCTCTGCCGCTCTTCCAGTTTTTGGCGGCGGCTATACCTACCGGATCTCGAGAGTCGTTCATGACTTCTTTGAGAGCCTATAATGATTATTCTCCACCCTATCTGGATTTCAGGATCCTGCCTAGGGGTAATCACCATCCTACGGTAAAGGTTTCCCCATAAAGTGCTGGGACTTCAAGTTATTAT
Source organism: uncultured Verrucomicrobiales bacterium (assembly GCA_949373085.1). Taxonomy (GTDB): domain Bacteria; phylum Verrucomicrobiota; class Verrucomicrobiia; order Verrucomicrobiales; family Akkermansiaceae; genus SW10. The sequence continues at coordinate 21,087 of CASICJ010000027.1, forward strand.
GAAAGAAGATCAAGATTACCCTACCCCTAAAAAACTCTAGGCTAAATTTTAAATATAAAAAACCGCCCCCCACAACAAGCGAGGGACGGTCTAGACATGCATGATGATTTACCTAGGGATGCGGGGTTAGTGTGAAGGGCAGTAGGACCATAAATGCCCGCCCCTCAATTACGGGGGACGGACTTTCACACATTCAACAATATATCATTATCAACTAATTCATTCTCAATCTATTAGAATTCCTGAAGAAATTCATAAGACTGATTGGGAGAAACAGCTTCACTGAGTTATGCGTGCTAGAGGCCAGATTTGTGTCATTGAAATATCAAATTTTTAATAACACAGAATCTTGGCTACGTATTCAAATTCACAAACCTGGGATTCGCCTCCGCATCCATTTCTTCCTTGCCCGATTCCGCGAATTCACCCCAGATTTAACGACACTCGGGCTCCTACCGGTGAAAACTCTTCATAGTGAGATAAAGCTATCTTCTCGCACTTATGAAATTATTTCATCCCTAAAATTCGATCTGCCCTTTTTGCAAACGCACTTTGACCTACGCTCTTAAATAGGTTTAATCATAAATCGCATGAAAATTTTCATCAAAAAACTAGCTGTCACGACCACCATCTTCATGGTCCTTGCCAATCAAAGCTTTGCCGATCTCATAATAAATATAGGCACCGAAGGCTTTGCCGCAGGCGTAAACAATTGGCCTGGTGGTGAGCCACCCTCAGCGGCAATTGACGGCGCGGGCCAGAAATACCTTAACTTCGGAAAGGAAAATACCGGTATTGTTGTGACACCAACAGCCGGAGGTGCACCGACCAGTCTCACCTATTGGTCTGCTAACGATTCCCCTAATCGCGATCCCGCCAGCTTTTGGTTGGGCGGAACCAACGGCGATTCTGTGACCGGTGATTATACGTTTATAGCCAGTGGGCTTCTTGCGCTCCCTGACTCTCGCAACCAAGGTGGCACTGCTGAGCTCCTTGAGAGCAACTCAGCTACGGCCAGTTTTACGAATGACGCTTCTTTCACAAATTATTTGGTGGTTTTCCCGACTCTGAAGGGCAATGACAATAGTATGCAAGTTGCTGACGTGCAACTCTTCGATGCCGCCGGAACGGGCATTTTCGCACCGGGTGATACTATCCTTGGGGTGCAAGTAGACGGTGCATTAGTGCCTGACGACGGTGCATTAGTGCCTGAACCATCCACTGGACTTCTTCTCTCAACCGAAGATCAAATCATCGGGGGAATCCTCACTGACACTGGATTTATCGAGGGCACCGAAGGCTTTGCCGCAGGCGCAAACAATTGGCCTGGTGGTGAGTCACCCGAAGAACTGATTGATGGATCTTTCGGCGGAGGAGGAGCAAAGTATCTTAACTTTTTCAAACTCAATACCGGCGTCATTATCACTCCGACCGTTGGAGCCTCGGTAGTCGACCGCATCACTTTTTGGACAGCAAACGACGCAGAACCCCGAGATCCGGCCAGCTTCCAACTCTACGGCACTAATAAGGTAATCATCAAAGGCGGACCCGGCACAACCTATCCGACCACAGACTTTACGCTAATCACCGAAGGTGCGCTCGAACTCCCTTCAGACAGGGCGACAATCGCAACCCCGATTGGCGACCCTCCTTTCTCAACCGGCCCTTTTCAAACAGTCGATTTTTCCAATACCAAAACCTATACCTCCTTCATGTTGATCTTTCCGACCGTCAAAGATGCTTCTTCGGCAAATTCAATGCAAGTTTCAGAAGTGGCCTTTGAAAACGTAATCAATTCTTCAATCGATCCTGCAATAACCGAAATTAACTATGATAAGGCCACCGATATGATTGACGTCACTTGGCTTTCACAACCTGGCCAAAACTACATTCTCTACTACTCGCCAGATTTGATCGATTGGTCCACCGATATTGCCGATAGTATAGAGGCAAAGGATGATAGTGAAGTGACCACGTTTGGACCTTTTTTGAATCCCAATACGAAGCTATTGAAGGGTTTCTTTAGAGTCAAAAAAAACTAACCCCACCCTTTTACCACCTTCCGCTGCGGTCCAAAGGTGGCTTCATGGCCCTTTCGCTAAAAGCAAATTCCTAGCAGTAGTGAGCACAAACAAGGCGGCGCGCAGAGAAACTAAAAGAGAGAGACAGCGAAGCGCCCCCTCTCAAGTTGATAAGGTAATATCCACCCCACCAGCTTTCTCTTATAGGTGGCGAGGTGGGAGTTGTGAGATAATTTATTTAATTAGAATCTTGGCCACGTCATCAAGTCCTTTATTAAGAGCTTGTTGAATTGGATTTTGATTATTGTTTCCAGCTTTTAGTTTAGGATTGGCACCATTATCCATGAGTAACTTGACGCATTTAATTCTTGGTACGTTCCACTCGGGGCGCCCCTTTTGCATCTGCCATACACATTGGTAATCGGAGGATCCCACAAGAAGTTTTAGCCAGACTCTTTATTAAATCTGTGTTGATCACAAACTCTTTTATATCTAGACAGGCGCAGATTTTCTGAGGGAGAGCTAGCTTAAAAAAACCAAGAAAATCAGATCTCACTGTAGCAAGCTGATTTCCTATCATTTTTCTACATTTCAGATTCTATTCAAACTTCTGATATGAATAATTCTTGGGGATCATAATCATTCCCTCTGCGCCACTTTCTAATTACTTGTTTTGCTTACTGTTCCCTCTCGACCTTGAACAATATAGAGGCTACACTCCGCTATCGAGGATGTTTTTAAAAAGTGACCGCTACATCACCCAGCAGGTATCTGTCACAGCGCTTTATGCGGTTCTCATTTTAAGTGTCGTTCTAGTCCTCGGCAATATTTTCAAGGAAATTAACGAGCTCCTCGTTGAACGACGTGCCCCTATTTCCTTTCTTGGAGTCTTTATCCTTAAACTATTACCTGTATCCTTGGTATTCACGATCCCATGGGGTTTTTTGGCAGCAGTGTTACTCGTTTTTGGGCGACTTTCCTCAGACCAAGAAATTAATTCTCTTCGCACCGCAGGCATGGGACTTTATCGCATTGCCTCTCCTGTCCTCTTTATGGGTTTGCTTCTTTCACTTCTATGTCTCTGGCTAAACGCGACAGTTTCCCCGCGATCCAAAGGCGAACTTAAAGTGATGCTTTACGAAACCTTTAAGGAAGACCCACTTCGGCTCCTTGATCCAGGTGTCGTTCAATCTCGAATGAAAGGGCAACGAATTTATATCGAATCCCGGAATCCGGATGACAGCTTTCAGGGATTTCACGCCTATGAATTGGGTGCAGATGAAACCAGCGAATGGCCGGCTGGATATTTATATGCCCGCGACGTTGCATCAATCACTCCTGACAAAGAGGTCGAAAAACTTGAATTACGACTTAGTGGGGTTTGGCTGGAAAAATACGATGAGAACCAGGCTATACAGCAAGGTTCCGCCGGAGCAATCGAGCCTTGGATCCTACCCTTTGCAGCTGGCAAATCACGTCGATTAAAAGCCAATCGACTCGATAATGAGCAAATCCGAGGACTTCTAGCGGACCCACCCACCAACTTAACCGACGAGAAACTGGACGAATTTGATGCCGAACGAATTCGCCGAATCTCCTTTTCTTTTGCACCCCTCGCCCTTGCCTTCGTCGGAATCCCTCTCGGGCTTTCTACCCGCAGAAAGGAGACTTCATCTGGATCAGGAATGAGTCTTGGAGTGGCTGTAGCCTACTTCCTCTTCTTTATTATTGCTGATGAAACCCAGGGCTCGAGCCTGATTCTCACCAAAGTTTTAATGTGGGCTCCTAATCTGGCCTGTCTCGCTTTAGGGACTTTCCTCTTTTGCCGTGCCACCAAACGCGCATAGATTACTAATATGGATAAGGTGATGCGACAAATCAGACTCGCATATCGCGCTTTTGGGAAATGGGCTGCAAGCAACCAGCTCCGCCTTTTTCCCTTCAGAAAAAACATCTCAGGCTACACCTCACTGGATGGCAAAGCGGATCTTCGAGCTGCGATCAACATCGCCCTTCTGGCAATTCCCCAAGGCATGGCTTACGCCGCAATCGCCGAACTCCCGATTCTTTATGGAATCGTGTGCTCGGCAATCGCCGCTATTGTTGCTCCCCTTTTTGCAAGTTCCAAGCATACCATTCTGGGTCCTACTAACGCGACCTCGCTCATGGTCTTTAGCTTCTTCGCAGCCGGCACATACTCCAGCGCCGAGAAGTTAAATCTCATGCCTCTTCTGGTTCTGATGGTCGGCGTAATCTGCCTGATCGGCGCAATCCTAAAGGCTGCCGAATTAATTCAATACGTCAGCCAAAGCGTCCTGGTGGGATACATAACTGGTGCTGCCATCTTAATTATCATCAATCAGTGTAAGCACCTTTTCGGTGTGAGCGAAGTCGTTGTTCCTGCCAGCAACTTCTTTGGCATGCTCAGCGAACTAATAGGGGCGAAAAAATCCTACCTTTGGCAGCCCGCCGTCGTTGGAATCAGCACCCTTGCCGTTTATTACACCATGAGCAGGTATTTGAAGGCTTTCCCTAATTTTGCAATCTCACTCGCTCTTGCCTCAATTATTTCAACCTTAATCGGATCTCATTTCCCCGGCTGGGAAGCCGCCGTTCCAACATTCCCGAGCTTTTCTCTAAACGACCTGACCCTGCGCTTACCCGAACCAACAAACGCAGGTTTATTTGGTGACATTTCGAACCTTCTTGGAGTTGCCGTCGCTATCGCTTTTTTAGCCACTTTGGAAAATACGGTGATGGCAAAATCTCTCGCATCTCGGACGGGAAACAGAACCGAAATTAATCAAGACATGATGTCAGTCGCAATGAGCAACCTCGCCTGTGCGTTCACAGCCGCAATGCCTTCATCCGGTTCTCTAACCCGCTCCGCGCTCAACTATGAATCCGACGCACGTTCCGGCGTTTCCTCGATTCTCGCGGGATTCTTTTCCCTCATCGCGCTCTTCCTTTTCGCATTCTTAATCCCCAACCCGGTAGCATTTATACCCAAAGCGGCTCTTGCTGGCTTAGTCATCGCAGTGGCTGCGTCCTTGATCGGAAAGAAAAATATCAGAATCTGCCTTCGCTCAACACCCGAGGATGGGGGCGTTCTGATTCTAACCTTTTTCGCTGCCTTAATCTTCCCTCTCTACGTGGCAATTTTCATCGGGGTCTCATTATCAATTTTCTTGTTCCTTCGAAAAGTTTCCCGCCCCCATCTTGTCGAATACGAGATTTGCGATAACGGTGAGCTCCGCGAGTTGGATCAAAAACAGACTCGTCCCAATCCTGCAATTTCGATCGTTCATGTTGAAGGCTCACTCTTCTTTGGCGCCGCCGATCTTTTTCAAAGCCAGGTCCAGCGCCTCGTTGTTGACCCCAACATTAAGGTAATCATCCTGCGCCTAAAAAATGCCCGGCATCTTGACGCTACCAGCGTCATGTCCCTTCGTGAACTCATTCACTTTGTTCGCTCCCATGATCGCCACCTCATTGTATCGGGAGCAACCCGCGACGTTTACAAGGTACTAAAAAGCTCAGGGGTTCTACAAACTCTTCAGCGGGGATGCCGTCGCAAGGAAGGCGAAACCAACCTCTTCTTCAACGCACCCAGCAACCCGAACATATCAACCCGGGATGCTTTAATTCGAGCCCAGGAACTTCTGGGAACCGAAAAAGCGGAGGTTAAAATCTACTTTGATCCCTCGCACGAGAAAAAAGGCTCACCCTAGACTTTTCATCTCAATACGATACAATAACCCCGTGAGAGAAGAATTTGAAGATCGCGCTAGAGAAGCTCTTGCCCAGCCTAAGAATGTCGGTGAAATGGACGATGCCGACAGCGTCGGAACCGTTGGTTCTCCTGACTGCGGTGACATGCTTCGCATGTGGCTGAAATTCACCGAAAAGAACGGAAAAAAGGTAATCGACCGAGCGTCCTTTCAAGCATTTGGATGTCAGACCGCCATTGCCGTCGCATCTATGGCCACCGAACTCTTAAAAGGAAAAACACCCGAAGAGGCCCGTGATTTGAAGCCCGATGAACTTTCTGGAGACCTTGGGCCCCTTCCTCCAATGAAGATCCATTGCGGCCAACTAGTAGAGCAGGCCCTCAAAAGCGCGCTTGATGGCAAGGAGGTACCCCAAAAAAAGACGACTGAAACCTTGGCTGGAAACCTACAATCTGCGCCATCGCAAAAAATAAGAATTATTCCTCTTGAAGATGGCGAGGGTAATTAGCGTCCTCCCCTTCCTTGGCACCCTTTGTACCCTTGGCACCTTAACAGGACAGACCTGGCTCAAGAAAATTCATCCACCAACCGGGGCTGGGAAATATTTGGTCACAACTGAAGCCGGACGGTTCGTTTACCAGACCAGAAGCTTCCGAATCGTGACTTTTAAGAAGCACGACCACACCCTAATGACTGATTTCGCGAAGTGTCTCGAATCAGTCCCTTTAGCGCTACAAAACATTCCTGTGGCTCTTTACGCCCCATCAAAGAAGCAAAAAGGACAACTTCTTATCGTAAATCACAATGCAGATTATCTTGCCGCTGGCGGAGCTAAAAATACCGCGGGCTACTACGATGGAGTAAAGAACCGAACCCTAATCAATTGGACTCATTTTAGAAATAACACCACCCAAACACGCGTTCTTCAGGAACCGGCATTCGATCTCATTATTCATGAATTAACCCACCTTTCGATGCATAATCTAATGTGGAAATGCCAACCTTGGCTTACCGAAGGAATCGCTGAATACATGGCTGCTTCGCATGTTGGACGGGGAGACTTTGACTTCAGTCAGATGGATCACGCGATTCGCAAAAGAATCGAAAAGCACACTAAACCCGGATCTACCAGCAGCACCGCTCTTGGAATACGCTCCCTGCTCTCTCTCTCTTCAAAGGGATGGCTTGAACGGACAGCCAACGTTGATGCGTGGGAGGCCTTAAAAGCCTACAATGGCGCCCTATTATTATCGCACTATTGCCTTCATGGCGGAACGGAACGACTCAAGAAAACCCGACAGCATTTCGAAGCACTTCATAACATCCAAACAAAAAGTCCAAAGAAGCCCCAACTCATCTCGGTTGACAATGCTAAGACGGTCGAGATAGCCATCGCTGACTACTGGAAAAAGCGGGGCCTTCAAGTAAATTTTGATCATCTAAATTAAGCCTCTTGCTCATCGACTTTCTTTTATAGAGCTGTCTTCGATCTTCAATTCTTCATCAAAAAAGTGGTGCTTTAAAAACTTGACTACAGCCTTGTCCACCGAAGGGCCAAACCCACTTCCATGCCCACCATCCAAGACAGTCAGAAGGACAGAAGGCACCTTCAAGGCATCTAATTTTTCGTCTAGCGCCTTACCCTGAAGATAGGGCACCAGTGAATCTTTTGTACCATGGACAGTCAGAATAGGAGCATCATCCTTAGACAACTGATGAAATGGTGAAGCAATTTTCGCCCTTGCTTTTAAAGCAGAAACTTCCCCTCCCAGAAGCTGCCCTTCCGGTGAACTCGCTGCATTATGATCCATTGAGCTCCCCTGCTGATTCATCACTAAAAAATCAGTGGGGCCAAAGAAATTGATGACCGCCTTTACTGAGGTTGACTGGTCGATATGAGATCCCAATGCCCCATCAAGCTCAGGGTGATTCTGCGTCGTCCCCATAAAGGTTACCAGGTGTCCGCCCGCGGATGCTCCCCAGACCACAATCCGATCTGCATCAAGGTGATACTGTTTGGCATTAGCCTTCACCCATCGTAAGGCTGCTTTACAATCATGAATCTGTGCCGGCCAGCCCTTCTCCGGTGTAAGCCGATAGTTAATTGAAACAATAGCACAATTTAAACCAGCAGCCTTCAGTGCTCTCCCTGGACGATCTTTACTCCCCTTCCTCCAGGCACCCCCATGAATCCATAAAACCACCGGGTGGGGGGATTCCGTCTTAGTTTTGGGAATATAAAGGTCCAAAGTCTGTCTCGGATTTGCATTACCAACATAATCAATATCATTGATTCGGCGCAAATCAGGTGCAGCAATAGCTACCCCGACACTGAACAAGAGAATCACTAGTCGTCTTTTCATGTTGGGAAAATAAGATATTCTACCTTTGTTGCAATCGAGGAAATTGCACTCGAGTAAAACCTGCCGTAACCGCTGGTGAGGATACCCACCTAATCAATCTTCTCTCAACCCTCAACCTAGTTAGTTTTTGAGATCGTCGAAGCTCAGACGCTTCGATTGCGAGTTCCTCGTCAACCTGATCCAGCGCCCTTAATTGAACCCACAAAAATCAACCCCCTCAAAGGAAAAAGAGCTACCACTCCGCGAGTACGCAAGGCCTTTTACTGGCTCTAGATGGTCCATATGAAAGGCTTTGAAGCCGGCGAGTAATACTAAGCAAACACTGTAACATAACAGGCCCACCCGCGCCTAAAAAGGCCAAGGCGCAACGTGAGCCTCCTATCAAGTTTGCAAGTTTATCGGAGGACTAGCGCATCATCCCCAGCTCTTTGGCAAATTCGGCATTTGTTTTGCCTTCCGTCTGATTAGGGCGGAATTCGGGCACCACAAAATTTGGGAACACCCTTTGAAAAAGCAGATAGCCCTGTAACTCACTGAGCTACAGGGCCACAAAATGGAGCCACCTGACGGACTCGAACCGTCGACCTACTGATTACAAATCAGTAGCTCTACCAACTGAGCTAAGGTGGCTTAGCGGCGAATCGACTAAGCTCTAAGCTATCTATCCCGCTGGGAAGGTGGATGATATCCCTCAATCGGAAGCTGACAAGTCCTGATCTTTCAATTTTATCTCCTTCAAGATGATGGCCGTAGCAATCACGATAAGAGCAGCTGAAAGCCCTCCCACCCAAAAGGGCCCGAATGCGGCCGCGAGTGGAAAGGCCAAAAATGGTGCTATGACTCCTCGGCAACCCGTAAGAAAAGTGTGGACGCTCATATATTCTGCGACATGTTCACCATCTGAAAATTTAGTCACCCAAAGGCTCCATACAACGTTTCCACCCGCTCTTGCCACTCCATGCAACCCGATTCCTAAATAGAGCGCCCATAATCCATCTCCCATGAAATAGAAAATGATTCCTGCTGCAAAAAAGGCGTTCAGAATACAGCGCAGCAGATAGAAGTTTATCCTGTCGAAGAGCCTACCCCAGACCAAAACAAAAACAAAGAAACAGGTTTCTGGAATAACGGTGGTAATAATACTGACGTGATTCTCGCTGAGATCAAAACCATATTGCTTGTTAGTGATATATTCTACGAAAAGAGAAAATGAAAGAAGGTTACCAATACCAAGAATCATCCAAGATACGAGTAAACGTCGAAACCGATGATTTTCGCCTGTATGCCTGAAGGCATCGAAAAGCTTCACTTTATTAGAACGGCTCAATTTTACTTTTTCAATTCCGAGAACACACCCTGCCATCATGAAGGAAGAACCTGCATAAATTTGTAGCAGCAATGGGTAATTATTAAGTGAGGCCGTGAGCAACCAACCGAAAAGAAAAGCCGCGCCAATCGCATAGATCTTCCTCATAAAAGCAGTTATTGAGAACAACTTACCACGAACCTTATCAGGATAATGACTGTGATAAATCTGAGAGAAAAGTGGGAGATTCAAAGTCAGAGTGACTAAGGCGACCACCATTCCAAACATGTAAATCTCGAAACAATCTCCCGCAAATGAACTAATAGTAAAACCGACGCCAGATATCCCGAAGATGACGGCCAACATTGAATTTGCCGAAAGACCAGTTCGCCTGACAGCCTGAACGACAAAAAGACTCAGTAGTAAGCCAAGACTAGGCAACGCAACCAAAGTCGCTTTTGCAACTCCGCCAGCTTCAAATACCCGATTCGCGATTAGAATTGAGAAAGTCGTGCCCAGAGTTTCGACTACGCCCGCCGGAAAGGCTCGTAGGTTTTCGAGATGAAAAGTTCGTGAACGATATTCGCTCTCACCCACCTGAGCCTCCCTCATCCGGTGTTTTGGAAGCCAACCACCAATAATAAACCGCAGCCACCAACGCTCCGGCAACCCCTACATGGAGAACCTGAACCGCGGCATGTATACCAGAGCTACTCAAAATCAATCCCATTACCATCAGCGCAAAAACTAAACCAAGAACTAGGCGAGGAATCCCTCCCTTCCACTTCGACTTGTATCCCAGCCAGAGAGCTGCAATTAAAATAGACCACGAAAAACTTCGATGAATGAGATAGATTAAGGACTCTGAAATTTCATCAATCCAACCACCACGAGATGTAATTCCCCGTTCCATCATGAGCTTATCGGTAACTTCTCGTATTTGAGATCCCATTGCCCATTCAATCATCACACAGGATAAAAGAATCATGACTTGCGGACGACTTGAGCCAGCAATCTGAGTCCTCATACTTCCGGGTCGTACGCCCCCCCAGCACAGGTAGGTAAGAACAAAGAGCTGAAGAAAAGCCAGAGCCATGTGAATCGTCACCACCCCGGATCGCAAACCGCTGGCCACCACCACGATTCCAGTCAGAGCACTTATAATCACCAGAGCAAAAGCACTCACACCGAGCTTGGGCATGATTCCGCTCCTCAAACAGGCTATCATCAACAAAAAATTTGCTAGTAAAACCGGTAAAGCAAGGAGCCGATTAATGAACTCGATCCAAGTCTGAACTGGATCATATTCCTCAAGAAGCCGCTCCACCGTGATTTCATCTGGATTGCGACCAAAGCGTTCGGCAGATTTCTTAAATCTTGGAAGCTTCTTTTCTAGGTAAGCCTCATCAACCTGCTCGATACTTGTTGGAGGAACCAATTCACCCCAGCAAGTTGGCCAGTCAGGGCAACCCAACCCAGAACCCGTAACCCGAACGACCGCCCCTGCAAAAATCAACACGATTAAGAGGACTATCGATAGCAATGCCAATTTCTGGACTCCAGTTTTCCGCACATCGGAATCCTAACGCATCAACTCGGGAAGGCAACCATGTCCACCCTAGCCTCGCTTATCTGCGGTAACCGCAGATAAATTTACTCGATCGCGTGACGACAACTCATTCAGTGAGCCATCAAGGTCGTGGAGATCTAAAATTGAATCCGGCTTCTCTTTGGTGATTGCAACCGCGATCCAGCGTAATTCATCCGAATTATCCAACATCACTTTCAGGACCATTGTCAACGGAACAGCGAGGAACATTCCGACTGGACCCCAAACAAACCCCCAAAAAAGAACTGAAATAATCACCACCAAGGTTGACAGACCAAAGCGACGCCCCATCAGCATAGGCTCGAGAAAATTACCTAGGAAGATGTTGATGGAAATATAGCCAACCCCAACCGCCAAGGCACTTGGACCGCCATCCACCAAAAATGCCAAGATGAAGGGAGGAACTCCTGCGATAATCGAACCAAGCACAGGGATGAAATTAAGGGCAAAAGCTAAAATCCCCCATAAAATATAGAAATCTAATCCAGCAGCCCAACAAAGAAACCCCGCAAGTAAACCAGTGGCGAGACTAACCACGGTTTTCATCGCCAGATATCTTTGAATATCCGCCGTTGAGTTCATCAGACGATCCAGGTTTGGACCACGCGCTTCAAGGATCGCATTGACCCGACGCCCAAACATCCGGGCTTCGCTCAGCATGAAAACCGTGAGGATCAGGATCAAAAGGGTAGATCCAAGAAATCCGAGAACTCTTACTGCGACATCCTTTCCAAGATCAAACGGATCGAAATTTTTTCCGATCTGAGCAGGAATTTTTATTGTAGCATAATTATCAACAGTTTTGCGGGCATCTGGAACCTTCAACTTTTCGAGCACTCCAACGGCCGTCTCTCGGACCTCATCAATCTTTGAGTTCATGGCCGGGTAATATCTATCCTCCCATTTCGATTCCAAGTCGCCTGTTAGAGTAATGACGATAATGACAACTCCAGTCATAAATGCGAAGTCAACAAGCACAGTCAAAAGGACCGCAATGGGCATAGGCACCCGGCGTTTACGAAGCCATGAAGTGATTGGGAATGAAACTGTCGCAATGAAACCCGCGAGTAGGACAGGGACAAAAAACGACTGACCTAGCTTGAGACCTGTGACCAAGACCACAACAGCCGCAGCGGTTAGCAAAATCCGGGTTGCTTGCAGCTTTTTTGCTTCATCTGGCATACTTATCATCAGCGGGCAACGCATTCGCAAATGCCAGCGGTTATAGTATACTAAATTTTCCTTTTTTTGATAGTAAAAATCTTACCAAAAATTGGTTTTAGTAAGGGGAGAGTGAAGTGACAGAAGACAACACCACTCCAGAAAAAATATTCTCACACTAGGAACCAGCCAAAAAACCAGTCAATGGACTAGTTGCCGATGCCTCTTCAACCGTCTCCGGTAGTCCCATTTCGAAAGCATCTCGCCCCGCTTGCACAGCAAGTTTGAAAGCGTTTCCCATTCGACAGGGATCTGAAGCAATAGCTATAGCGGTATTTACCAGAACCGCATCCGCACCCAACTCCATGGCTTCGGCAGCATGACTGGGAGCTCCGAGTCCAGCATCCACCACCACAGGCACTTGGGCCTGATCGATTATGATCCTAATCTGGTCACTTGTAACAATCCCCTTATTGCTTCCAATTGGAGCGCCCAGAGGCATGACAGCCGAAGTTCCAACCTCCTGTAACCGTTTAGCTAAAACAGGATCAGCATTGATATAAGGCAGGACTGTAAACCCCTCCTCAACCAAAATCTCAGCGGCCTTAAGTGTCTCGATGGGATCTGGAAGCAAGTAGGTTGGATCCGGATGAATCTCAAGTTTGATCCATTTAGGAAGACCTGATGCTGCTGCTAACCGGGCAAGTCGAACCGCTTCTTCTGCATCCATCGCTCCGCTTGTATTCGGCAGAATCAAATATTTCTCGCGATCGATGAAATCCAAGATATTAGCAAAAGGATCAGACTTACCACTGAGGTCAGCCCGCCTCAATGCAACCGTTACGATTTCGGTATTGGAAGCCGCGAGAGCATCACTCATAAGTTTATTAGACGAGAACTTCCCCGTCCCAAGCATCAACCGTGATTTGAACTCACGATCTCCAATGACTAATGATGATGCCATAAAAGCTAAGAGTATTTAAGCCGGAATTAGATCAGCAACCGCTGCTCGCTCACTTACAAGCTCAGCGACCGATGCCTCAATCTTAGCACGAGAGAACTCATCAAGTTCAACACCTTGAACCACTTCCCAAGTCGAACCATCAGTTCTAATGGGCATGGAGGCAGTGAGACCTTCGGGGATACCATAAGATCCATCTGAACAAACCGCAACGCTGGTCCAATCCCCATCAGGAGTCGGAGTCACAAGTGAACGGACGGTATCAACTACTCCATTTGCGGCAGAAGCTGCTGAACTAGCTCCGCGCGCTTTAATAATCGCAGCACCTCGCTGTTGAACTGTCGCGATAAACTCACCCTCGAGCCACTCACGGTCGGTGATGACATCAGTAACGAGTTGTCCTTTAATCTTAGCGTTCGTGAAATCAGGATACTGGGTGGCGGAGTGATTCCCCCAAATACAGAGGTTTGTGACATCGCTACTATGAACTCCCGCCTTAGCCGCAAGCTGGCTCTTGGCACGGTTCTCGTCGAGTCGTGTCATGGCAAAGAATTGCTCTTTAGGAATTCCGGCCGCATTACTCATCGCGATCAGACAATTGGTGTTGCACGGATTTCCAACCACCAAAGTGCGAACACCAGAACCTGCGTTAGCTGCTATCGCCTGCCCCTGCCCTGTGAAAATTTTACCATTAATCCCAAGAAGATCATTTCGTTCCATACCCGCTTTTCGGGGAACCGAACCCACTAAAAGAGCCCAATCCGTTCCGCTAAAACCCTCTGCAAGATCACAAGTTGGCACAATCTCGTTAAGAAGAGGGAACGCACAATCCTTGAGCTCCATCACAGTGCCCTCAAGCGCTCCCATGGCAGGCTCGATCTCAATCAGCCGAAGATTCACCGGTTGATCCGGCCCGAACATCGAGCCAGAGGCAATGCGAGTGAGAAGGGCGTAGCCGATTTGACCGGCGGCACCTGTAACCGAAACAGTGATTGGAGCTTTCATAGACCCCTTTGCTTACTCCCACCCGGCCACTTGGTCAATGGATGTCGAGTGGAATTTTCACAAAGGCCAAATGATCGGAATGAGAATCGATGCCACGATCCAAAGAATCACCGCAAGAGGAAAGCCGGCTCGAAAGAAATCACCAAATTTATAGCCGCCCGCTCCATAAACAAAGGTGTTCGTTTGATAGCCAATTGGCGTTGCAAAACTTGCCGAGGAGCCAAACATCACAGCAGCAATAAAAGGTTTTGGATCCACTCCGAGCTGAATTCCAACGATTATCACAAGCGGAGTGAGCAAGGCTGCCACGGCATTATTACTGACCATCTCCGTTAAAATTGCTGACAACAAGTAGATGAGCGAGATCAGAATATGAGGGTCCATTCCATGGGTAGCCTCAACAACCTTGATCGCTAAAAGGTCAGCAACACCCGAATACTGGAGGGCCTGTCCAAGCCCCAGCATACCAATAATCAACAATAACACCTTCCACTCCACCGATTGATAAGCTTCGGAAGGATCAATGCAACCTGTCAAAAGAACAAAGACAGCAGCACACAGGGCGACCTGGACAATTGGAATGGCAGGAATCACATTAATTCCCGAGAGGAGGCCCAATACCATAAAAGCTAAAATTGCAGCGATTGCAAAGGGGGCTTTTTTGGAGCGAATCGCGACCTCCTTTGGCTCACTGAGATTTACGAAGTCTTTTAGTTCAAAAAGCTGCTGCATTCTTCGAGCCGGGCCTTGCACCAACAGGGTGTCACCAAAGGCCAATTTCACATCCTCGAATCGCTCCTGTAAATTACGGCCACGGCGATGCACAGCGACGATAATCACTCCAAATCGCTGGCGAAAATTAAGCTCCTTGAGGCTTTTCCCTACTAAAGTTGAATCCGGCCCGATGATACCCTCCATCATGACTGCAGATTCAGTACGGACGTCCTCAAGACCCAGTTGGTCAGATGTATCTTGGGTAATACCATCCTTTTCGGACAGCCCCATCAAATCTCCCAAACGCCCCTTGATGATAATCTCATCTCCCTCTTCGAATACGACCTCATTCAACCCCTCACGGACACGCTTTCCGTCACGCACCACATCAATCACCCTCGCCTTTTTCATTTTTTTTAAGGAAGATTCTAGGAAGCTTTGACCGATCAATGGGGACTCTTGAGAGACAAAGGCCCGCGTTATAAATTCACGAGAATCCTTGCTATCAATAAGGGCCGCAAGAGTGACCCGATCCGGAAGCAACTTTTTTCCGATTGTCAGCAAATAAACAAAGGTTACTGCCACGAAAACGATCCCGAGCGGAGTAACATCGAAGAAACCAAAAGCGTATTTTGGGTCATAGGAGGCGGCGATTCCCGATGCCACCAAATTAGTGGAAGTTCCAATGATCGTAATTGTTCCCCCAACAATCGCGGCGTAAGAGAGCGGAATTAGATACTTGGAAGCAGCCCAATCCTTGCGGCGACAAATCCCCAGAACGATAGGAAGAAACACCACTACCACCGGAGTATTATTCATAAACCCGGAAAGTCCTGCCACGATTACGATCATAACAACTAACATTCGAGTCGGACTCGTTCCGGCTGTCCGCTCAAACCAATGCCCAAGAACTTCAATTACTCCAGTTCGCTCTAAAGCAGCACTCAGCACAAACATACAAGCCACCGTAATCGGAGCCGGATGAGCAAAGACTCGTAAAGCGTCAGCATTAAATTTCCGCAAGGCGTTCGTAAAAGCCTCCCCTTCTAGTCCCGGGGCAGGAGAAGGCACCGCGATTGGAAGCACTCCAATCAAAACGCAAGCAACTAGCGCACCCAATGCAACCACTTCAGGCGAGACCCACTCCTTGATAAAACTTGTAAAAACAAGAAGGACTAACGCGCCGAGCGCAATCTGTTGCCAAGTTTCAACCATGAAGAACTGGTAAGATTGTGACTGGCCATCACCCTGCAGGAAACCTTAAATCACTTTTGTGTTAAATCCCCATCTCCCAGAGGCTTCTCCGGATCTTGGCCCTTCCCACACGCGCCAGCATCGCACCAAAGCCGGATTAGCCTTTCATAGGGCCTGTCTTGAGTTCTCACAGTCTCTTTGGCTTCAAGAAAAACCTGCCCAAGCCATTCTCCAACTGAATAAAGCTTCGATGATCCCTGACCGAGCCGCACCTTACCCCGCTCTTGTCTGGTTTTTAGCCCATCGTAGGGACCATCTTTTTATTGGGAATCCCGTTCGCCATTTCCAACACTTAGCCACCCGGATCTCCGGAGATCACGCCAAACTTCGTAGTTGGAGAGCTTGGGCATGTTTTCATTTGGCAGAAATTTCACTTCCTTGTTCTAACTTCCCCCGCGATCACGAGCAAATTGAAAAAGAAAAGCTTATGATCCCTGCTTTTTGCAAAATCGAAAAAAAACTACCCTCTTGTGACTCATCAACCTTGTCTGCCGCTAAAGCTCTCGCTAGAACCTCCTCGCGCAAGCGCCCATAGCTCAACCGGATAGAGCATCGCACTTCTAATGTATGCCTGCACCTTCCAGGGGGGGGCTAGAACGCTACTATAAGGGTTCCAGCGCCTTGAAAAGGCTAAAAACGCTCTATAACGATCACATTCAACGCCTGAGGTTGGCCTTTTAGGTTGGCCTTTTGCATTTTCTCAGAGGTTCTTTTTAATGGCCTCGAGCTCCTTTTTACGAGTGTTGATATCAAGCCGGGGCCGAAGGAACTTCCCTCCAAGCACGACCTTTTCTGATATCAGTGCTCACGAGCCTAAATTTCATTGCAACCACGGAGATCCCAGCTATTTCTAGGATTGGTGAAAAAATTCGACGGATATGATCTTTCAGGACCCTACGAATAAATACTGTTCGGCTAGGAAATAATTCACAGAGAATTCATCGTGCGTTCACACTGGTTTCACGAACCGACGCAACCATCCTGTAATGAAACAAGCTAACGCATCTCCAGTCACGGGGCAGGAAGAACTTGGCCCTCCACAGCCTAAGTCGCCGCTCCGCAGAATTGTCCTCAAGGTATGCGTCATCATCCTCGCACTTGCCCTAGTTTTCGCCGGGACTCTCTTCCGGATCTATGGAGTTGATACACACCATGCGAGTAGAGGTAGTATTTGGTGGCCAGAGAGGGGCCGGGATTTGATCCCGCCCACTGCTAGCGACATCACGCTGCGGAGGGACTTACTCGATCACTACGCCATCTACACAATATCGGAGAAAGACCTCAACGCTTTCCTCGACAAACGCTTCGCTCGCCCTGGGGAGGCGCTCGATTCTTTCAGCGAGAGATCGCCGGCGAACCCCAAGAATATTGGAAATGCAATCGGTCCGCTTGGATGGATGGTGACAAAAGATACGGTCGAGTATACCTACTACGCGAGCAACGGAGGTGGACACAATTACTATCACGATACGAAGACCGGAAGGACTTATCAGGACTCTGCCTACTGGTAGTATATTCCTTCCCCCAAAATCGGACACCGAACAAGCGGGTGGACCCCAACCGCCCTGCCCGCTGCGAGTCGAAATCGCCATGAACATTCAACCCTCAACCCCGATTTCAGAGCGCGCCCTCGGCAGGGCGTGACTGGACTCAAACGTTCTACTGAAAATGAGACCGTTTCTATTACTTGCCGCACCGTTATTCCTTGGCTTGTTCGCCGGGTGCGGTGAACCCCAGGCGGATCTCTCAACACCCAAAATACATCAATCTGGAGGCATCAGCTTCGAATATCCAAAGAATTGGAGAATTACCGAAGATTCGGTCACGCCAGAGATTCACTATCTTTTTGTAGAGACCCCTGGCGATGCTCTTGTGATTCTGCAATCATATCCGACGGGTGAAGCTGATGATCTTACAGCATTCTCCAAGGAATTTTCAGAGAGCGCTACGACTGAGGCGCCTATTGGCAAGATAGCGAAATCAACATTTTCGAACATTCCCGACGCAGGTGGCTATGGCTGGATCGTAGAAGATTTTGAGATTAATTTGCTAGGCGAATCTGTTCCACACCGACGCCTCTACGGATCCAAAGAGATTGGTGAGAGACTAGTTTTTCTGATCCTTCAGGCGGCAACCGAAGACTACTCAAAAGCAGAGGCTGGATTTCAGTTAATACGAGACACACTGCGAGACATCCCAAAGGCAGAACAAGGCGGCGCTGACCAACCCGCTACCGCCGTAGAGTCGAAGCCAGAGGGTAGTGAGCATCCTAAACCCGAGTCGGAGGTGCTCCCCAAGCAGCGGGTGGCAGGCCTAGACGTTGTGCTAAGAAAATGAAGCGATTCCTCCGCTCACGAATCTTCAAGGTGCTCGCCTGCATCGGCATCATCGGGTTGATTGTTGCGGGCGGGATTGTGGAGCCACGAAGTTCCATTGGGCATGTCGTCTTCCATTCAGCGTATGCATTCCCTCCGACGCGGCCTGCCGTTTTGCGGTTTTACACGTGGAGCCTCAAAGAGTTCGAAGGCGGCTTCCTGCCTCCTAGCATCGACGAGTTTCTGATTAATCGTCTAGCGTATTGCGAAGGTAAGCCCGAGGAGACGGCCATCATCGATTTTCAGATCCGACAGGGTTCAGGTCGTTGGGGCGATTCTGCCTCGAAGTCACACGAAACCTACCAGAAGCAAATGATAACAAGCATCATGAACCGACTAGATGAGATGAGCGATCAGGATGCTGTGAGCGCTATGGTCTTCGTCGAGTCGTTGAGACGCGAGAATACCCTCGGGAAGGGAGGATTCACCGGGATGTGGACTTACTCAGATACCACCTTTGCTCTCAATCGTCCTGCGTTTGATTCAGCGAAGGAGAGCTTTCGGAAGTGGTGGGGCGATGGAAGTAACTGGCCTAGCATCCGCGCTAATGATCCGCTTGCAGGCACTGAACTCGCAATCCACTCTGGCCCGTAGAACAACCAAGCACAACAAGGCGTCGCTCTCAACACCTGCCCCGCCGCGAGTTCAACCAGCCATGACCATTCAACCTTCAACCCACAGTCGAAGCCGCGCTCTCGGACAGGTGTGAGAGGACTTCGACGTTCTCTGAAACAATCTTACAAGATGCCGCTCATCATGAATTCCACGCCTTTAATTTTGATTTTTGGGATGATTTCCATCCTCTCTCTGGGTAATGTCGGTGCGGAACAATGCGGTCTATTTACCTACGACGAGGTGGATGGGACGGTGAAATCACAGGTTTCCCCAAGGACTTGGAGATCCATGTCGATATTCCTGCGTAAATCGATGGCAAGTCGGAAGTTGCCATCACAAGTATGATGAGGAGTCGAATCACTTAGTTGACGGCATAGTGCCAACAACAGATCCATCACCTGTGAGAACTGGATTTATGGCGATACCGCCTTTAAACCAATCTTCCCATCCATCTTCTGTTAACTTTCTGAAATAGGGTGACGTTCCAGCTTCTTGAAAATCTGGGATAAAGACACCAAACTTACCATCTGCCGTCTTAGTGGTCTTTTCATCCCCACTAATTTTCACAACAACCGTTCCTGAAAGTCCATCTACAACATCCCTACCTTCTTCCTTAAATTCTGATTGAAGCCCCGATGGATAAGTTTCAGTCCAATTTCCATCCTCAGCTCTTTCCCACAACCTGTAGCCTGGTTCGACTGAATGGTTTGGAATATCAAACCAAAATTTAGTTAGGGCCTTATCGGGGATACTTTTCCCAGAAAAGACGCATGAGGAAAAAAGAAAGAGGGAGATCAAGGTAGCGACTGTTATCTTCATAATATTTATTTTTGTTAGATACCTTAACTCAAGAAACCCCGAGGAACAGCTTCGGTGTTGCCAGTTAAAGTTTTATAATGCCTATCGAACAATACTGCTCGATGAGACATGCGTGAAAGATGCAATTTTTGTGTCATGAAAAATGAAGCGTTTTTTTTGTTTGCCCAACTTGCTACCGTGAAAGGGAATGAGCGAAGAGATCGGACAGGTTCAAAACTGCCACACCCCTCCCCCTGGTGCTCCTAGCTGGGCCAAGCTTTCGTTTCAGTGTGAGATGCAGTGGCATCAATTAGAAGAAACCCCTAACCCAGCAGAACGTCACTGCTCAAAGTGCCATGAAAATGTTCACCTAGTGACTAATAAGAAAGAGTTTGAATCTGCTTCGAAGCTTAAACACTGCGTTTCCATCCAATCCAAAGAATTTGAAATTCCTGCCTATACGTTCCAGGAGCGCCCTAGAACGCTACTATAAGGGTTTCAGAGCCTAAAACAGCCGAAAAATGGACATAAAAGGTCATATCTGACATCTGAGGTTGGCCTTTTGGATTTCTCAAAGAGCACCTTTTACTGCCTAGAGCTCCGCTTTGATTCCCCAGCGTATCCTCGCCCAACAATTTCTAGACGCGATCAAACACTCAAATCTAGCCACAGAAGCCTACCTTGGCTAGCTGAGCAAGACGGCTTAGAAAAATCCTTTGTTCCACCTGTCAGCACCTTAAAGATCTAATCGCCCGGGAGAAATGGATCAACTGGATTATCCGGCTTGGAGTAAAGACGCTCCTCCGAGCAGGCGGGTCCTTCCTCGAATCCCGAACACTGATTTGAATCTCCTCTCCTTTAGGGATTTAGAGATCGTTCTCTGAGTAATTTGCGATTCCGTCGGATTGACCTCGTTCAGAATAGCAAAACTCTAAGATGATTATCCTAGACTCAATCAGGGTCGTCTTCTTTTAACAATTTATCAACCCTTGCCAAATATTCCCGCACCGCCTCACGAAACACAAATGACGAGCTTTCTCCACGGCGCTTTGCTTCTTCATGGATCCTTTGGCCTAGTTTGACATCTGTTCTAATATTGAAGGCACAAGAGGTCTTCTGATTGTCGTCATCCCCATGCACGCTCTGCAAAACCATGTTGTTTTTTTATAGACCACCAAAAAAAAAAGCAACAGGCTTGTGAACTTTTTGTAAGGTTTTTACATTTTTGCGATTTATCTGCACATTTGTAAACAGTTTCTACACAATATCTTATAACGGGTGTCCAATATTTTACTTTCGTTTAGATAGAAGAACGCTACGCTCAAACTGATGTAAACTTTTAGAAATCTTTGTAGCTTTTTTGCAAATCTTTACTTTGTTATTATTTTCTCTAAAAACCACTTGTCGAATCATGAACAGAATATCCTTTATCGTCGCTTTACTTTTGGCTCAGAGCTCTGGATTTACAGTCTGGTTCAACAATATCAACCAGGCAGATTCGACAGCCGTTCCAATTCTTGACAACACTGGAACGTCGATCGAGGGCGGCTTTGGTTATGTTGCAGCAGGCACTTTTTCCACTCCCCCCAGTCAAATTACCAACTTTGATGAATTTCAGATTTTTGGCGAAGGACAAAGCTCGTTTAACGGAGTTGCTTCTGGGTTTTTTGATCTAGGACGTTCGGCTCCTATACCAGAAGGGACAACAAGCTCCCCGGTTGGTGAGAGAATTTATGTCGTGATTGGAGACGGAAATTCTCTTTCCACTTCGACAGATTTTGCGGTCTTTGACTCCGGCTTCACTTTTGGGACCGAGAATTTGCTTGGGCTCGGAGCAGTTGACGTGAACATAACTAGCAACTTTTTAACAGAGGATAAACTGATTGTCGGCGATCTCTTAACCAATGTGGACACCGGGCTTGGCGTAACTTTTGACAAAGGTATCCAACTCACGACTGTGCAACAGCCTCTTGCTCCCGTTCTTAGCCCTGATCTCAAGGATTTTTATCAGTCCGAAAGAGGAGAAACTCTCAGCGTTGACGCAACCCCGCTAGATGGTTTCCCTTCCACTTTTACTTATCAATGGAGTTACAACGGTGTTGACTATCCTTCCAGCCTAGGCGGGAGAAGGCCAATAATAAACTTTAGCGGAAACACCTTAGAGAACGGCAAATGGAAAATTATCGTCACGAATGATGCGGGCTCCACTGATCACACATTCGATTACCGAGTTTACATCCCGGAACCAGTCCCACCTACCATTAGAATCGGAAACTATTATGAGACTTCGCTGGATCAGCCTGTCTCTATCGACGCCACCCCTATTGCCGGATACCCAATTGATTTTGAATATCAGTGGTACTTGAACGGAAGCGCGATTGCGGCCGATCAAGGTGGCCAAGAACGTATCTTGATGATTGCCCGGAAGACTCTTAGCCGACTGTTTGCGGTGGTGGGTGAGACACTCTCATTGACCCTCTCGCCACCAATCGAGGCACTGATTGCCATTTAAGCGAGCGAAGAGGACCGACATCACCGGAGCCTTCGCCAGGGCTTTGACATAGTTCGCGGTGTCCTGTTTTGTCCTGGGCTTCAGATTAGGACGCTTTAGCTCGAGGCGGAGCCACTCCTGTGCCCAATCGCCCAGGGTCAGGATTTTCCCCTCATAATCTCCCTGGTATCGAAGCCTCCCAGATTGCAAACGGCGGAAGAGTCGCGACTTTGCCACCGACATCGATTTCGTCTCGAGAGGGCCCTGTCTGACCGATCCGTTTATTTTGGCTTTCCAATAGTAATTCCCGTACGTAGAAACAAACAAGTTCGTGATACCCGTCGATTTCAATCCCATGCCAACCAATAATCCAACCAAGGCCAACCTGGCGAGGTCTTTTGGAGCTAAGGTTGGCCTTACAGGTTGGCCTTGGGTTTTTGAGATTTCTGGGAATGATCGACAACTCACTACAAATCAACACTTTAAGTAATAAGCGCCCATAGCTCAACCGGATAGAGCATCGCACTTCTAATGCGGGGGTTGCAGGTTCGAGTCCTGCTGGGCGTGCCACTCTTTTCTTCCATGTTTATTGTCTTTGAGGGAATCGACGGAACCGGCAAGTCCACCCAGGTCAAGCTGCTCGCCGAGGCATTCAGGGCGAAAGGGAGAGAAGTTATAGTCTCAAAGGAACCAACCGATGGCCCACACGGAACCCGCCTCCGGCAATCCGCAGAAACTGGGCGCCTCTCCGCTCAAGAAGAGCTCGATCTTTTCCACCTCGACCGCCGAGAGCACGTCGAAACTCTGATCAATCCCGCCTTGGCGCGAGGCGCTGTGGTCATTCTCGACCGCTACTATTTTTCAACAATGGCTTACCAAGGCATTCGCGGTTTCGATCCAAGAGACATTCGCAAAATTAACGAAAAATTTGCGCCACCTCCTGACCTTGTCTTTATTCTTGAGCTCAATCTTGATACCGCTCTTTCCCGAATTGGCATCAGAGATGGTCAGGCGAATGAATTCGAACAACGTGATGCTCTGCAAAAATGCCACGATGTCTTCGCCTCGCTACAAGACGAATTCGTTCGCCGCATTGATGCCGGACGATCTCCAGCCGAAGTTCACGAGGAAATTTCACACTATCTCGACCTTTGATTGCAGAGGAATCTCTTGTCATTATAAGCGAATAGGGCGAAGATTCTTAAATCATGACTGATGCATTTGCAGACACCCCTGATGCTGGTTCGGCTGCCGACGATCTCCGCGCCGCCGCCGAGGGCAAAACCCCCGAACATAAGCCATCTAAAACCGAGCAAAACGCCATTGCCCTTAAACAGGCTGCTGCACAGAAAGCAGCCCAATTCCGTGAACTAGCTGGAGACAAAGCCAAAGACCTCAAATCGGTAGCGAGCGATAAAATCGAAGAAATTCGTGAAGGAGCCGGTGAAACTGCCGCTCAACTCAGGGGAGCGGCGACCGATCAGTGGGAAGATACCCGCGAAAAGGCACGCGAACTTCACATCACCATGGAAGATTATGTTCGGGAAAACCCAACCAAAGCAGTTCTGGCCGCAGCAGGAGCAGGATTTGTTCTCGGGCTCCTGATCCGCCGCTAAAGGAAAATATGGGGTTTGGCCAAAAAAACTCTTCATCTGGCGATAGTTCGTCAGGGTTGAAGGAGGAACTTGGGTCTTTTATCGATAAGGCCTCAGCCCACACCCGTGTGCGAGCCGAGCTTTTCGCGATTGAAGCTAAGGAGGCGGCAGAAGTCTACGGGCGTAAGTTTTACTTCACTGCTATTGGGGCGGTATTCCTTACGATCGGATATTCTTTATTCTTGGTCGGAGTGATCGGTTTACTCGGCTTCTTTCTGAATGGATCTTCATTTTCATTGGAAAACTGGGCCGGTGTAACTCTCGGTATCGCGCTTCTCCATTTTATTATTGGAGCAGTTTTAATCAAAAAGAGTAAGAAATTCAGTAAGGACAGGCCGATTTTCGAATACACTCGAGACGAATTCAAAAAAGACCAGCAATGGACCAGGCAGAAAAAGAAGCCCTAATCAAGGAACTGGATCTGCAGCGCAATGATCTTTCTGATAGCTATCACGCTCTACGAATGGAATTAGACTTGGCGTATCAAATTCGCTTATCAGTCAAGAACCACCCTAAACGCTGGGCCATCGCCGCCGCCGGAATAACCTTTATCGGTATGAGGCTGCTTCGCAGTAAGAAGGTGATATACAAGGACCCGCAGAAAAACCACAGCCTTCTTTTTCGTGCGGGAAAACTCGTCTTTAACCTAGCCCGCCCAGCACTCACCTCGATGGCTCTGAATTACGCACGTAAATACGCAGAAGTGCATTTGCACCCGGAACAGGCGAATTCCATGCTTGGCGGCCCGCCGCAAAAGTGATTTCTCTTCGTGGTCAATTTCTTCATTTCTTCATTTCTTCATTTCTTCCATTTCTTCCATTTCTTCATTTCTTCATTTCTTCATTTCTTTCTTTCTTCCTTTCCTTCCTTTAAATCACACACACCATCCATGCCAGAACACGAAGTCCTCGCCCACGTTGACGAGTATCTCCAAATCGGGATCGAATACGATTGCTCCGATATTCACCTTCCGACCGGCTACCCTCCTGCTTGGCGGCGGTTCGGAACTCTCTCTCCCATCTGGGACACCCATGCACCTCTCACGGCTGCAGACACCGAACGACTCGCACGTTCATTCCTAGATGACCAAAGATGGTCACACCTTCAGGAAATCGGAGATGTAGATTTTGCTTATCAGAACGCCGCTGGCCGTTTCCGTGCCTCAGTCGTGAAACAGCGTCTTGGGTATGAAATCGTTTTCCGAATCATCTCCACTACAATCCGAACGATGGAAGACCTCGGCCTTCCCATCGAGCACATCAGGCCCCTTACTCGTTATCAAAATGGTTTGATTCTCATCACCGGTTCGGTGGGTTCGGGTAAGTCCACAACCATGGCTGCACTCGTTGACTTCATTAATAAGGACCGCGAAGACCATATCCTTACTCTTGAAGACCCTATCGAATATGTTTTTGGATCACAGGGTTGCCACGTTAACCAACGCGAAGTTGGGGCGCATACCGAATCATTCCCACGTGCCTTGCGTGGAGCACTCCGAGAGGATCCCGACATCATCATGGTTGGAGAGATGCGTAATCTGGAAACAATCCAGCTTGCACTCACTGCCGCGGAGACAGGTCACCTCGTTTTAGCAACCCTGCACACTGGCAACGCACCTCGAACGCTTGATCGAGTTCTCGACGTTTTCCCTGTTGAGCAGCGAGATCAGATTCGCATCATGGTTTCCGAATCTTTGCGCGGCGTTCTTTCCCAGCAGCTTGTTCCAAAGGCTGATGGCAGTGGACGCGCTCTGGCGCTCGAGTTACTCGTCAACACCGCTGCCGTCGCGGCAACCATTCGTGATGGAAAAACCTTCATGCTTCCAGGTATCATGCAGACCGGCAAAAACGTCGGTATGATCATCATGGATGAATCACTCCGAAATCTCTACACTCAGGGCCTCGTCTCTCAAGAAGAAACCATGTTCCGCTGCGAAGATAAGCAGCAGATGAAACTCTTCTTCCAATCCTAATTTCACCTCATAAATACCACACTTTTTGGCATGGCTAAAATTGACCGTCTTTTCCAATACCTCGTCTCTTCAGGCGGGTCTGATCTTCACCTTTCCGAAGGTGCACCTCCAAAGGTTCGCGTTCATGGCGGAGTCTCCGTAATCCCCGAAGAGGCCATTCTTGATGGCGAGGATTTTAAAGAGCTCCTCTCTGAGATTTGCGAACCAGACCCTTTTGCGCAATACCTCGAATGCGGGGATCTTGACTTCGCCTATGAAATGGATGAGCAATCCCGCTTCCGTTGTAACTATATGAAACAACAGAACGGACTCGCTGCCGTTTTTCGTCTTATCCCTACCGAGATTGCCTCAATCGAGGACCTAAACCTCCCTCTTGTAATTAAGGAATTTGGCCATATGCGGTCCGGACTCGTGCTAGTGACTGGTCCAACCGGATCAGGAAAATCAACCTCACTCGCGGCATTGATAGACTACATCAATAGTAATTTTAATCGTCATATCATTACGATTGAGGAACCGATTGAGTTTGTTCATAGCAGTAAAAGCTCCATTATCACACAGCGTGAAGTGCCCATCCAAACCCCGGAATTTTCCGACGGCTTACGGGCCTGTCTACGAGAAGATGCTGACATCGTTCTCGTTGGTGAGATGCGTGACCTTGAAACTATCTCACTCGCTCTGACTGCAGCGGAAACCGGTCTTTTAGTTTCGGAACCCTGCACACCAACAACGCACGAAAAACGGTTGACCGTATCATTGACGTTTTCCCTTCCGATCAGCAATCACAGGTTCGGACAATGCTGGCAGCTTCGCTCCGTGGTGTCGTCGCTCAGCTTCTCTGTAAGCGCGTCGACAAACCAGGTCGAGTTGCTGTAAATGAAATCCTATTTGCAACTCCAGCAGTCGCTGCAATTATCCGTGAAGGTGCCACTCAGAAGCTTTATGACGTCATCATCGGCGGAAAGGCCTTAGGGATGCAGTTCATGGACGACGCCATCTTTGAAAAACTTGAATCTGGCATGATCTCCCCACAGGAAGCATACATGAAATCGATCGAGAAAGGTCGCTTTGCCAGTATCTCCCCGAAGAAGACAAAGCTCTAGCTAACTCGGGGGGAGGAGCATCCTAACCCACACCGAATAGTCTCATTCAAAAAACCAGAGGGTAGACCACCCTCTGGTTTTTCTTTGTTAGGTCGTAAACTATTTTGCGATCTCCTTGAGTAAACGCAGCCGCTCGAACGCACTTCCGTCAGCAATCACCTCCCGACTTTTTGCCAAACCATCTTCTAGGTTTTCGGCAAGCCCAGCACAGGTCATTGCCGCAGCCGCATTCAGCAAAACCATATCACACTTCAACCCTTTTTCTCGACCGGCAAGAATGCCCTCTAAGATCTTGGCATTCGTAAACGCATCGCCACCCTTTAAATCTTTTACCTCGGCAATATTGAGACCGAAGTCGGAAGGCTTAACCTCTTCATCAACCTGCTTCTGATTACGACCCGATTTACAAATTCGAGTTGGCCCCATCAGGCTCATTTCATCAACCGTGCGACCATCCATAGTTGCCCCGTTTACCACCCACGCACTATCGCGCCCCAATCGCTGCAGAATCTCAGCAAAGACCGGGCAAAGATTGTGGTCAAAAACCCCAACCAACTGGCACCCGGGATTCGCGGGATTCAGGAGAGGTCCCTATAAGATTAAAGATTGTTTTCCGGCCCTCCTTGGCAAGCATTTGCCGAACTGGAATAACGGCCTTGAAGGCCGGATGATATTTGGGAGCGAAAAGAAATCCCACACCCGCTCTTTCAAGGCATGTTCCAACCTTCTCGGATGGTAGGTCAATCGAAATACCCAGAGCTTCCAGAACATCTGCACCGCCACTCTTCGATGTGATTCCACGGTTTCCATGCTTAACAACCACCCCCCCAGCAGCGGCAACCAAAAACATACTTGTCGTTGAGACATTAAAGAGATCGAGTTTATCTCCCCCAGTACCACAAACATCAATTGTCGGGCCATTGAACGAATGCCCATAAAAAGAAGGTCTTTTGGCCTTTTCAAGAAAGACTGAAACAAATCCCGCGATTTCCGTAGCACTCTCTCCCTTCTCCGCCATCGCTTTCAAAAAGTGAGCCTTCTTAGCAACATCGCCTAATTCATCTAAAAGAAAATCAGCCGCAACAGTGATTTCTCGAGGCGTTAATTCTTCCCCCTGGTTGAGATGGTTTATCAAGCTGTCCATAAAAAAAGGCTAACATAACTCTAGATTGGAACCAAGAAGTTCACTTACCATCTACCTAACTCGTAATCACTGAGGCTAAACCTACCGATGAGCGATACAGATAGAACGACATTTAGCTTCAATTTGCCCAGGACCCGATAGATTAATCATCCACCACGACTCCATCCTTAATGGTCAAAACGCGATCCCCAAAAGTTGAAAGACCGGTATCATGAGTAACGACAACCAGAGTAGCATTTCGTTCCTCCACGACTTCCATCAAAATATCCATAATCTCCTCGCCATTCGCAGAATCAAGATTCCCAGTCGGCTCGTCGGCGAAGATGATTGACGGAGAGTTCACAAGCGCCCGAGCAATAGCCACACGCTGTTGCTCGCCACCTGAAAGTTCTGCCGGCAGGTGATCAAACCGCTCTGAAAGACCGACTCGACACAAGGCTGACTTAGCCAATTCTTGATCCGATTTAAGCCCAATTAGCCCAGGCACCATAACATTTTCAATCGCAGTCAGCTCTGGCAATAGAAAGTAGTTTTGAAAAATATAACCAATTTTTTCGTTCCGTAAGCTTGCCTGATTACCTGATGACAATTGATAAAAATCGGTTCCATCAATAAGAACACGTCCCTCGTTAGGATTTTCCAACCCTGCTAAGGTATACATTAAGGTCGTCTTTCCGGCACCACTTGGACCACAAAGAAAAACTTTTTCTCCAGACTCAATCCTTAAATCAACCCCCCTAAGAACTTTAATCTTCTTCTTGGCTAGAGTATACGAAAGATAGACCTTATCAGCCTCAATCATCGGCTACCGATACTCTCGATGGTTTGGAAGATCGCGGTAATCATGAGATAGGCCATCGAGCCAATCAGCACCGCCATGACCAACAAAACGGCCGGCATAATTAAAGCCATAATTGCCTGAAGGGAGTTATTGAGCTCCTTATCAAAGCGATCGGCTGCCTTCCTAAGCGACTTATCGATCTTACCAGTTTGCTCACCAACTGAGACCATATCAATCAGTAGCGGAGCAAAAGCACCGGTCCTGCTGAGCGAGGCGGAAAGCGACCGGCCATCACCAACCCATTCGAGCATTTCACCCAGATGCTTTTGCAAATAAAGGTTCGGAGTTGCCTCTTTTGTAAGTTCAAGAGCCCTCAAAAGAGGGAGACCATTCCCAACGAGATTTGCCATTGTCTCTAGAAATTGAACGTAAAACCGATGTTCGATTACTCTACCAAAAAGGGGTAGCTTAAGTTTCACCCGGTCCCAAGTTGGCCGGTTAGCCTCGTTTTCTTTCCATGCCTTGAAGAGAACCAAGCTCGCGGCGATCACCAAAAGGAGGACAATCCACCATTTCATAAAGAAATCAGAAGTCCCCATGAGGAGCTTAGCACCAAGTGGAATCTGACCGCCGGCGCTACTTTCGATTAAGCCAGTCAGCTGCGGAATAAGCTGAGTCACGAAAACTATCCCTACTCCGACCCCAGCCAGAACCAAAAAACAGGGGTAAATTAGCGCAAGAACAACCTTTCCCTGGAGCTCTTGCAAGGTTTTGAGGTAATGGGCTTGGCGCTCCAAAATTGTATCAAGTGCACCGCTTGCCTCACCTGCAGCTGCAAGATTACAATAGAGAGAGCCAAAACTTGGACTCACTCGTTTCAAAGCCGACGAAAAGCTATTACCATCCCGAACCAGCTGACGAATCTTGGATGAAACTATCTTGAGGCTACCCAGCTCTTGGCGATTTTCCATAGCCTTGAGAGCAGGCTCAAGCTGTAAACCGGCGGCCAACATATCCGAGAGTTCCTCGGTGAAGAGAACAATCTCACCGCGCTTTAGCTTGACTGGGCCTTCTGGGATAACCTCCTCCTTAGCTTTCGCCACTCCAGTAGCCACTGGAACACTCTTCCCCGCGACCTTTTTGGGCGAAACTTTGCCACTAGCACTTTCGCTCATCGAGACTGGTTGTAGTCCCTTCCTGCCAAGTTGGCGAAGCGCCTCACCCCGGTCCCCAGCATCAAGAGATCCAGACACTACCGAACCTCCTCCGTTGAGCGCTTTGTAAGTAAAACTAGCCACCTTTTTAAATATTTAAGTTCTTAGTGGCCCGATGCTAAATCAGTTGCAGTTACTGAAACAACTTCCTCAATTGTAGTAACCCCCTTCATTACCTTACACCAGCCATACTCTCGCATCGGAATAAACCCGTCCTTAACAGCTTGTGCCTTCAGAATACGAGAATCCGAATTCTTTGCCACAAGCTCTTCCATCTCATTACCAATGAGAATGACCTCATAAATCGCTAAACGTCCTGAGAAACCGGTATTTCGACACTTATCACAACTACCCGGCTCATAGGCCTGCCCAGTGACATGATCGGGAATTTCAAGGCGCGCTCGCTGATCGAGTGGAACCTCAACCGGCGTTTTACAATGATTGCATAAGCGCCGCACCAATCGCTGGGCCAAAAAAGCTCGGACTGAAGCAGCGACCAAGAAGGGCTCAACCCCCATATCGACTAATCGACTAATCCCTCCGAGAGCATCGTTGGTGTGCAAGGTCGAGAACACCAGGTGCCCAGTTAGCGAGGCTCGGATCGCAATCTCTGCAGTCTCGAGATCACGAATCTCACCAAGCATAACAATGTTTGGGTCGGCCCGCAGGATCGAACGTAGCCCACTTGCAAAAGTTAGACCAATTTCACTCTTAACCGCGATTTGCATCACACCCTCAAGCTTGTTCTCTACCGGATCCTCGATCGTCACAATCCGCGTATCAGAAGTATTTAATTCGCTTAGAAAGGAGTAGAGACTTGTCGATTTACCAGAACCAGTCGGCCCCGTGATTAAAATTATCCCATTAGGAAGACTTAAAATACTTTCAATTTTCTTGAGAACAAAATCCTCCATACCAAGAAGTTCCACATTAAACTTTTCTTGATTCAAAAGACGCAAACTCACAGATTCCCCCTCCACTGTCGGGACAGTAGCAACACGGACATCGATTGAGGACCCTTCAAATTGAAGATTGATTCGACCATCCTGAGGGAGACGCCGCTCAGCAATATCAAGCTTCGACATAATCTTCAGGCGAGCAATGACTGAGGATTGGAGTGACTTAATTTGATCAGGGACTGCAATATCAATTAAACCACCATCGACACGGTACCGAATCCGAAGGTTGTCAACCAAAGGCTCCACGTGAATATCAGTCGCTTTCTGATCGAGTGCTTCGCGGATAATTTGGTTCACGAATTTCACCACGCTAGCCTCCTCATCCTCTACCTCGTCAATAACGCTGGCCTCATCCTTCATTTCAAGGTTATCGAGATCGAGATCTCGGCCTTCAAGCAGCTGCTCGAACGTGTCAGCACCAACCCCATAAAGTTTCCGCAGAGCTTCATGCACCCGGCGGCGCGAAGCCATATGCCAAACAATTGGCATATCAATTGCCTGAGCAGCTGCCTGACGCGCCATGAGGTTTAGCGGATCGTAGGTTGCCATGTGCAATCGGACACCCTCACCTTCGCCTTCGATTTCAAGCGGAAGAACCCGGTATTTAAGAGCAACCTGCGGCCCGCAAGCAGCGCGGAGCATTAATGGACTCTCGAACACATTAATCTCGGCTAGCCACTCCATGTGAAGATCCTGTGAGAGTTGTTCCATGTAAGGCTCCTCGTCGACCAATCCGCTGTCTAGGATACCGTCGAGAGGCGAACTTTGTTGATGGCTAGCCTCATCCACTGCTTCCTGAAGAGCAGGGAGGTCGGAGCAACCGGTTTGGCGGGCGGGCTTGAGAAGGAGCTCAGTCATTTGTTGTCTAAGTATTGATAAAACGCTCGCATTGGAAAGTTCTGTCTGCCCCAATGTTGATGAATTCTAATTTTTCGCAAGCAAAGTGATTTTCGTTTGCACGATTAGTCCCTTGAGATTAGTCTCCGACACTGCCTGATACGCCAGAAGTGGTTGATTGGCCGACCCGATATTATTACAAATGGGGGTTGCCCCCAGAAAGTCAATGTCATGCCTTCGTTGGAAGATTGCGATTTGATGGAGACCCCCAACCTACTGAGCTTCGGGAAAGCGGCTCATGCGCCACGGACGGTTAGGCAGTAATCCTAAAACCCGCTCTTCTCGGAGCGGGTTTTTCGTTATTTGGGCACCGTGGCCCTAACGAACAGGAAATCCGCCCGCTTGGAATCGGCGGCGCTGCTGGTGGAGCTCCCACCTACCTGAAGCGCGTCCTAAAACCTCATTCTTTATGGAGCGAGCACTCCACTTCAATGCTTCTTCCCGATTTTTTCGGGCAAAGTTAATCTCACCCATGGTGTCAAGGTAGGCTGCCGATTGAGGTTTCATCTCTAACGCCTTCATTAAATACGCCTCAGCCTCTTCAAGACAACGATTAGCACGGGATGCTAGCCACGCGAAATTGTTGTAAGCATTATCATCCTTCGGGAACATCCTGATCACTTCCCGGGCATAATTTGCAGATTGGGCGAAGAGCTGGTCGTGCAACTCGTTTAATCCAACTTCCCGAAGGACTGGAAAGAGTTCATTGGCGAGATAACCGTCACGGGGAAGAATGCGGTGAGCTTCAGAAAACACTGTGACCGCCCGATCAATATTACCATTCTCTATTGCAACCGCACCTTGAGCCACCAGAACCTGAAATCTGTCTCTCATTAGAAAAATTCCACCAGTCACTCCGCCGTAACTAGAAATCAAAGCCGCCACTTCACGGTAAGCCAATGCTTCTTTCCAATTACGAAGAGTCGCAGCACCGGCCGAGAGACCCTCGATGACATCGTCAATACCACCATAATCTCCGGGAACAGGAACGGCTTCACTTCTCAAAAGCGCCGCTCGCAAACTTTGATGACTCTCGCCTATCAATCCAACCTGAAGTTGCTGGGCGGCGATCGCCTCAAGCTCTTTCACGGTTCCCGACGAAAGAACTCGCGCTCGTTCGATTATTTCCTTCCACCCCTTCTTGCCTGCCAATTTGAAAGCCAGACCTTTCTGCATCATGAAAATGGAGCTGACAGTCTCAACTTGAAATTTAACCCTTTCGAGATTGTCGATGGCATCATTAATCCTTCCCCCATCAAGCGCTATAAGGTAGCGCAGAAAATTACTGTCAACTCCTAGATTCGCCTGCTCCTCGCAAATACGAACCAACTCACTTTCCCGATTACGATATTGAAGAATCTGAAATAATTTCTTCAGACCATCCAGAGCTTCTTCGGATTTCAGCACAGTCAAAACAACCCTTTCGAAAACTTCGTTATACCTCTCTGGGAAAACCAGCAAATGACGGTTGGAAAACGAACACGTCAATGCCAGCCGCTCGTCCATCGATATTTTTGGCATTATTTCCCCAAGAAGATTGAAGATCCAAATATGCTCTTCATCACTATACAGCATCTCACCAAGAAAAACGGAAGCGGTCGCGTCATGTTCCTCAATTTCCCGCGCAACGGCAGTCACGACCGAAAGAGGCGCCGAGAAATACATTTCACGAGCCAAGGCCGAATGACTAATTTCAGGTTTGCCTCTAGCAGCATCAAACACAGCTAAAGCCGTATCTTTTGCATTATCAACCCTGCCCCGCCCCTCTAAAAACTCAACTGCCGAAATCATTCGATCGGTCTCGATTCCACGCCCTTCATTTTGCAACTCCTTTTCGACCTTCAAAGAAAGTGAATCAATCCAATCTTCCAGCTCTGATGCATCCGGCACCCCAATCAGTTTCTGAGCACTGATATATTCCTCCTGCATCAAATGATAGCTGATTTTCGCTCCCAAATATCCACTCCCTAGACCTTCAACAACCTCCTTTCCTCCGCCCATACGAAATAAGTTCATTCGGGCCTCACGCTCCTCGCTCTCTTGTTTACTGAGATAGAGAACAGACTCATAGGCCTTTCTCTTAGCCTCAGCATCCCCTCTATAATCGGCGAGGGTCCACTTGATATAATTCTGCACTGGTAGCCCAAGCTTCCCAATTTCAAGAAGATACTCAAAGTAAGGCTCAAAATCACCCTCGACCAGCGCTGCGATCACCTCTGTTGAACGATCGCCCAACCGAGCTGCTTCTTTCCGAAGTAATCCGGCATCACCCTTGACCCGAAGATATCCTAAATAACGTTGAAAGTCTTCCGCTCGATCTCCCTTCCGAAGTCGCTCTAACTCCTGATCAAGTCCGCCTGTCACATCGAGAAGATGCCCCAGGCGAATGATATGATCATATTTGTCGCTCAGGCCCAAAATTTCCTTAGCCTCATCATATTTCTCGTTATTTAGATACCCCCGAATAATTCGAGGCATATATTGAGCGATCATGGCATCCATTCTCGAGACCACCCGGTCACTCATCTCGACGCGACGGAGTCTTAAAATTAAGTCAAACTCTTCAAGAGAGCGCAATTGCTCCAGAACGGCAACCCGACCACGCGGCGAAGACTCCAAATACCGATCAATTAATACCAACACCTTTTCTGAAGTATCCGGAGTGATTCCGAGGAGGAGCTTCTGAGTCAACACGGATGCTCTGGCCGAAATTTCTGGATCTTCGTTTTCAGCAAGCTCTTGAAGCAAAGCGAGGGCATCTTCCCCGGTCTCCCAGATCTCGTTCATTGCTTCCACTCGAACCCCGTAATCTTGTGAGCCGAGTGCCTCGCGCCACTTTTTCTTCTGAGCTGGAGTGATCCCCGCACCCGACGCAAAAAGGCCCAAGGTAAGAAGCGTAGCTAGTAGTAGCAAAACCTTACTCATATTGATTGGATATTATAAAGGTGCTATTTTTTCTCAACCACGCAAGAAATCATCCGAAAAGTTCACTCATGGCTTGTGATGAAGTTACCCACGGCCGCGAATCAGCCGAATCAGTAGAAAAATCACTAAAATTCCTACGAGAACACCTGACAACATTAGGGAATACTTCGAAACAGGAAAAACCTCATCAAAAACCCCAAACTCCAATAACTTTGCCTCGTATTCGGGAGCGATGAACCTTCCGAAGACAAAAAATATACCGGCAGATGCCAAAAGGCCCCAGGTCGCTGACAATTGACGCTTTTTCATTTTCCAATACAGAAGTTGCTAAAAATCTCACCTAAAATCTCCTCAGTATCAACGATACCAGCAATTTCACCAACTGCTGTGAGAGCTTCCCTTAAGTCAAGAGCCGTTATTTCAGGATCATCCCCCCCCCGCAGAGAGGCAATTGCCCGAGTCAAGGAAGATTGGGCACGTGTCAAACACGCCTGATGCCTTGCATTAACCGCAACGGAATGATCCCCCCAGTGGGCTTCATCAAGCGATAATAATTCAGCAATCGCACTCTCTAGATCGTCAAATCCATCACCCGATTCACAGGAGATTCTTAAGCCTTTTACCTCAGCCCAGCTAGTATCCTCAAGATCTGATTTATTTAGAATATCGAGTTTTCGGGCTCCATCGGGGATATTAACCTTAGCCGATTCTACCAAACATTCGCTGAGGTCCCTGATCACCAATACCAGATCAGCCCTGGCCACTTGACCGTGTGTCATCGCAATTCCCTCTCGTTCGATTTCGTCACTAGAATCCCTGACTCCCGCCGTATCAATCAATCGAAGCGGAATACCCCGCAAATTCACCACTTCCTCAATCGTGTCTCGAGTCGTCCCTTCCCGGGAACTCACGATTGCACGTTGATATCCCAACAACCGATTCAGCAAGCTAGATTTGCCAACGTTGGGTTTACCGAAAATCACCGTCCGAACGCCTTCTCGTAAAATTCGACCCTGATCAGCAGTTGCCAGCAAACCAGCAATCGAAGTGGACAGCTCTAACAGTGTCTTGCAAAGCACCTCTCCGACTTGCGGATCGATATCCTCTTCGGGAAAATCAATAAAGGCCTCCATATGGGCCGTCGTACCAAGCAACTTTGCACGGATTGCCTCACAAGTTCTCCCGAGCCGGCCATCTAATTGTTCATTTGCAGAACGCAAAGCCATCGAAGTCTGAGCCGAAATCAGATCCATTACTGCCTCGGCTTGGGTCAAATCCATCCGCCCGTTCATAAAGGCCCTTTGAGTAAATTCCCCCGGTCCAGCTGGGGCCGCTCCTGCCTCCACAAACCTTTCCAAAACACGCCGCGTCACCATGATCCCACCGTGTCCTGTGAACTCAACGACATTCTCACCCGTGTAACTCCCCGGACCTTTAAATGTAACGAGTAACCCCTCATCAATCACCCGACCTGTCTCATCTTCAATCGAACGCAGGCCCACTCTCCTTGGCTTGGGCAGTATTCCACCCCTCATCACCGAGACCGCGATTTCAAAAGCGCGCATACCAGACAGCCGGATCACCGAGACCGCCCCCATACCAGGGGGGCTTGCGATAGCGACAATCGTTTCAGACATCAGAATTAGACTGAAAGAACTCTATCTAACTCCTCAAGGCACCGTTTATTTTGCTCCGGTGTTCCGATCGAAATCCGAACCCACTCGGGCAGCTTGTAGCCACGCATGGCTCGGACTATCACACCTTTCTTCAAAAGCGCAGAGAAGACACGATCACCATCACGCACATTCACAAGTACGAAATTTGCGTGACTAGGAACAAATTCCCAGCCCCGCTCCGCAAAGGAAGACTCAAAATAACGCCGACCAATTGCATTATTGCTCACCGTAGCAGATATGTGTTCTTCATCCTGAATCGAAGCGAGAGCAGCGGCCTGAGCAATAGAATTAGCATTGAAAGGCTGGCGTGATCGGTTGAGCAAGCCCGCCACTTCTGAATTTGTTACCCCGTAACCAATCCTCAAAGCCGATAGACCTTGCGCCTTCGAAAAAGTTCTCATCACGCAGACGTTGCGACCTTCTTTGACATAACGAATAGCATCTGGAGCTTCTTCAAGAAACTCGTGGTAAGCCTCATCAAAAACCGCGATCACATGATCGGGCAATCCAACCATGAAACGGTCAATCTCTTCTTGGCCCACCAAAGTGCCGGTCGGGTTGTTGGGGTTAGCAATAAATACAAGTCGCGTCTCCGGAGTGACTGCATTGAGCATTGCGTCCAAATCGTGGACAAAGCCAGGGTCAGGAACTTCAACGTAATCAGCCCCGAAAAGCGTCGCCATTAATTTGTAAACCACGAAGGCGTGCTCCGCAGCAATCAGCCCAGCTCCCGGCTTCAAAAAGGAATGGCAAAGCAACTCGATAATTTCGTTAGAACCATTACCAAGAACGATATTTTCGAAAGCAACTCCGTGCTTCTCTGCGAGCGCGGTTCGCAAGCGGTATCCTCCGCCATCAGGATAGATATGAGCATTTTCGATCGCCTCAGCCATCGCAAGCTTTGCCTTAGGGGAAGGCCCCAGAGGATTCTCATTACTGGCAAGCTTTACGATTTCATCCGGTTCCAATCCCAACTCTCGCGCCGTCTCCTCGATCGGCTTTCCCGGCTCGTAAGGGACCAAATCGCATACCCACTGATTACCATAACCCGTAATGCTCATAGCGTGAAAATAGCGGAGTTCCTCTTCATCGCAAGCCCGATTGAAAACAAGCCGAGTTAAGTCTTAACCCCAGTATAAATTGAAGCAATCCCACCACTCAAAGGCTGACACACGCAATCCCGAAAATCAGCGTTCTTAAAGAGCTCAATCATCTTCTCACCATAAGGAAACTCTCCAATCGTACCTGCAAGATATTGGTAGGCACCTCCTTGACCAGTCAGCAACCCAGCTACCTTTGGAAGAATTTTGTTTAAATATAACCCGTAGGGCTTCTTAAGAATTCCGCTCGGTTGCGAGAAATCGAGAACCAGTAGGTGCCCACCCGGCTTGATCACCCGGCCCATTTCCCGAAGAGCTTTCTGCCAATTTTCCATATTGCGGAGACCAAAAGCTGCCGTCACGACATCAAAAGTGTAATCCTCAAAGGAAAGATTCATCGCATCCTCAACTTGGGTCTCCTGCACACCTCCTTCAGTCGCATGAGCTAGCATTTCGGGACAAAAGTCCGTTCCCAGCACCCTAGCCCCGGGACATCTTTTCTGAATTTCAAGGGCAAGATCTCCAGTCCCTGTCGCGACATCAAGCACGTGCTTCGGGTTCCAGCGACTCACGATCCGCCCAACTTTCCTTCGCCAAAGAATATCAGTCCCCATACTGAGAACATGATTCGTAATGACATAGCGATCTGCGATTTTAGCAAACGCTCCTTTGACGAATTTAGGGTCTTGTCCGCTCATGAATCATCTTCGGCCGTTGGCTCTGGGAGAATATCCACGTAAATCCCAGGATCGCTACCTGGAATCTCGATCGCCCCCACCGTCTTAGTATAAAATTCCTTAGGGCCCACGCCGCCGATAAAGGCATAAGCGTAGCCTGCTTCTCGTTGAGCTTCGAGAGCTTTGAACAACAAGGCCTTCCCTAGCCCAAGCCCCCGCGCTGACTCAGCCACTCCTGTTGGTCCAAAATATCCCTTCGCCGTTGTTTCATAACAGGAAAATCCAAGAATCTCTTTACCCTTCGTCGCTATAAAACAAGCCACTGGCTGCCGCGAAAAAGCGACCTGCACCTCACTCACCCACTTCGGGGAAAAGTGGACCCCTACGAATTTTTGAACAAGGTGAAGCTCGTAAGAACCTGGTCGACGCAAAACCACCCCGTTTTCACTAAGTTTTGAGTAAACACCCTGACTTTCCGGCAGATCATAAAGCCGCACCAACATATCAATCATCGCGAAAACATGATCACATTCATCGACCTGGAAATCCATCTGTAAATTTCACCGATTAACAAAT
The DNA here is from genome assembly GCA_949373085.1 of uncultured Verrucomicrobiales bacterium. Classification (GTDB taxonomy): domain Bacteria; phylum Verrucomicrobiota; class Verrucomicrobiia; order Verrucomicrobiales; family Akkermansiaceae; genus SW10. Next base: position 60,170 of record CASICJ010000027.1, read on the forward strand.
TAATCGACCGAATTGAGATGATCAGTTTAGGAGCTGAGTTTCAGCCAAAAGACGATAAGTGCCATCTTTCGCCATAAGTTCGGAATGGCTTCCGTCTTCGACGAACTTTCCGTCCTTTAAGACCAAGATCTTGTCTGCGCTCTTCACGGTTCCAAGACGATGGGCTATGATTAGGCTGGTCCGACCTATCATCAACTCATTCAGAGCTTCCTGCACGAGACGTTCGCTTTCGGAATCCAGCGCACTTGTGGCCTCGTCAAGCAATAGAATCTTAGGATCTGCCAGGACGGCGCGTGCGATCGCAATACGTTGCCGCTGGCCACCGCTGAGTTTTACGCCACGAGGGCCCACGATCGCATCATAACCCTCAGGGAATTCATCGATAAACTGATGTGCATTAGCCTTCCGAGCCGCCTCCATGATCTCTTCTTCACTTGCGCCAGGGCGTCCATACTCGATATTTTCACGAATAGTTCCACCAAACAAAAGGACCTCTTGGGGCACCACCGCCATGGCTGCACGACGCGTCGAAACTGGAATCTCCCCAGAATTCTTCCCATCAAACGAAAGGCTCCCCTCATCTCCTTCATAAAATCCGAGCAAGAGCGAGAAGACGGTCGACTTCCCAGCACCGCTGGGCCCAACAATCGCAACCCTTTCACCAGCCTTCACTTCGAAATTAACACCATTCAAAACTTGGGTTTCTTTCCTTGAGGGATAGGAAAAAACAAGATCTTTAGCTGAAATAGCGCCAGTCAAAATGTCTCCACTTGTCCTGCGATAGTCCTCGATTTCATGATCGAGTATTTCTCGAATTCGTTCAGTTGCCCCCTGAGTTTTCTGAAGCTGACTCATGATGTCGGGAAGAGATCCCAATGAAGCGCCCACAAAAATACTAAACAGAATGAAGTGGGTAAATTCTTCACTAGTGATCTGCCCCTCGGACATCATACCAGCGCCAAACCACACGACTATTGAAATCGTGCCAAAGAGAATAAAGATAATAAAACTCACAAACATCGCTCGAGCTTTCGATCCCCTGATTACAGTCCCAAGAAACAAGTCTAGAGCACTTCGATATCGATTCTCTTCAAACTCCTCGTTTGAATACGCTTTAACGTCGGCAATTCCCTGCACAGCTTCTTCCGCGACAATATTACTCTGCGCCAAATGATCCTGCGCATCCTTAGACCACTGACGGATCTTCCTACCCACAATCGCAACGACGATTACGACTATCGGAATCATCGCTAACATAAAAAGTGACAGCTTTACCGAGGCGATGAAGATGAAAATCAAACCTCCAAAGAAAGTAACTGACTGGCGAACCATCTGTGGAACTGTCGTGATTAGGGTTTCCTGAAGAATGGTAAGGTCAGCTGAGAAACGTGATCCCACCTCTCCGGTCCGTCGCTCCATGAACCAAGGCATCGGCAATCGCACCAGCCTAGCAAACACATCCTGACGTAAATCGCAGAGCGCGCTCTCGCCGGCTTTAATGAAGCCACGTACTCTCCAATAAGCAACAAACGCTTGAATACATAAGATGACGAGAAGCGTCGACACGACCTTGTTGATCTTTTCGCTCACCTCAGAAGAATCAACCCCCTCTTGCATCGCCTCCTGCGGAGATCCGATCAAACTTCCCAGAAAATATGGAAAAGCTAGCGAAAGTCCACCTGTCAAAAATAGCGCGACCACCGAAGGAATAAAGATCTTACGATACTTCCCCAAGTAACTATAGAGACCAAAAGTCTTCTTCCAATCTATGCGGCGAGATTTCTTTTCCATTTCAGGCACGCTGCAGTCAAGCGGTGACTCACCCTGCCGTCAAATCAGGAGCGCCACCAAATCGTAGTAAATTTTCCGGGCCAAAACCATTTACGACGCATCAAAGATTTGATTTTCGGTTAGGAAAAGCTTTCTTACCTGACCACGCTCGCCGGGAACTAGGTAAGAAAACTCTTTTGTTTCTTGGCTTAAGCGCTTTTGTAACGGCCCTTTTCGTTTTCATTACCAATAGAAAGAACGCGCAAAATTTGGATAACTCGGGCAAAGACTACCAAGACGGCGAAAAGCGTTTTGTGGCGGTAAAAAAGAAAGTTACTCCGCATCTCAAAAAGCTTTTCCAGGAAAGAGAGCTTCCATGGGGATCCCCCATTTTTATTCGTGCCTTCAAAAAGGAGCGGCACCTTGAGCTATGGGTAAAAAAACGAGAATCATTTGTCCTTCTAAAAAGCTATTTCATCGCTGGGGCCTCGGGCGAACTCGGTCCTAAGCTTCACCAAGGAGACGGACAAATTCCAGAAGGATTCTATTTTGTCACTCCGCACCAGATGAATCCACAAAGCAATTTCCACCTGTCTTTCAATATTGGCTACCCAAACCAATATGATCGAACTTACGATCGGACCGGCGATTTCATAATGGTTCACGGCTCAAACGTCTCGGTTGGCTGTATGGCGATGACAAACAACAAAATTGAGGCGATCTACACCCTTGCTGATGCTGCTTTTGCAGGCGGGCAAAAATTCTTCAGAATTCACATCTTCCCCTTTAAAATGAGTAAAGCAGCCATGCAACAAAACTTCGGGAATCGCTGGCACCCCTTTTGGCGGAAACTCAAAATCGGATACCAGATTTTCGAGGACACAAAATTACCGCCAAACGTTACAGTCAAAAATAAAGCATATCAGTTCGAGAATCAGGATTGAGACTGGCAATCGAAGCCATCCATCATAACCTCCATTAAGTCGCTCTCTACACATGAAATTTATCGTAATTTTTATTGGACTTGTGTCCGCATGCTTTTGCCACCCTATTGAATTTCACAAAGATCCATTCCGCCAGTTGGAGGAAGTATGGCCAACCCCAACAGAGTCGAGGATAGCCTCTGGAGCTCCTGGACCCAAATACTGGCAACAACGAGCCGATTACAATCTTAAGGTCACGCTAACTGAAAAAAAGAACCTCCTCACCGGTAATGGACAGATTGTCTATCACAACCAATCTCCCCACACCCTGAAGTATATCTGGATGCAACTTGACCGGAACAAATTCACTCCGGGATCCATGGGCCACCAAAGCAGCGAAGCCCCGCGAATAGGTAAGATGCAATACGATTCATTTGAATCTCTACTCCTGAGGGAAACCTTCGATGGCGGATTTAAAATCACAAAGTTAACAGACGATAGTGGTAACAAACTTGAGCACCGGGTTGTCGACACCATGATGAGGGTTGATCTACCCAAGCCACTCAAGCCCGGCGAGAAATTCACCTATCGTATCGATTGGCACTACACCATCACCGACTCGCGCACGAGTCGGGGACGTAGCAATATGGAGAAATTTGAAAAAGGTGGGAAAATCTTCGAAATCGCTCAGTGGTATCCACGTGTTTGTGCCTATACCGATGTGCGGGGGTGGCAAAATAAAGCCTTTCTTGGACGCGGTGAATTCGCGCTCGAGTTTGGAGACTACCAGGTCCAAATCACCACTCCAGACAACCATGTCGTCGCATCAACGGGCGAACTCCAAAATGGAGACAAGGTCTTAAAACCAGTTTGGCAGAAACGCCTTAAGGAAGCCGAATCTGCCAAAGCTCCAATGTTTATCGTCACGCCGGAGGAAGCTACCAAAAACGAAGAATCAAAATCCAAGGGAACTAAAACGTGGATTTTCAAGGCTAAGAACGTCCGGGATTTCGCTTGGGCCTCATCCAAAAAATTTATCTGGGATGCCGTTCAACACAAGCTCACCACAAGCCAGAATCCCGTTTGGGCAATGTCCTACTACCCGAACGAGGCCGAGCCGCTTTGGAGCACCTATTCAACCCACTCAATTATTCATACTCTGAATTTCTATTCAAAATACACCTTCGACTATCCCTACCCCGTCGCGATTTCCGTCAATGGCCCGGTTTATGGAATGGAGTATCCCATGATCTGCTTCAATGGTCCTCGACCCGAAAAAGATGGCACTTATTCAGAAGGCACCAAAAACGGGCTCATTTCAGTAGTCATTCACGAAGTAGGGCACAACTGGTTTCCCATGATTGTCAATTCGGATGAGCGGCAATGGAGCTGGATGGATGAAGGTCTCAATTCCTTTATCCAAATGCTCGCGGAGCAGGAATGGCGGCACAATTACCCCTCAAGCCCCACCCCCCGCAAAATCATTCGCTACATGACCAGCGACAACCAGCGGCCTATTATGACCAATTCTGAGTCCATCCTCCAGTTTGGACCAAATGCATACAGCAAACCAGCCACCGGTCTCTCCATACTCCGTGAAACGATCCTCGGCCGCGAGATCTTTGATGATGCATTCAAGGAATTTAGCACACGCTGGATGTTCAAAAGCCCAGAACCAGCCGACTTCTTCCGGACGATGGAAGACGCTGCTGGAGTCGATCTCGATTGGTTTTGGCGCTCTTGGTTTTACACCACGAAGCATGTGGACATCAGCGTCACCGGATTCACCCGACACACACTTGACCTCCAAAATCCTGATAAAAAGATGGAGGCTAAAGAGAAAGAGAAAAAAGAAAGTGATAAAAAAAATATTGTCGCCGAGCGCAACCGTGACATTCCGAAATACGTAAACGAGAACGAAGGCCTAAAAGATTTCTATGACAAAAAGAAGAAGCCAAAAGTTTCAAAAGACGATCGTGAAAAATACAAAAAAATGCTCGCAGATTTGAAGCCGCAAGAGAAGAGGCTCCTGAAGACAAATAAGCACCTTACGGTAGTAAATTTTGAGAATAAGGGTGGAGCGATCATGCCAATCCTAGTTCAACTCCACTTCAAAAACGGAAAGAAAGAGTCTCACAAAATCCCAGCCGAAATCTGGAAGAAAAATCACGAGGCTGTCAGCAAGCTGTTCGTCACTCGCCATCCCGTGGAGAGGGTTCTAATCGACCCAACTGAACAAACTGCTGACGCTGACCAGGAAAACAACCTTTGGCCGCCCCAGATCAAGGAGGAGCTCTTTACGCTTGAGCGAAAAAACAAAGGCTTTAACAACGACATGAAACGAGCCCAAGAAAAGAAGGTAGCGGAAGACAAAAAAAAGGCGGAAGAGAAAAAGAAAAAAGAAGCTACTAGAAAGGACGGGAAAAAAGAATCCAATTCCGCAGCAAAGCCTAAGGTTGAAAAAGACGACAACCCTAACAAAAAGATAAAAGCGGAGGAGTGATTGGCATCATCAATGGGACTTCGCAACCTACTCGGAACGAAGCTTGATCGCTTCGCAAACTGCTGGAAATAGTTGTTTCTTACGAGAAACAACACCCGGGGCAGAGAATTCGTTCACTCCGCTACGAGTGAAAGGAAGTTGAGAAAGCAGCTCTTCCCGTCCCACCGCAAGCAAAACACTATCGTGTCGTCGAATGTCTGTCACCAAGATCGCGCAAAGTTCGTAACGATTTTCGTGACGTAACCTTCCAAGTTCTTCGAGAAGCTCTTCCTGCCTTTTGGAAAGCCCTTTAAAACTAGTTTCCTCTACCTGCGATAGACTGAGGAACACTCCATCTTCGTTGAATTCCTTCCGATCAGTCCCCACGATCGCCTGTGCATCTGCATGCAGAAGCAAGGAACCAGATGCGAAAAACGCTTCGGCAAATTCATCTGCATCCACTCCGGCTAGCTCGGAGAGCCAAAGAAGCATATCACGATCAACATCAGTGGTTGTAGGCGAGGTCAAATTAAGAGTATCAGAAACCAAACCTGCGCAAAGACAAAGGGCAACAGCGGATTCAGGCTCTAGCCCCCTTTCACGAAATCTTCTTGCCACAATCGTGGAAGAACTCCCGACTGGTTCATTGATAAATCGAACGGGGTCGCGAGTGACGAGATCACCTGAAAGCCGATGGTGATCAATAATCTCTATGACCTTCGCTTCTTCGACTCCATTGACGGCCTGCGAAAACTCGTTGTGATCCACCAGCGAAAGCGACGTTCGCGGAGGATCAACAAGATCCGATTTCGAAAAAACCCCCATCAACCTTCGAGTGCCAACTTCAACAACCGGAAAAAGATCCTGTGAAGACGCGGCAACCTTTCCACTGAAACGACTCACAATCTCATTGGATGCCAGCGCCATAAAATCGTCGCTAATAATATTTCTGACCTTCCTAGCACAGAGAGCTAGCTTAACAGTCGTCGCAGTATCGTGGGGACTACACAGAATGATCATTCCCTTTTCCTTGGCTTGGCATACAACCTCCTCATCCGGCTTGTGACCACCTGTTACAATCAAGGCCCTCGCCCCATAATCAAGAGCTTGCTTATGCACGAAGGGACGATCACCACAAATCACAAGATATTTACTGACCAGCTCCTCTTCCCTGGCAGCTTCAAGACGACGACCCATCGTATCTTGACTGGAAGCTCCCACCATCATAATCAGCTCCTCTTCGTCGGAAGGTGGACTAGCCCCACAATCCTCGGAAGCCCCCAAAGTCGCTCCAATATTTTCTAAGCTAGCATGAAGCAGCTTTACGTTCCGCCCATCGGTCGCCGGAGGTAGAAGAAGCTGTAATAAGTCAAGAAAGTGCAAAAGGCCCCTCACTCCCCCACCATTATTTAAGACCGGAACGGCTCGAACACCATGATCCACCATCAGGCGGTAGGCCATGAGAAAGGTGTCGTCCTGCCTTACCGCAACCACCGTTTTGCGACAAATCGAACCGGCGGTCGGACGAACATCATCCACCAATACCGGAGGCTCAAGCCCAGCCTGTTCGAGAACAATTTTAACCCGTGGGGGAACTTCACCACAACGAGCCGCTACCGCCTCTGAATCGCCCGTCGCACGCAGATAAGCTGCATGGCCGATCGCAGCACAAATAGCATCTGCATCAGGATTCCGGTGTCCCAGCACAAACCAGGACTGCTTCATGATTCGCTCAATAGCCACGCCAAGCGGTCAGTCCGAGAGTCATAAATACTAGGCCAAGAGCTAACCCACCAAGTGCAAGTCCACGCCAACGAGAATCTAAAGCGGTAAGCCAATTGATCCCATCTCGAAAGAGGTAAGGCATCCCGACAAAATAAAGCCCCATGATGATCATGAGGTAGCAAAATGTAGGCATCAAGAACTGCAGCGGAGCCTCCTTAAAATCGGAAGCATAAAGAAGTGGAGCAGAAGCCATTAATAGACAGAGTCCCAAGCCACGAACAAAGAGAAATTCACGCACAAAAAAGATCATCCCAAGGCAAAACAAGGGAACCCCGAACATGAGGTATGTCTTTACCTTGTTAAATTCTCCGAGATCCATACTGATTGCTGAAAAAATCCCTTTGTCAGGTGGCGCGACTAGCAACCAAAACCAAACCATTCCAAAACCAATAAAATAGGTTCCGAGATCCGCATTGCGTGGCAGCTTTTTGGCGATTCTTTTTGAAGCATCCGCTTTCAAAAACATTAAACCGTAAACTACGACCAAAATAATTCCCAGAACCAAGCCGGCGGTTCCGAGCGAGATTTCTTGGTAAGGATGGGGGCCTTCCTTCATGCGCCGTAAAACTAGATTCCCCTATCCAGTGGTAAAGGCTTAAATCAGGACTGCCTAAAGAATCTCAGGCGTTCCATAGAGTGTGTAGCCAGTTGAATCTTCAATCCTGACGTCAAGGAGCTGTCCGGCCATTCTTTTTGCGTCACCATCAAAGATAACAATCTTGTTCTGGCTCGTTCGGCCACTAAGTCGCTCTTTATTCGTTTTACTTGGCCCTTCGCAGAGCACTTGTTGAACAGTTCCAATCAATTTTTCGTTTTTCGATGTAGTCAATTCCCCTTGGATTCGCAGTAAGATCTGATTGCGTTCCTCTTTCACCTTATCGCTCAGTTGCTCGTCCATTTCGGCGGCCGGAGTATCTTTCCTTTTTGAATAACGGAAGATGAAGCTGTTATCGAAACCAATTCGTTTCATACAGGCTACCGTCTCCTCAAAATCTTCCTCGCTCTCCCCAGGAAACCCTACGATAATATCTGTGGTAATTGCGAGATCCGGACGCGCAGCCTGCATCTTCTCGCAGATCGTAAGAAACTTTTCGTTTTTATACGGTCGCCGCATCTTTTTGAGAATTCGATCACTTCCGCTCTGCATCGGAAAGTGAATATGTGAACAAAGCTTCGGCAAATAGGTGAAAGCCTCTACCAAATCATCGCGGTAACCGATGGGATGCGGACTGGTAAAGCGGATCCTTTCGAGCCCCTCGATCTCGTGCACCGCTTCCAAAAGTTGTACGAATGGAGATTTACCATCCACCTTTGGAAACTCGGTCCGACCATAAAGATTTACAATTTGCCCCAGCAAAGTGACCTCTCTCACACCCTTGCCTACGAGCTTCTCCACTTCACTAACAATATCGGGAATCGGTCTTCCCCTTTCCTTTCCTCGTGTATCGGGCACAATACAAAACGAACACCGCATGTTACACCCTTGCATAATACTAACGAAGGAAGTTGCCTGCTGACCCTCTCGAGGAACATGGTCTCTTATCGTATTTTGACTGCCCTCTTCCTCTTCAGTGTCGACCATCCTGGCAGAGATGATTCGATCCTGATTAATCTTAACAATCTCATCCTCGACCCGTCCCGTGACCATTTCCACCCCGACCTCGTCCATACGTGTCTTCAGACGACGATTTAAGATACTGTCCACATAGTCGAAAACGCGGTGATACTTTTGCGTTCCCACAACTAAGTCAAGGTGAGGCACCCGGTCAAAAAGCTCTGATCCTCGGCTCTGGGCCATGCAACCCATGAAGCCATAGACAACATGATCTCGGCTTTCGCGGTATTTTCCCATCATCCCCATTTTGCCCAAAGCCTTTTGCTCCGCTTGATCGCGGACACTACAGGTATTGACCAGGATCGCATCAGCATCCTGTTCTTTGGGGGTGAGAGTGTAACCTCGCTCGGCAAACGTCTGAGCAACCTGCTCAGAATCCCGCTCGTTCATCTGTCACCCGTAGGTTTTAATAAAGACCTTTGGCATCGGGCACATCGCTTAGCCGTCATTGTCGACTTTGCCAATCCCCAATTCAGCCAATGGGGTCTCGGAACCTGCAAGTCGATTTCCAATAATCTTTTAAATTCAAAAACGACCAACAAATAAACGAATGATTATTACATCCAGGAAGGCGCTGATTCAGCTCTCTCAACCGCTCAGAAACTGCATCTCTAGAAAATTCACTCCCTAGCTTGATTACCTTTCCCCAATCGCCCTAGATTTTAGGTTTCGCGAATATTTAGAATTCTGTATAGTCCGGTGCGGTGAATTTTCATACTGACAGCGAAGTCGATGCTTTCATCGACTTCATGACCACTGAGAAAAACTCTTCTCCTAAGACGCTCGAGAACTACACTCTCGCGCTTCAACTCTTTCAATTATGGCTTGGCGATCAGTTTTCAAAATGGCGCGATCTTACCTCTGACCACTTTCGCTCCTATCTTTTCCAACTACAAAAAGACGGCCTGGCTCGAAGCACAGTGCGCCTCCGTTTCGCAGCCTACCGCTCGTTTTATAAATTTCTCGTCCATCGCCGTGGCTACCCAAACAGCCCAGTCGCCGAGGTCGAACTTCCAAAAGCTGACAAGGCTCTACCCGTTGTTCTGACCTTAACCCAAATTGAAGAACTTCTTGAACTCCCGATGAAATCAGAACTTCAAGGCCAAGCGCCAGTTTGGATGCGTGAGCGTGACGCCGCCATCCTAGAGTTATTTTATTCCACCGGTCTTCGTCTCGCCGAACTCGCCTCGCTCGATGTAAACGATATTGATTCCGTCAACGAATCAGTTCGGGTCATTGGAAAAGGATCAAAAGAGCGACTGGTCCCGATTGGTTCACATGCCATGAAAGCGATGCAAAAATACCAAAGTGTCGCTGAAGTTCAAAAAGGCCCTCTATTCGTTTCAAAGCTTCGTAAAAGGATCTCTACTCGCTCAATAAATTCGGTTCTTAAAAAGTATCTAGTTCAGTCGAGCATCCCTTTTAACGTCACACCTCATAAGTTGAGACATTCTTTCGCAACTCACCTTCTGGACCATGGAGCTGATCTCCGTTCAGTCCAATCCCTCTTAGGCCACGCCTCGCTTTCGACTACGCAAATCTACACTCACGTGACCAAAGAACGCCTTCGGGAAGCTTATAACTCAGCTCATCCAAGGGCTTAGCAAACTAAGTTTCAATCCGGAAGCAGCGGATTGAGGTCTTCTATCCACTCGGTAGCATATTCGTTTTCTGGATCAATTTCCAAGACCTTATCAAATGCCGTCTTTGCCTCGGAAAACCGTCGCTGGCTGGCTAAGTAAAAGCCAAGACTGGAATAAGCTTCATCTTGTACACACTGATATTTCAATCCCTCCCGCACCAAATACTCGGCCTTGGCAGGTTCTCCCTGATGAAAGGCCATATTAGCTGCCATCAAGAGTAATTCGCCCCGTGTCGTATTCTGCTCGTGGGCGAGGCGATAGTGCTTTTCCGCATCTCTAAACTCACCTTTTTTCTCGTGGAGAGTCGCGAGATTAAAAAAGAGCAATTCCTGTGACTCCGCCTCATCACACAAATCCGTCACGCGAAGCAAAGTAGCTTCTGCTTGCGCAAAATTCCCAAAATCAATCAGATCGGTTACATACAAAAGGGTCGACATAACATTCTCAACATCCTCTTGGGTGAGAATCTCCTCGTAGATCACACAGGCGCTCGCAACCTGATCTGCTTCACGGGCTTCTTCGAGCACTTCATAAAGTTCCTCAATTTCAGACATGGCAGAAAAACTACTCTTCATCCACCGTCTCGTCACGCTGGTAAATCGGCAACTGACGATAAGGAACCGTAAAAGCAAGTGTCATCATCGCAGTTCCATAAACCTGACCTGCCTCTCGGCTATACCATGAACCATCATCTTTTTGCTTTTTTAGGTACGTCTCATACATCCAGTCAGCATAAGTCTCCCAATATTTTCCCCCAAGCTGAAACATGGCCTGAGCGTTGTAGTAATTTCCGTAGAATTCAAACTGAGCTCCTTCCAGCGCCCGAAAACTCTCAAGAATGTAATCAGCCGCCTTGATCGTCGACGGCTTGCCATGTTCTCCACAAAGCTCAAGACAAAGAAGCCCCATTCCAGTCAGGGAATTCTTGGAGTTATGGGGAGAAGAATACCCAAAGTGACCGTTCTTCTCCGAGAAGTTCCCGTAGAGATAAGCAACCGCGTCTGCGATAGCCTTGTCCGGAACATCCGCCCCATTAAGTTTCGCAGAGCGCAGCGCCATCAGAGCCCAACCACTGCATGAAGTATCTGAATCCCGCGAATTAGGATGATAACGCCAACCACCTTTGTGACGCGATGACTTTTGCACCGCCTGAGCACGTAGAATTAAAGCTAATGCTCGAGGAAGACTTCCATTAATTTTCTTTTGGCGATCCGGGTCCACCATCCCTGAAACTTCAGATAGGAAAAGTGTAGCGATATTGTGGCCATACATGGGACCACTACCGTATTGCCCCCCTGTATAAAGCCCTTCACGGTTTTGTCGCCCAATCAAGAAATCGATAATCTTATTCAGCGGGTCCGCATAAGGACCTTCCGTAGGCAGATGCCCACGAGACAAAAAAGCCATCCCCGCGAGGGCTGGAATTCCGCAGGAATTCCCATAACTCCCCGGGTAGCTACCATCATTTAGCAGCGAACGGGCCAAATAATTTAGACCTCGATCGACCGATGGATCAACCTTGTCCTTCCAATTAGCGAAAACGGTTGGGGTAACTTCTTGTCCTGACGCGATTACAACGAGAAAGGCTCCTAAGATGAGTGAGAAAATCTTTTTCATTTCTTTTTAGAGACTTGCTCAAAGTATTTTTGGACGAGACCCCGGTAGTCCTCAGGTATGACTGCGCGGCGGGATCCGCTGACATCTGTCTTAAGAGTCGCTTGGATCTTTTCCCAATCCGCCGCATTGATTCCCAGCTTGGCGAGCTCGGCAGGGACACCTTGATTAGCTTGCGCCTGACGAACTCCTTCCTTGGCTTCATCACTAGGGGGAGTCGCTTGATCACTAGGCTCTCCGGGTTGATTCGCCTGAGCTGGATCACCCGGCTTCCCACCTTTTTTCATATTGGACATCGCTTCGTTAGCTGCATGCTTCAATGCCTCGGCTGCGGCCTGAGCTTGGGCTGCGGCCTGCTGCTGTTGTCCGGATTGCGCGGAATTTGCAGCTTGCGCACTCTGCTGCAAGGCCTCAGCCATTGCATCTCCTGGAGCTGGAACTTGGTTGGGATTCTCACCTTGCTCTGCAGCCTGGGAAGCTTTCTGAGCTAACTGTTGAGAAGCGCTTTGAAGTGACTGCTGAGCTTGAGCAAATTTTTGAGCAGCCTGTTGATGCTGTTGAGAAGCTTGCTGGGCCTGCCCATCTTGCTGCGCTTGCGAAGCCTGGCTTGCATTCTGAGCCCCTTGATTTGCCATCTGGCTTGCCTCATTCAATGGATCACCCTCAACCGCTGCAACATCGTCGATCGCTTGAGCTAAATCCGCAGCTCGCTCGCTTTGCATTTCCTGTAGAGAAGCCAGAGCTTCCCCGGCACGACCTTCCGCAAGATCCTTTAAGGCCTCGGCAATCTCCTCCTGGCGCTCTTGCAAAGAACTCTGGGATTCGGAAACCTCAGCACCCTTAGACAGTTCAGACGCTGCTGCTTGAGCAGCTTCTGCAGCAGCTTGTGGGTCTCCCTTCATCGCCTCCTCTAACGCATTCTCCGCTTGGGCCAATGCTTCTGGCAGATCATTGGCACGAGCTTCCTGCATCTTACGAGCTTCACTCAACTCTTGCTGGGTTCCTTCGACGATAGCCTCCTGCTCTCGAGCTAAAGCTTGTTCAAGGGCCCCATTCAAACGCTCGGCCTGCATTTTCTCGAGTGCCTTAAGGGCCTCATTGGTATTCCCCTCCGCAAGCTCCTGAAAGGCCTCGGCGAGCGCCTCCTGCTGATTTTGAAGCGACTCTTGGGACGGCGACGATTCGGTACCCTTAGCCAATTCCTCAGCAGCATTTTGAGCAGCTTCAGCGGCAGCTTTGGCATCAGCCTGCCTTGCCTCACTCAAAGCCTCCTGAGCTTGCTCCACTGCTTTGGGAAGAGTCTCAGCACGGGCCTCCTGACCATTCTGGGCGTCACTCAATTCATCCTTCGCCCCCTCAAGAATATCTTTCTGAGCTTCAGCAAGAGCTTTCGCAACATCATCCGGATTGAGCAAATTCTGAAGTTCTTCGAGGATTGCCTCAGCTCTTTCGGTTTCTCCATCAGAAAGAGCCTCTAGAGCTTCCGCAACCTTTTCTTGCTTATTTTGCAACGCTTCTTGAGTGGGCGAACCTTCAGCGTTTTTGGCAAGTTCTTCAGCTGCTTTTTGAGCGGCTTGAGCGGCTTGAGCGGGATTGTTTTTCTGGGCTTCTTCAGCTGCTTCGGTGGCTTCCTCGGCTGCATTAGCCAAATCTTCAGCACGACCTTCATTATCACGCTTAGCTTTTGACATTTCTTGTCGGGCTTCATTAGCGGCCTCCAGTTGTTCTTCAGCCAAAGCATTCGCAATCTCACGAAGGTTAGCCATCTCTTGAATCTCTTTCAAAGCATCTTGGGCTTTCTCGGTATCCCCTTCAGCTAGCGAATCAAAGGCCTCCGAAAGCTTATCCTGCTTTTCCTTCAACACTTCTTGAGATGGTGATTGATCAGAACTTTCTGCCAATGCATCCGCAACCTTTTTTGCAAACTCTGCCGCTTTCTCGAGCTCCGATTGACGAGCGTTATTAGTAGCTTCTTGCGCCTCATTGATCGCTTTGTTCAGATCTCCAGCTCTTTCATCTTCTTTATCCCGGCGCGCCTCGGCAAGTTCTTGGCGAGCCTCAGTCAGAGCATTTTGCTGTTCCTGAGCGAGCGCATTTTTCAGCTGATTGGCATTCATCTTTTGAGGAGCGGGCTCAGCCTGTTCGCTCAATTTTGAAAGCCCTTCTTGGGCCTTCATTAAGTCTTCGGCCTCATTAGAAAGTTCCATTGCCTGATCTGCCTGTGCCTTCATCGCTGCAGATTTTGCCTCAGGTGATTGAGCGACCTCTTGCCGAATCTGCTCTTGCATCTGACGCTGCTGATTCTCCCAATCCTGATCTGGAACTTCCTGCGCAGCCTCGCGAGCCAATTCTTCCTGCTTCTGTGCCATTTCCTGAAGCTTAGCCAAATCATTGGTCTTAGGCTGGTCTTTTTGAATGTCCTGACGCAGCTCCCGAAGATCATTAATCGCCTCTTCACTTTCACGAAGAGCATTATCGACCTCGGATTTCCGAGCTCCGGGAGTGTCTTGAAGAGGCGCATTTTTAACCGACCTCTTTGCCTCATCAAGTTTGGCCACCGCTTTCCCTACGTCATCACGCCGATGTTCCTGCACGCTCTGTTTCATCCGTTCGCTGAGATCAGTGAGGTCTTCTTTCGCGTTCTCCAAATTTTCACGAGCCTCCGCAAGAAGCTCTTCGGCACGCTCGCTGACTTGTTCTTTATTCAGTTGGCTCTTGGCAACTTGCATCTTGTTTCGAGCTTCTTGAACTTTCTTAATCGCTTCCTCAACAGCCTTCTTAATATCACTGTCCTGATTGCGTAACTCTTGGCGGACCAGTGACTCGGCGTTCATATCCAGATTGAATTCAAGCCACTCCGAGAACCCTTTACCTGGACCTGAGAGCCATTCAGGGCGATTATCGCTAACTGCTAGGCGCATCTTAACTTGTTCCGCGCCCTTGTGCTTTGCCACAATATTACTCAGTAAAACCATTGATTCCCCTTCCCAAAGCTTTCCGTTCGCACCATCGATCCGTTCCGGGAGAAGTTCAGTAAGCGTTTCGACAGGCTTACCATTCACTTCGAGTTCAATTTCGACCTTGGCGATCCCAATCTGCTCAATCGCAGAATAGAGCAGGACCACCTGTTCGGTTGGTTTCACCCGAAACTTTCGTTGAATCGGCGTTAAAATTTCTACCTCCGGAGAGGGATCTTCCTCAGCTATGAGTTGAAACTTCGCAGCATCAAGTTCACGGCCCAAACGATGCTTTACCTTCATTAAAGCAGCACCTTCAAGTCCTGGTTGCAAAATCGTCCTCCAAGATACGATCGTTCCGCGCGCCGTAGGCTCCAGCTCTATTTCACCCAGCGACCCCGAATCAAATAGAACCTCCCCCCGATCAATCGGGGTATCAAAACGCCCTTTTAAGGTTATTTCGGTTCCAGGTAGGGCCTTAATTCCAGTTCCCAGCGAAACCTCCCGATCTGGCCATTCGGTATAAGGAGGGTATCGCAAGTTCACGGTGGGCTCCAAAAGACGCGGAAGCCGATAAACCTTCACCTCAAAGCGATCGCTCTCATTTCCGGCCACAAGCGCGGAATATTTAAATCCAGCTTCCGCCGAATGGAGATGATACGAGAAGCGATGAGAACTTCCATCAGAAGAGCTTGGCTCAAGAGTCTCAGCTGTAAGATCCCCATTTTTTTCAATCACCAACTGCAGAGGCTTTTCCAAATCACCAGTATAGGTAAGATCTATCTGAACTTTATCGCCTTCCAGAACCTCAAGGTTTCCTGGACTAATATCGAAACGGAAGGCTCCGGCATTTCCCAACTCCGTGAATGGCGAAACTGCACGAGTCAAGAGGCGACTCATCTCACGCGGCCAAATCGCCACCAAAGCAATAATTGCTACCAAACAGGTCGCCACCGACCACATGGACCGCCGCACGCGACTTCCGGCTACTTCTTCGTTTGGGTCAACCGTGCCGATATCAGCAGCCGCTTCATTAGAAAGCTCCAAAAGCAACTCGGGAGAAACCCCCTCCGGATGATCAGAAAGCTCTAATGCACTACTAATTCTTTCTTGAACCTCCGGATGACGTTCCTCCAACCACCGCGCGAGCTTCACAAGCGAGATCTTGGTCAATAACGATTTTGCGATAAAACAAATCGCAGCAAGCCCTGCCGCAGCAAGCCACCCAAAGAAAAGCGTGCCCCGCGCCCACGAAGGCAAGGGAGCTAGAAAGAAATCGAGAGCCACGATAGCGAGTAAACCAATAAGAACCACGCTTGCGGTTTTGAGCAAACCCCGAACGAGCTGAATCCACCTGATCCGCTGACGGAGAGATGTGAGACCTTTGGTAATCTCAGGGGGAATCCTAGTTGGCATGGAACCATTACGCCTTAAAGCAAGCGTGACTTTCGAGGATAAAGTGAGAATTCAACCCTCGCCTGAATTTGCACGAAACGGCCGCAGCCCTCGAATCTCGCCATTTTTTCCATCCAAACACTTCTCCAAGAGATTAACCTTAAGCTTTCTGAACACAAAAATGCGCATACAACGCTGAGATTGAAGCGATTAAATTTTGCTCGTCTCGATCACAAATATCTAAAATATCAACTCAGGTCTAATCAAGAACCAATCTTTTTGATAACCAACCACTGAATCCCTAGTAACAAATTTAGTGGCAACGAGTGATACTCACGCTGTCACAAAAATCGACAATCTTTATGCCGAAATCCGCGTATTTCCTCACTCTCACCGCCCTTCTCTTCCTCAATGTGTTTGGCGAAAACACCATCTCTTTCGATCGGGATATTCAGCCCATCTTGTCTGAGAATTGCTACTACTGCCATGGAACTGATCCAAAACACCGCGAAGGAGATCTGCGCCTCGACCTTCGCGAAGATGCCCTCGATGCAGGTGTAATCGTTCCGGGCAAACCTGAGAAGTCAGATCTCGTTGATCGAATCCACTCAAAGGATCCGGATAGCCTCATGCCGCCACCGGATTCAAATCGAAAGCTCACGACAGAGCAAAAAAACCTGTTAGCGCGATGGATTAAGGAAGGGGCTGAATATACCGAACATTGGGCATTTACAAAGCTGCCCAAGGCAACTGGCAAATCGATCGATACCATCGTCTCCAGTCATCTCGCCAAGGAAGGGATCGAGCTTAAAGTCAAAGCGAAGCCCCATCAACTCCTTCGCCGCCTCACATTCGATCTTACCGGACTTCCGCCAACGCTGGAGCAGATCGAGAGATTTGATCCCAAAAAACTTGAATCCTTTATCGACGAACTACTCGCCTCACCTGCTTATGGCGAACAAATGGCGACTCCATGGCTTGACCTAGCCCGTTACGCGGACAGTTACGGATTCCAGCAGGACAAAAACCGTCGTGTCTGGCCCTATCGTGACTACGTCATTAACGCCTTCACTTCCAACAAACCCTTCGACAAATTCATCCTTGAGCAAATTGCTGGCGATCTCCTTCCAGATGCCTCCCGCGAGTCCCGCATCGCCACCACCTTCTCGCGCCTGCACCAACAAAAGGTCGAAGGCGGCTCCGTGCCCGAAGAATTTCGTGTCGAATACGTTGCCGATCGCGTCCACACCTTCGGAACAACCTTCTTGGGACTGACCATGGAATGCTCCCGATGCCACGATCATAAATACGATCCCACCACCGCGAAGGACTACTACTCACTGTTTGCCTTCTTCGACGATATTGACGAATCCGGACTCTACTCATACTTCAACTCTGAAGCCACGCCGCCCCCTGCGATACCCCTTCCGAGTGACGCCCAAGAGCAACAGTTGGCTGAACGAAAAAAAGACATCGCCAGTGCCAGTGCCAAGCTTGAAAAAACGGTGAAGGATTTTACGCCAGCTCAGATCGACTCGAAAGATCTCCCAAGCCTCAAGCCCCACCAACTTCTCCACCTTTCCTTTGACGATGGCAAAGACAAGGGTGCCAACAAAGCGGTTCCCGGCAAGATGGGACAGGCCATCAAACTGACCGGAGATGACGCCATTGGAACTAAAGTTGGCGATTTCCATCGCGAGCAACCTTTCACAGTCTCACTCTGGCTTCAAACGCCCGACCTCAAAGATCGCGCAGTCATTTTTTCACGCTCAAAAGCCTGGCACGATGCCGCCTCACGGGGCTACGAACTCCTACTGGTCGATAATCACTTGCAATGGTCGCTCATTCACTTTTGGCCCGGCAACGCCATTTCAATTAAAACCAAAGATCCGGTCGAACCCGGCGAATGGGTTCACGTCGCGGTGACTAACGATGGATCCTCATCTGCGCGAGGGATCCAGATCTACATTAATGGGAAACCAGCAAATACCGAAATTAGATATGATAATCTAACCCGAGCAATTAAGGGTGGTGGAAATCCGCATATCCGCCTTGGAGAGCGCATGCGCGACCGCGGTTTTAAAGAGGGCTTGATCGATGAATTCCGCGTCTTTGGACGTAAGCTCTCCGATCAGGAAATCAAAACCCTCCCCGCCTCAGTTGATCCACTCCCCACCCTAATATCAAACTTAGTCATAGACCCTTCTTACCAGGAGGCTCTCAAGGAACTCCAATCCGCGCGCACTACCTACAATCGCCTCGAGGAATCGATTCCCGAAATCATGGTCATGGAGGAATCCCGGAAGCCCAAACAAGCATACATTCTCAATCGAGGATCTTACGAGAACCGCGGAAAAGCAGTCGAAGCTGCCTTCCCCGAGTTCCTCCCAAATTTTGGAATGAAGCCCACTAATCGACTCTCGCTCGCAAAGTGGCTCACTCATCCCGAACATCCGCTCACCTCAAGGGTCATCGTTAATCGCTTCTGGCAATCCCTCTTCGGACGCGGCCTCGTTGGCACCTCCGAAGACTTCGGAATGCAAGGAGAACGGCCCGAACATCGTGATCTCCTAGACGAACTCTCCGCACGCTTTGTCGCTTCAGGATGGAACACGAAAGGTCTCATAAAGGACATCGTGATGTCCCGGGTTTACCAACAAGACTCATTCGCCAACTCACTAGAGTTGGAAAAAGATCCTGAAAACCGCTTTTTGACTCGCGGCCCTCGCCACCGACTTCTCGCTGAACAAATTCGCGATCAAGCCCTTACTGCCTCCGGACTACTCGTTTCCAAGGTCGGTGGGCCCTCGGTTCACCCCTACGATCTTGCCGAATCCTTCAAGCCTTCCAAACCGACGGTGGGCGAAGGGCTTTATCGCCGGTCACTGTATACTTACTGGAAACGCACCGGCCCCTCACCTGCCATGATGGCATTCGATGCTGTAAAGCGCGATGTCTGCTCTGCAAAACGTGAAACAACTTCAACCCCGCTTCAAGCACTCGTCCTTCTAAACGGAATTCAATTTATAGAAACCTCGCGCCATCTCGCCGAAAAAACCCTGCAAAAGCACCCCGCTGAAACAAAAGCAGTAATCCAAGAAATGCACCTTCGCCTCGCATCAAGGCAGCCTGACGAAAATGAGATCAAAATCCTTTCGGCGATTTTTGAAGAACAGGTTACTCATTTCAAAGCCCATCCCGAAGAAGCCAAGCGCTTCCTTTCGCAAGGCCACACCAAGTCCAAATCCACCACTCCCGAACTCGCTGCCCTGACCACAGTGGCACAAGCCATCCTCAATCTTTACGAGGTGAACACCAAGCAGTAAGCACCATGAACACCCCCCCTCTTCTCAATCGACGTGAGGTCCTCCGGAACTCTGCCCTTGGATTCGGATCCCTTGCTTTAACAGATCTTTTGCAAGCCGAAAACTCTTCGCTCACTCCGCGGAAGCTTCCAGCAAAGGCCAAACGTGTCATCTTTCTTTTCCAGTCCGGCGGACCATCACAGCTGGATCTTTACGACCCTAAACCTCTCCTCAACAAAAAACACGGCGAGCAACTTCCAGATGACGTACGTGGCGGACAACGCCTTTCGACCATGTCGGGAAACCAGTCCTCAATTCCCCTCGCAGGATCGCCTTTTAAGTTCGCTCGTCACGGCCAATCTGGGCAGTGGTTCTCCGAAATCCTTCCGCACACCGCCAAGATTGCAGACGATCTTTGCATCGTGAAAAACATGTACACCGAGGCCATCAATCACGGACCCGGCGTCACCTATTTGCAAACCGGATCGCAACTTGCTGGACGTCCTTCGATGGGAGCCTGGCTGCAATATGGACTTGGAACTTCCAACAACAACCTTCCGTCTTTCGTTGTTCTCGTCACCAAGAACAAGGGTGGCCAACCCCTCTTGTCCCGCCTGTGGGGATCCGGTTTTTTACCTTCGGAATATCAAGGCGTCCGCTTTCGGTCCGGCAAGGATCCCGTTCTCTATTTAACCAACCCGGATGGCATCTCGGAGAAATCCCGCCGAATGCTCCTTGATCGGCTTGCGGAACTTCACTCGCACCAACATGGGCTCTCACCTGATGGAGCAATTCAAGATCGCATTAAGCAATATGAGATGGCCTTTAACATGCAATCGAGTGTTCCCGAGGTCGCAAATCTTAAGGAGGAACCCGAGTCGATTTTCGAACTTTATGGCAAGGAAGCCAAAAACCCCGGCTCGTTTGCCGCGAATTGCCTCATGGCCCGGCGGCTCGCCGAGCGTGGGGTTAAGTTCATTCAACTCTATCATCAAGGCTGGGATCAACATGGCGGGCTGAAGGGCGGGATCAGTCATCAGTGCAAGGAAACCGACCAGGCTTCGTCCGCTCTTATTAAGGATCTCAAACAACGGGGAATGCTCGATGAGACCCTTGTTGTTTGGGGTGGAGAATTCGGAAGAACCAACTATTCTCAGGGTAAAATCAGCGCGAGCGGATTTGGTCGCGACCACCACCCGCGCTGCTTCTCGCTGTGGATGGCCGGCGGGGGCATCAAGCCCGGAACCTCCTTTGGGAAAACTGACGACTACGGCTACAACATTGTTGATAAGTCAGGCACACCCATTTCTCCAGACAAACACAAATACGACAAAAATGCCGTCCATGTCCATGATCTACAGGCTACGATCCTGCACCTTCTTGGTATCGATCACACCGCTCTAACCTATAAATTTCAGGGGCGCCACTACCGACTTACTGATGTCCATGGTCAAGTGGTAAAGCCGATTTTAGCTTAGTCTTTTTCTCCGCATTTGCGGTGATCACGACCGCGATTGGCCGGTGATCCGAAGCGATCCTTTCCGCGATCACCCTATCCTGAAATCGAAAAGCCAGGAGTCCTTTGGCAAAAAAGAAATCAATCTCAACTTTCGGTTTTGAGGCCGACCAGGTATTCTTACGACCTTCACGGAGCATCTTCCATCCATTTTCCTCTAGCTTAATGAGCGAATCGCTTTTGGGTTTGGCGTTAAAATCTCCAGCAAGAATCACCGGATGCTTACGATCCTTCAGGCCTGTCTGTAGAGCCTCAATCTGCTGCACTCGAAGGGGTTCTTTCATCCAATCATTATGAATACTTATAAAGGAAAATTTACCGGGCCACTTCGGTGACTTCACTACGACCTCCAGGGCAATCCGCGGCTCAGAACCTTTGGGTAGCTTATGAACGATTGTCTTTTCAATGGGCAATCGCGAAAGCACTGCCATGCCATATTCACCACCTTGGTAATCCATAAATTCACCAAAGCGTTGCTCCATTTTTAATATTTTGGCTAACTCTGCAGCTTGATCGACTCCGCCACTGCGCTTACACACCTTATCAACTTCTTGAAGCGCAACAAGATCCGGCTTCTCCGCTGCAATCACCTTTGCAATTCGCTCCAAGTCCAACTTTCCATCCATTCCTTCGCCATGGTGGATATTGTAGGCGAACAATCTAAGCTCCTCAGCGAGTAAGGTTGGTAAAATAAGGGTCAAAATAATAAAAATCTTCATTTTAGCTCCTACGCTCCTTCAAACCAATCTCTCGCACCCAAGTTTCAAATGAGTCGTTTACGCTGAATACAACCCAAAAACAACAAATCCCCCAAAATCCTTATTGATAACTTCGGAAAAGCCTCCAAAAATCGCTTGTCGTCTTAACCGCCCTACCTTAATTCTAATGTTTAATCTTACGGTTCCCGCCCTAAAACATATTCCCGAACTTGACCCTGGATTTATGCCGGCCTCACTTTGGAATCAAGCATTCCGGGACAAATGTTCTGACGGGAACAGTCGCGAGATCAGGATTGCGATACTTCGCCCTGACGGAACGGGGACGATCCACACCGAGCGCATCTTAACGAACCTGGACAATGAATCCACCATCCTCAACTTCCGACTCATTGAACGTGTTGTAAAATTCCTCCTCTGGAGCTGCGGCGGAACACGGATCGTGCTCGAAGACGCGCCTTCCCTAGCTCAAGCTCTCTCGGATCAGTATTGCAAAGGGGGCAAGCGTGACTTCGATGTCGATTACTCAGTTCGTTTTTTTGGCGAGACTTTGACTTTTTCATCGAAATCAACCGAAAGATTCCCCATCCCACGAGTCACTAAGAAATCTGAGAGCCAAATCGGACTGAAAGGAAATAGAATTGGCTTCGATCTTGGTGGATCCGACCGCAAATGTGCGGCGGTTATCAATGGCGAAGTCGTCTTTTCTGAAGAGGTCACATGGGACCCTTACTTTGAAAGTGACCCCGCATACCATCGAGAGGGCATTATCGATAGCATCCGGCTCGCTGCTGCCCATCTTCCAAAAGTCGACGCCATTGGCGGATCAGCTGCCGGAGTCTATGTCGATAGTCAGGTTCGCGCTGCCTCACTTTTCCGGGGCGTGCCCGATGAGCTTTTCGGTGAACATGTTGAAAATATTTTCTTTGATATCGCTGAAGAATGGAATGTTCCAATCCGAGTCGTGAATGACGGAGACGTTACGGCCCTAGCTGGCGCAATGTCGCTGAATGACGGATGTGTCCTAGGCTTAGCAATGGGAACGAGTGCTGCCGCCGGATACGCTGATACCAATTGCCGAATCACCCCTTGGATTTCCGAACTCGCCTTCGTGCCCATCGATTTTAGCGAAAACGCGGCCCAAGACGAATGGTCCGGTGACATCGGTTGCGCCGTTAATTATTTCAGCCAGCAAGCCGTTTCTAGACTCATCGAACCAGCCGGACTTAAAATCGACCCAGCTCTTGGAAAACCTGAAAAATTGATCTTAGTTCAAGAGGCGATGGAGGCTGGCGACGATAAAGCAGCTGTAATTTACCGAACCATTGGGGCTTATCTTGGCTACGCGATTCCTCAATTCGCGAGATTTTACGACATCAGGCACATGCTTTTGTTGGGACGAGTTCTGACTGGAAAAGGTGGTGAACTCATTATTTCAAAAGCCGAGGAAGTGCTCCGTGACGAATTCCCCGAACTAGGGAAAAAGATTTCCCTGAGCACACCTGATGAAAAAATGAAGCGTCATGGGCAAGCCATCGCTGCTGCCAGCCTTCCCGAAATTTAAGCGGGCCCGCAATACCAGCTTCGGGGACGTGAACCTTTATAAAAAGCATGGCAAAAGCGTGATTTGCCAAAGCAGCCCGACTTTTCGGAAACTTGCGGCAATTTCCCTAAAAACCAGTAATTAAGGCAAAGTTCATCCTTGCCAAAGCGTTGGTCGACTCCTAGCTTCCCCCTCGGAATTACAAATCCAGTTCTTATGTCCAAACACAACTCTCTTAAACGTAAAGGCGGCGCAACCGGTAAACGCTCAGTCATGAAGCGCTTTGAGCGCGTCAAGCTAATGAAAGAACGTGGCGATTGGAAAGAAGGGCAAAGCGCCATCGGTCTCCCAAAGACTAAGGCTGAAGGATAAACCCCGCCTACCACGGGTTACCCAATCTAAATTCTGGCGGGGCCATTTCTTGGTTCCGCCTTTTTTCTTGCCATGAACCAACCCCAAGGAATCCGGCTTAATAAATACCTCGCTTCAGCAGGCGTAGGCTCACGCAGGGCATGCGACACCATGGT
>CASICJ010000028.1 GCA_949373085.1 uncultured Verrucomicrobiales bacterium
TTACATCTATGCCAATCTTCTTGGGAACGAAGCCGGACGCGCCATTTACGATGGCGGAGGCCTCATCGCATCTGCCGGAAAGATTATTGCCGAAGGCCAACGCTTCTCCTTTAAAGAGACGACCCTTGTTCATAAGACCGTTGATATCGAGCGCAACCGACTCCTTCAGGCCCGAACTGTGAGCCGAAAAATCGACGTTCAGGGACTTTCTGAAATTGAACTCCCTTTTGAGTGGCCAGAAGTTACGCGCCAGGATGGACAGGAACCTCTCCCGCCCATGTCGAAAAACGAAGAGTTTACACGCGCTATGGCGCTCGCCTACTTCGACTATCTTCGCAAATCATGGTCGAATGGATTTGTAGTCTCCCTGAGTGGAGGAGCTGACTCAGCTGCTGTCTCGTCCTTCGTTAAGATCATGGTCGATCTCGCCCTGAACGAACTTGGCGAAGAAGGAGTTCGAGAACGCCTCCCTCACCTTGATCTTCCTGAAAATCCTCAAGACTGGATGAAGATTCTTCTCTTCTGCGCTTACCAAGGCACAAAAAATTCTGGCGAGACAACCCGTAACGCCGCCCGCTCGGTGGCCAAGGCGCTGGGGTGCGACTACGCCGAATGGGAGGTTGATAATCTCGTCGAGGGATATGAAAGTACGATTGAATCCGTACTCAAACGCCAGCTCAGCTGGCAAACCGATGACATCGCACGCCAAAACATACAGGCCCGCGTCCGCGCGCCTGCCATTTGGATGATGGCTAACATTCGTAATGCGCTTCTTCTCGCCACTTCAAACCGCTCCGAGGCTGCTGTCGGTTATGCCACCATGGATGGTGATACCTCGGGTGGACTCAGCCCAATCGCAGGAATCGATAAACACTACCTCCGCGAGTGGCTTCGCTTTATGGAATTAACCGGTCTCCCTGAAAGCCCTTCCATTGAGGCTCTCTCCCAAATCAACGTCCAGAACCCAACTGCCGAACTCCGCCCCAAGGACGCGAACCAAACCGATGAAGATGACCTCATGCCTTATCAGGTTCTGGACACCTTGGAGCGCGCCGCCATCCGTGACAAAAAAGGGCCAAAGTCAGCGCTTCAAGTCATCCGCGCTACCTATCCCCAGCAAGAGGAAAAACAGCTCATCGACTGGACTAAAAAATTCTACCAGCTCTGGTGTCGCAATCAGTGGAAGCGCGAACGCTACGCGGTCGCGTTTCACGTGGATGATCAAAATCTCGACCCCAAGTCTTGGTGCCGCTTCCCTGTTCTTTCGGCCGGTTTCCGCGAAGAGCTATCTCAACTTTAATCATATTTTCTGCCTGAGCTAGTAAACCCATGGGTCTTCAGCTGGGTCGATTTTTGAAAAGGCGCGGCGGCAGAAAACTGATAATTTTTAGACGACCTCGGGATGATGAGCCGCCCCGATCATCAGCGATAAAATCAGTAACGAGTTTGAGGCTCTAACAGGCTGATGGCCAGAAGGTGAGACGATCCACGACTATTTCCAATCAAACCGGCCATTAGAATGGCTTCTCATCGCTCCAATTCGTTGATCTTCCTCAAAATTAATATATTTTTTCAAGATGCGAAGCTTCGCGACCAACATCCGATTACTGCTGCTTCTGGCGCCGGTTGTCGCAAGTCTTCCATTTGCTTGGAAAGCCATGGAAACGCGCTCTGAAGCACAGGCTATTCAAGCACCACTCTCTGGGCACCGCGGCGCTGAGAGTCTCCGCTGGAAGGAGCACCTGCACAACCATCCATCTCTCGCACCCTATTCCGAAGTTCTACTCAAACTGTCCCATAGGCTCCCCCTCGATAAATTTACCTCGCTTTCACCCAACGTGCAGCAGCGGCTGGCAGCCTTCATAGCAGATCGCCTCGATCCGAATAGCCCTGTCATGACTTTATGCTGGGCTCCTGGAATCTCCAAAGAGGCGATCATGGCTTTTCATATTGCCGAGGAGATGGCCGCCCAAGAAACAGCCTTCGAGGAAATGCTCCCCGAAGTCATGGCATCTGAAGGTGATCCAATCATTGATCTCGCAACCCAATTTGATGATGGCGACCGGTGGCGCAGAACCGCCACCTTCAATTCATTTTTTGAGAGAGCGGAACAAGGCCTGCCAACCACTTTACTCTGGGGGTTCATGAAAGACGGCACGAGAATCGAGGGCTTTAATGGCGAACCCACTTCGGGCAGTGACCTAATCGCTTTTCTCGACGAAATTTATGACGTAGACGGTGGCAGCGATGATCTTACAAACCGTCCTTGGTTTTCAGTCTTCCAGGGGGCCTTCGATAATATTGCCAGCTTAACCGGAATCACTTACGTCTATGAGCCCAACGACGACAGAGCCCGCCTCAGCAATTTCTCCCGTCCCTCAGGTCGTGTTGGTCTTCGCGCAGACATCCGCATTGGCGGGCACTACATTGACGGCGATTCTGGATCTAACACCCTTGCCTATAATTTTGCTCCCGAATCCGGAGGGGACATGATCATAGATACTGGTAATACTTCATTCTTCGGAAAAACGACCTTGGACTCTATTAATCTTCGTAATGTGGTCGAGCACGAACATTGCCATGGACTTGGTCTCAGTCACATCTGTCCCATCAATGAAACCAAACTGATGGAGCCATTCATCTCGCGACGTTTCCGGGGACTCCAGCTTGATGACATCTTCTCACTCAATCGACTCTATGGAGACTTTTACGAAAAGGTGCATCGCGACCGTGACAACGACTCCCCTGAAAATGCCACTGTTCTTCCAATTATTTCTGGTGAGACCTTTAAACGGGAATCTCTTAGTATTGATGACAACTCCGATATAGATATCTATCAACTTGAAAATCTCCCAGCTGGAACGCCAATCACAGTGAAGGTCACCCCAGTCGCAACTCCGCCTGGTTTTGTTGAAGGTCCGCAAAATTCCGATGGCAGTTGTTCAGCCGGATCAAACTTTGATTTCACCAATATTCATGATCTTGAGATTAAAATCATTGCCTCGGACGGTCGCACTATTCTTTCACAGGCGAATGACCAACCGATTGGTATGTCCGAAGAAATCATCGCCTTTGAACTACCCTCTACGAGCGACTACTACATCCACGTTGCCGGGGACACAGCAAACAACACCCAGCTCTACACTCTGGAGGTCGACTTAAGCAGCCCACCTAGCCCACCTTCCAAATTTATAGCCAATGTCAATTCCGCCGGCCAAGTTTCCCTGAACTGGAGGGACACCAGCGAAAATGAAACCGGATTTGAAATTGAGCGTAAATTGGAAACCGAGGGGGAGTGGGAAACCTACGCAAATATCGAATCCGGCATTGAATCTTTCCAAGATCCCAACCCAATTACCGGCATCAATTTATTCTACAGGGTGATTGCAACTGGGACGGATTTAAACTCTGAACCCTCAAACGAGTCCACGATCATGATCATAGACCCGTCCGCACAAATCTATCGCTACGACTTTGGGACGACTACCAGCCCAACCGCCCCTGATCACACCCGGATTTCCCCCCTAACCCGCGGCCATGCCAATTGGTCTGGCGCGGTGCTCGCACGCGACCGCGAGGACGCGGACCTGGCTAATCGGGATTTCGTCATTTCGCCCAACTCAGCGACCTGGAGCCATCTTATTGAAAATGGCCAATGGGAGGTTTCAGTCCGCCAAGGTGACAAGACCCGTCCTCGCGATAATCTTGTAGTCATAGCTGAGGGGGGCCTTCAGAAAGAAAATATTAATGCCGCCGCAAATGGATTCGTTGAAACGACCTTCGTTATCGAAGTGGCCGACGGCACCCTTGATCTTACCTTTGATGACCTTGGAGGAGAAAACAATCGCTGGGTCGTCAATCGTATTTCCTTAAACCGCAAGTCTCACTACGAAGCTTGGGCAACTTCTCAGGGGATTCCTAAAATCCTAAATTCTCCTGATCAAGATCCTGATGCTGACGGGATTCCAAATATTCAGGAATTCTTCTTCGGCCTCCCGCCCCTCCAAAAGGGGCCCGGCATTCACATCAAGAGTTCCATTTCAGAAGACGGTCTTCAGACCATCGTTAGCTTTGAAAAAAACCCGGTGGCGTCTATAGAAAGCGTGATCTTCGAAATGAGTGAGGATCTTGTTTCCTGGGTGTCTTTCATTCCTTCACCTGAAAACATCACGCTCAGAACTGTGGGAGATCTCGAAAGAGTCACTCTCCGGATGCCCGGGATTTATGAGAATGCTTATATCAGGCTGGGCTTGAATGTTCCCGACTAAAGCCCGATTGGCTTCCACACCCGGTGACTCAGGACTCTTTGGTCCTTTGCCGATGAAACCTTTTACTTAGGAAAAATAGTGTTTTCCTTTGGAGGAGAAGACTGAAACCAGAGGGGACGGGAAGGCTAGGAGCTCATAAGATCTTATCCAGCCCAGGCACAAAAAAACCCTGAACGCTATCAGCGATCAGGGTTTGATAAAATAGTGAACGAGGACTATCGCTTGCGGCGAGCGCCGAGAGTCAAGAGACCAAGACCAGCAAGGAACAGACCCGAATAATGCGGATACCGATGGAGACTTTCTTGGGGACTCCGTGGAAATTCTGAGTGGACGTGACCCAACAGTCGCGACGGTTATCGGTCCTGTCGCAGGCGTTCTTTTGGCTAACTTCGACGGTAATCAGGTAAATTACGACGAACTAGCTGTCCGAACACCGGGTTTCCTCGCCCAGCAGATTGTTGATAATGGTCCAACTGGCAGCTACTACCACCTCCTCGATGGTGGAGAGGGTGACGCAGGAAACTATCTTTCATTCGACGCGCCTTCCGATACTACTGGATGGCAAACAGTTCAATTTTCTATGGACTATCGCGCTGACCGGGTATCCGCCGATGGTTGGCATATTGCCTTCCTTGACATCCCAACTCATGGCCCTACGGGCACGGTTCGAGCTGGTGCAGGTGGATTTGGAGATGTTGAGGAACGCGGATTGTATTCCAACTCAATCGGTGTTGGTTTTCGGACCTTTAATGGTCCGAACGCAACCGTTAATTACAGTGGCAATCAAAGTGGCGACGTAAGCTACGAACAACAATCAGGCGATTGGGGTTCGGTGGAAGTCAACTTGCAGAAAACTGATTCTGGGGATGTTCTCCTGAATGCGACGCTCTTCCCAGAGCTCGGCTTCTTGGAACTGGCCAACAAGTCTTCAATAATTATTTACTTGAAGATGTTGCCCTTGAAGAATTTCGCGTTCAACTTGGTGGGCGAACTGGAGGTGCATCCATGGACCTCGACGTCGACAACTTGGTCCTTAATGTTTTCAAATCCGGTGAAGGTGATTCTGATGGCGATGGCCTTGCTGACCTTTGGGAAAAGAAGTTTGATTTGTCGATAGATGATGACGGATCAGTCGATCCAAAAAATGGCCCCGATGGCGATCCGGATGGAGATGGACTGACAAACCTCCAGGAGATCACTCTTGGAACTAGCCCAGTAGATGACGACTCCGATAATGATGGCGCTAAGGATGGAGTTGAGGATGGCGGAGGAACCTTCGTTAGCCTCTCTAAGACAGGAACTAGCCCTATCAATCCAGACACTGACGACGATGGCCTCCTCGATGGTGCCGAGAATCCGTTGCTTGATTTCGTAGACGCTGACCAACCTGGGACAGATCCAAACAACCCTGACTCTGACGGTGATGGTTTCAAAGACGGCATCGAAATCGCAGCCGGTAGTGATCCCACTTCTGGTGACGTTGTTACAGTGGGGGGCGACGGAGTCATCGCAAACTTCGATCTCACAGGTGAAAAGTATGCTGAAGAAGCACTCCGCAACGCTCCGATCGTAGGGCTCCAAGCCCAAGAAGGAGATTCCGATAGAAACTTCTACCAACTTCTAGAAACCGTTGGTAGCGCTGGAAACTATATCTCATTTGAATCAAGTGAAGACTACACCGGTTGGGAAAGCTTCTCATTCCAAATGGACTATCTTTCTACTGAAATGCAGGCTGATGGGTTCGGAATCAACTTCCTGGACACCGAAGTCCATGGTGCATCTGGTGCTGTTCAGGTTCTTTCTGAGGAAGAAAATGCATTGCTCGATAATTCCTTCGGGGTTGGCTTTAAGACCTTCCAATCCACTGAAGCTTCCATCACGTGGAATGGCATTGATGTCAGTGGAAGGATTCCTTTCACCCTAACCAACGATAAATGGGCTTCTATTGGCATTGACGTTGATAGAGATCCAATCACGAAAACTGCGCTTGTCGATGTGACTGTTTACGACGCCCCGGACCGTCAAGGACTTGCTGAAGAGGTCTACACTGACTTCGAGGTTGAGGGCATGACTCTTGAGGACTTCCGAGTCCAACTTGAGGGCCGCACCGGTGGTGCGTCCATGAATTTTTCGATCGATAACCTCAAACTGATTGTCGATGGCAGCGGAGGAGGAAACTCCGGAATCGTCATTAACTCGGTTACAAGAGAGGTTGTGAATGGAAGTGTCTCGGTGACAATTACGTGGAACTCCCGTGAAGGGCAGACCTACTCAGTTCTTGCGAGTGAAGACCTCGCACTAGGCGATCTCACGCTTTGGGACGAGCTTGATGATGGTGTCCAGGCCGCCGTTGGCGCAGATGTGACATCATTCACCGAAAGCGGTCTCCCACTTGATACCAAGACAAGATTCTACATCGTGCGGATTCCTGAATAGGACCCAGCACTCTGGTTTCCGGTCAGAGCGTTTTTCGGGGGGTGACTGCCTGCAGGCAGTCACCCCCTTCTTTTTTGTAGGTCCTGCCAAAATCGGCCGAACGCACTGCTGACAGGCAGTGCAAGACATCATCTTCCCCATCCAAGTTTAGAGGGAAAATGGAAGCCCCCCACAACGAAGCTAGGATTTTGAACTTGAGGTCGCAACTTGGCGAAAAATCCGTTAAAGCCGCCATTCAAACAATTTATCATGCGGTCATCACTTGCTCTCCTCCTCACTTTCTTTCTCCTTCCGATATCTGTTTTCGCAGAAGAACCAGCGAAAGTAGATCCTCCTAAAAAAGAGACGCCTAAGAAAAAGCGGAAACAAAAATCTCCCGTCAAACCCGCCGACTACGCTCAATGGGAGCGGCTTGATCCGGGAAATCGCCAATTTTCTCCGAACGGAAAATGGTTGGTCTACGGGGTCACCCGTGTCGATGAAGAGAGAACCTTGCGACTTCATCGCCTTACGGGAAAAAAAATGCCCGAGGTGGAGAGCTTCCAATATGGCACGCGCCCTATCTTTTCAAATAACAGCGCATGGCTCGCCGTCACTATCGGCAAATCACCAGCAGAGGCTAAAAAAGAACCAAAAGAAAAATTACCCGGCGCAACCACCCACCTCCGAAATCTCGCCAGCAAGGAAACCATCATATTCAAAAATGTCAGCGCATTCCACTTCAGCGATGACAGCCGATTTGCCGCGATTGAAGTTAATGGAAAATCACCCAGAAAAGCCCTCGTCGTTCGCAATCTCTCTGATAAGAGCAACACCACCTTCGGCAATGTCACCCAACATGCTTGGAGCGATCAAGGCTCTCACCTAGCAATGGTCATCGACTCTCCCAGCATTAGCAACTCACTTCAGGTCTTCTCGCCCAAGATCGGAACGCTGCGTACGCTTGACTCAAGCGAGCTGGAATACAAATCCCTCCAGTGGCGCAAAGACTCGCTCGATCTAGCCGTAATGCGTGAAAAAAAGCACGCCGAGAAAGAAGACATCTCGCACACTCTCCTCGCATGGAAGGAAGTCGCTCAAAAGAAAACCAAAAAGCTCGTCTATGATCACACCAAAGACAAAAACTTCTCAGCAGAAATGTTCCTCCCAGTCGGTAAAATCAGCTGGTCAGAGGATGGTGCGGCCCTTTACTGCGATTTGAAGAAGTGGGAGAAAAAACCGAAAACACCAAAACCCAAGGCTGCTTCAGAGCCAGAGAAAGAAGAAGGGGAAAAGGAAGACTCTGAAAAAGAACCACAGCCCAAAAAAGAGGACGAAAAAGAAACTATAGAAAAGAAAGCTCCTGAAAAAAAGCCAGCGCCAAAAAAAGAGGAAGAGACTAAAGGGAAAACGCTCCGTGATACCCTTCAGGAGAAATCAAACGTCGAAGTCTGGCATACCAAAGACGCTGAAATCATGCCCCTGCAAAAGAAGCAGGCTTCGTCCCAAAAAAACCCAAGCCGAAAAGCAATGTGGTGGCTAGGTGAAGAATCAATGGTGCAGCTCGGAAACGACTTAACAGAAAAAATCGGGATCACCCGAAAAGGAAACCGAGCCATTGGCATCGATCGCACCCCTCACAAAGAAACCGCGATGTTCGGGCCTCGTCTGCAAGACGTTTACAAAATCGACACCAAAACTGGTGAGCGGGAGAAAATTCTCGAAGGCCTCAAATATGTCCTATCAACAAGTCCCAACGGTCGACACCTCCTCTTCATGCGTAACGGGCAACTTTGGGCTTACGATCTCGAAACGAACCAAGACCTTCATCTTAGCAAAGACCTTGATACCCATTTTTCTGACGAAGAAGACGATACTCTCGCCGTTGAAAAACGTCCATATAGCCAAGGGATTTGGCTCAAGGATTCCTCCGCCTTCCTGATGTACGATCGCTACGACCTCTGGCTCATTTCTCCGGATGGCTCGTCCACTACCAGAATAACAAATGGTCGCAAAGATCGTATCCGCCATCGCCTCTCGCAAGCCAACTTCTTAAAAGACAACGAGGGTTTCCTTGAACCTGATCAAGCTCTCTATCTGGCCCTCTATGGTGATCGCACCAAGAAGTCAGGATACGGAAAACTGGATGCCATTCGCTCAAAAGAACCCGTTGAGGTTTTAGTTTGGGAAGACAAAATGATTAGCTCGCTGACCCGTGCTAAAAATGCTGACCGCTACCTTCTTACTATCGAAAGCGGCAATGATTCACCGGACATTTACGTCTCAGGCCCAAATCTTGCCCGGCGAAAGCAGATCTCTAAAACCAACTTATTCCAAAACCAATACTACTGGGGACAGACCGAATTAATCGATTTCGAAAATAAGAACGGAGTCAAACTCCAGGGGTCCCTGCGCTACCCGGCCAACTACCGTGAAGGAAAAAAATACCCCATGGTCGTTTATATCTACGAGAAACGATCCCAAGGGCTCCATAAATACGAAGT
Source organism: uncultured Verrucomicrobiales bacterium (assembly GCA_949373085.1). Taxonomy (GTDB): domain Bacteria; phylum Verrucomicrobiota; class Verrucomicrobiia; order Verrucomicrobiales; family Akkermansiaceae; genus SW10. The sequence continues at coordinate 9,188 of CASICJ010000028.1, forward strand.
CCCAAGCGAAAAGCATCCCTACAATCCCGCCGTTTTTTCCGCTGAAGGATACTTCGTTTTCCAACCTGATATCGTTTATCGCCCCCAGGAACCCGGGATCTCAGCCCTTGAGTGCGTCGTCCCGGCAGTCGAACAAGTCCTCAAAACCGGAATGGTTGATGAAAATAAAATTGGTCTGGTCGGCCACTCATGGGGCGCTTACCAAACTGCTTTCATCGTGACTCGAAGCGATCTTTTCGCCGCGGGCGTCGCAGGCGCTCCACTCACCAACATGATGAGTATGTCGGTGAGCGTGTATTGGAATTCTGGTCAGACCAATGCCGCCATTTTCACCCAATCACAAGGCCGCATGGACAAACCTTTTTGGCAAGCCCCTGAAAACTATATTCGGAACTCCCCTATCCACGGACTCGATAACCTAAACACCCCACTTCTCATCGCATTCGGTGATAAAGATGGGGCCGTAGATTGGGGCCAGGGAGTCCAAATGTACAACGCCGCCCGCTGGGCCGGGAAAGAAAACCTCGTCATGCTAGTCTACCCGGGCGAAAATCACAGCCTTCGAAAGGAAGAGAATATGGTCGACTACCACTATCGTATTCGGGAGTGGTTCGACACCCATGTCAAAGGCCAAGAGGCCCCAAAGTGGATCACCGAAGGAAAATCATTCCTCGAAAGACAAAAAGAAAAAGAAGACCAGAAAGACAAACCTCAATCCAAAACCAAACCGGCTGCCAAACCAAAGAAAGAAGAGTCTCCAAAGAAAGGAAAGGCGAAATAATTATGAGACTTCAAAACCAAATCGTCCTCATCACCGGTAGCACCACCGGGATCGGCGCCGCGATGGCCCGCCTCTTCGCAAAGGAAGGTGCCAAAATCATTCTCCATGGACGTAATGTCGAACGAGCCAATGCTATTCGAGAAGAACTTGGATCTGAAAACTCGGCCTTCGTACAAGGTGATCTTCAAGATCCCGAAGGTCCGGCGCGAATCGCCAGAGGAGCCCTCAACTGTTTTGGAAAAATCGATTGCCTCGTCAACAATGCGGCCTTTACGACGCGCGGATATTTGCAAGAGACCGATGTCGCTTTTTTCGACCGCATTATTGCAGTCAACCTGCGAGCACCTATCCAACTCATTCGCCACCTCTTCCCCGCGCTTAAAAAAAGCGAAGGATGTGTCGTCAATATCGGTAGCGTCCTCGCTCACTGCGGACAAGCCAACATGCTTGCCTACTCGGTTAGCAAAGGAGGGCTCATGACCATGACCCGTAATCTCGCCGACTCCCACGGCACCGACAAAGTTCGCTTCAACCAACTCAATGTGGGTTGGACCCTTACCGACAACGAATACCAGGTCAAACTCGACGACGGTCTCGCCGAAGACTGGCCTGAAACCCTTCCCGAATACGCTGCACCCTCCGGCCGTATCCTGGCTCCTGAGGAAATTGCCGAAGCCGCGGTCTATTGGGCTTCAAAAGCAAGCCGACCCATCACCGGCAGCGTCCTCGAGCTTGAGCAATACCCACTCATTGGCCGCTACACCAATCACGAAGATAAGTGACACCAAAATTATTTTCGAACCTCTGCTGATTTACTCCTCTGCGTGAATCCCACTTTTTATAAATCTTAATGTCCCGCTCACTTATCTTCGACTCCGGCCTTGAGGAAATTTATACCCTCAAAACTAAAGCGCCCGGACCATCCGGAGCTCTCCCATTTCTCCCAGAAAAATTAGCCACCGAACCTTCAGGTCATCTCTTTGGATGGACGCAGAATGTTGGGATGGGCTGGTCCTCGGAGAAAGTTTCAGGTGGCGACTATCTCATTCTCTCCACCCAAGGTGGCATTCGTCGTGAGGACGGCACTCCCGTAGCCCTTGGCTATCATACTGGTCATTTTGAAGTTGGTCTTCTGATGGAGGAAGCTGCGAAAACGATCACTGCCGCAAAAGGCGTTCCCTTTGCTGGCTTCGTCTCTGATCCTTGCGACGGAAGAACCCAAGGAACCGACGGAATGATGGATTCCCTTCCTTATCGTAATGATGCCTCGATGGTTTTCCGCCGTCTAATTCGTTCTCACCCAACCCGCAAAGGTGTCGTCGGAGTGGCCACTTGTGACAAGGGTCTCCCTGCCATGTTGATGGCGCTCGCTGCAACCCCGTCACTCCCTACCATTCTTGTTCCAGGTGGCGTATCATTGCTAAGCGAGGAGACCGACGAAGACCTTGGTCGAATCCAAACTATCGGCGCGCGCTATTCCCAAGGCGAGATCTCTCTCGACTACGCAGCTCACGCTGCCTGCCGGTCTTGCGGTTCCGCTGGTGGCGGATGTCAGTTCCTCGGGACCGCTGCTACTGCTCAAGTGGTTGCTGAGGCACTCGGCCTCTCTCTTCCCCATTCCGCCCTCGCACCATCCGGAACCGAGATTTGGAAAGACATGGGACGCCGATCTGCTCTTGCGATGCTCGACCTAGAAAAGAATGGCCTTACCACCGCCGATATCCTTTCGGAGAAATCACTAGAAAATGCCCTCGCCCTCCACTGCGCCTTTGGTGGCTCCACCAACCTAATCATGCACCTCCCAGCGATTGCCCATCAAGCTGGCTTAAGGCGCCCCAATGTCGATGACTGGCGTCGTTTTAACGCCGAGATTCCACGCCTCGTCGACGCTCTTCCAAACGGGCCACAACACTTTGCAACCGTCCAGGTCTTCCTTGCTGGCGGAGTCCCCGAGGTGATGCTTCACCTTCGTGACATGGGAAAACTTCATCTTGATGTCATGACTGTCACCGGACAAACGATCGGTGAAAACCTAGAATGGTGGGAAAATTCCGAACGCCGTATTCGTCTCAAGGAAAAACTCACTCAACTTGACGGTATTGATCCAGATGACGTCATACAATCCCCGGCCCGAGCCCGCGAAAACGGACTCACCTCTACCGTCACTTTTCCTACAGGAAATCTTGCACCCGAAGGTTCGCTTATTAAATCTACGGCCATAGATCCCGCGCTTATTGATAGCCAAGGAATCTATCTGCACGAGGGTCCAGCTCGTGTTTTCACCTCTGAACCAGATGCCATCGCCGCTGTTAAATCAACCGGTAACGACCGCATTTGCAAAGGCGACGTCATTGTCCTCATCGGATACGGCCCCATCGGTTGTGGCATGCCAGAAACCGCCCAACTCACGATCGCACTTAAGCATCTTTCGTGGGGTAAAGAGGTCGCTCTCATCACCGATGGCCGATTCTCCGGCGTCTCGACGGGAGCCTGTATCGGACACATCTCCCCAGAAGCTTGGTCTGGCGGCCCGATCGGAAAACTCCGTGATGGCGACCCTATTCGCATTGAAATTAACTGCCACAATATGACTGGTTCTGTTGATTACACTGGCACCGAAAATATCACCTCTCGTGATATCAACCCTGCTCTTCAACCCAATCCCGATGTTCCTGATGACACTCGGCTCTGGGCTGCTCTTCAGGATGTCAGCGGTGGCTCCTGGGGCGGCTGCGTTTACGATGTCGATGCCATCATCTCAAAACTGAAAAACTCATGAAGCATCTCCTCGCCACCCTTGCTTTAATTTCCCTTTCTGCCTTCGGAATTGAAAAGCCGAACGTCTTATTTATCATCTCGGATGATCTGACCGCCACCGCGCTTTCGTGCTATGGCAACACAGTCTGTAAAACCCCGAACATTGATCGTCTTGCCTCACAAGGCACCCGGTTTACCAAGGCCTATTGCCAGGGGACCTACTGCGGCCCTTCCCGGGCCTCCTTCATGAGTGGGTATTACCCACACGCCATCAAAATGCTCGGCTATGGATCACCCCGGCCAGCCATTGGAGAGCGAGCTACCTGGGCTCAACATTTCAAAAATAATGGCTACCACACTGCGCGAGTCTCCAAGATCTTCCACATGGGCGTTCCCGGTGGAATTGAAAAAGGCACCGATGGTGCTGACGACCCGGCCTCTTGGACCGAGCGATTTAACTCAGCAGGCCCAGAATGGAAAGCTACAGGAGATGGTGAAACTTTGGAAAATAATACCGACGGACGAAAGCCCGGCCCGGTAGGTGGTAATACTTTTGTCGTCGTAGAAGCCGATGGCGATGATCTCGTGCACTCCGACGGAAAAACCGCCGCCAAAGCCGTAGAACTCATCAAGCAGCATAAAGATAAACCCTTCTTTATCGGAGTCGGTTTTGTACGGCCTCACGTTCCGTTTGTCGCACCGAGAAAGGACTATACCGACTTCCTTCCCTACTCAAAAATGCAGCTACCTCCAAAACTCAAAGACGATTGGGCTGATATTCCAAAGGCGGGAATCAACTACAAAACAAGTAAGAATATGAAGATGGACGTTCGTCGACAAAAGAAGGCTGTGGGCGGATATTACGCTTCTGTTGCGTTCATGGACCGTATGGTTGGGCAGGTGCTCGATGGATTGGAGGAAGCCGGTTTAGAAGACAGCACTATCGTCATTTTCACCAGCGATCACGGCTACCATTTGGGCGAGCATGATTTCTGGGCCAAAGTCAGCCTTCACGATGAGTCTGCCGCTGTCCCACTCATCATCCGCATGCCGGGTAAAAAACCCGCTGTTTGTCACTCTCTGGTCGAACTCCTCGATCTTTACCCCACTCTTTCCAATCTCTGCGGCCTCAAAATTCCCAAACGCCTACAAGGAAAGGACATCTCCAAGATGATGAACGACCCTGCAAAGGAAGTTCGTAAAGCTGCCTTCAGCGTAAACGGGAAAGGCTTTCTCCTAAGAGAACAAAACTGGGCTTATATTGCATACGGAAAAGACGGCCAAGGTGATCAAGAACTCTTCGATATGAAGCAGGATCCCAAACAATTTATCAACCTCGCCAAGGATCCCAAACATGCTCAGACCATTACCCGCTTCCAAAAGCAAATGGCTGCCAAACTCAAGGAAGTGCTAACCAATGACTTGGGCCTAAAGTATTAAGCCGTATCTTTTTTCTCTAATAATTTTTAAGGTCACGAGACCTTACCTTAGGAGGAGATCTGTCTATCGTAGAATATCCGCGCGAAATCCTTGGTTTTGGTATAAATTCCAGAGCTCTGAGCCTACACCCCAATTCCAACTAAGAAAAATGGCCCGAACCTGAAGGCTCGGACCAGTGTGAGAGACCTTTTTGAGGTCAAACCCTAGTTCTTGGAAAGAGTAGTATAAACGTGGTCCAACCCACTTCGAAGAACCCAAGCCCGTTCGGTATCGCTTTCAATATTCCCAGCCTTTTCTACCAATTGCTTGATCACCATACTGACGCGAGAATCAACGCAAGACGCTTTTGAAATGGAGACCATACAGTCACGGTAGATGCTCGCGCACTCACCGTGCTCCCCACTGTTGAAAATCGGAACCCCGCGGTCGATCGCTGTCTCAATCTGCTCGAGGGGCGTCTTGTCAGTAATAGAAGTAGTTTTACTCTCATCGCGAGTCGAAGATGGAAGGATGACTGCGTCGATCACGTGGATGACCCCATTGTCACACTTGATATCAGTCTTGATTATTGTCGCTCCATTGACCTTAAGGAGACCATCCACGACGTCAAATTTTAGCGATCCACCGCTAAGAGACTTTGCGGTGCCAACATTCAAGGCGTCACCAGCGCTGACTTTTCCCGGGATGGCATGGAGGCTCAAAATAGCTGTCAACTTGCCACGATTTTCGGACTTCAGTAGCTCCTCAACAGTGCCCTTAGGCAGGGCGGCAAATGCAGCATCTGTCGGAGCCAAAACAGTCACGTTTTGATCACTAGTCAGTGCATCGGTCAGCCCAACAGCATCAACTGCTGCGAGAAGGGTCGTGAAATTGCCAGCACGCTTTGCAACGCTCGCAATGTCATTGGATGGCTCGGGAGCCTCTGGGGGAAGAATGACTGAATCGATCACATGAATGACGCCGTTTGAGCATTGAACATCTGCGTTGATGATCGCAGCGTCGTTGACACGAACCCGACCTTCCAAAAAAGCAATCTTAACAGGAGATCCCTGAACTGTTTTTGCTTCTGCAGCAGAAAGCGCGTCGGCCAAATTTACGGAACCGCCTACGACGTGGTAGGTGAGGATGGCCTGAAGCTTCGCACTGTTTTCCGGCTTCAAGAGTGTCTCGATGGTACCCTTAGGAAGTTTCTTAAACGCTTCGTCCGTTGGGGCAAAAACCGTGAAGGGCCCCTTGCTCTGGAGAGTGTCTACTAGTTTCGCCTCTGTCAAAGCCTTTGCAAGAATTCCAAACCGTCCATCTGCGAGAGCCGCTGAAACAATATCGTCCCCACCAGTTGCACTATTAAATGAACGAATCCAATCAACCTGTAGCTCAAATGGGCCCTGCTTCTTGTCGCCAAGAAGAAGACCGACCCGACTGATCTTGCCAGGATTGAACTTCTCCTTGGAAAGGCTCATCCCACGAAAACTTCCTTTGAATTGATCAAAGGGCACTTTAACTTCAATCCACTCGTCTTTCTTCGTCTTGAAGTCTGCCTTAAACGAGATCTCCATCCCCCGAAACCGGGCTTCAGTACTGAACCGCATCTGATAGGTGCGGCCGTCACCCTTAACCCGAGCAACGAGGCCATCTGCCTCGGCAAGATTCATCTTAAGCTTTTCGGTCCGGAGTGAGGAAAAACCCCCGTTATTTTCTAAAGAAAGCTTTCCGCTGAACGTGAGAATCCCATCGTCTGAAACCCTGATACTGCCTTTCGACCGCCCGCCCATCACGCCATCATCGACAACACGCCAACCGAGAGACTCGGCCTCGCTCGAATCGAATTCGGCGACAGAGTTTTTCCCGGCTAACGCAGGAGTTTGGGAAAGGGCCAAACATGCGACGGCCAGAGCTGTTTTTTGAAACGGGTTTTTCATAACTCTCTAACAACGCACTGGAAATTTTTCTGTCAAAGAGATTTTACGCCCTAATTTATTTAGGAAACCAAGAAGACTTTACTAATGAACAAACTCCCCGAGATACCTCTGAGAATCCTTCTTGTCCGTCTTCGCAAGACCCACAATTAATCCAGCGAAGAAAAATCATAGAAACAACGCCTTCAATTCACTGATCTTCCCAATTGTCTTATCAGGCTCAATATCACCAGACTTACGTTCAAATTTCTCATAAGGCAGGTGCTCAGTCGTAAGAATTGAATTCATTCCCATCCCCTTTGAACCCTGCACATCGGCAAGCCAATTATCACCAACATAAACGCACTCACTCGGGTCACTTTGCAATTGTTCTAAAAGCGCCTGATAGGGGCGTGGATCCGGCTTGACCCAACCAATCTCCCCCGACACCACAATCGCATCAAAGAATTGAGTCATCCCGAGCCTTTCAACACCATCACGAATCGAACGGCTACAAGGAAAATTGGATAACAAGGCAAGCCTATATGATTTAGCGAGGTCACTCAGAAGAGGTAAAATAACATCCGACAATTCAATGATCTCAACAAAAATCTTATGTCGCTCCTCAGCTAACTCTTTGACCTGAGCCTCCGTTGCGGCGACCGGATAAATTCCCTCGATGAGCTCACGACATCATTTTCCCGATAACCATTGTGATAAGGGGCCACGATTTGACGATCCCGAATCGCCTTCAGTTTTGCAGTGTCACAACTTCCAAAAATTTCCGTAAGCTTGGAAGTCAGCCCCTGATATTGTTTCGCAATCTGCCTCGGACCAAATCCTATTAAAGTATTACCCAAATCAAAACAGATCACTTTGATATTTTTAAAGTCAGCGTCCATCATTATCATTGTATCTGTATTGCTCGGAACAGATTTGCAAGCCGCTTCCAGATCCCCGAAAGAGGGGAAGTCTTTTTCCTTCTAATAAGTAGAAAATCTATTTGGCGGATTGCGATAAGACGCCCAGAACATAAGCTGGCCAAACATGAAGCCCTTACTTTTTTCTTTAATCGCCCTCTTTTCTTTTCCTGCTCTGGCGGCAAAAAAACCAAATATCCTTTGGATTTTCTGCGAAGACCTTTCCCCTTGGATGGAATCCTACGGCTTTCCTGTAAATGCGGGCAAGACTCCCACCCTTGACAAGCTCAGCAAAAATGGCCTCCGATTTTCTCGCTGCTATGTCCCTGCCCCAGTCTGTTCGGCCTGCCGCTCCGCCATGATCACCGGTGTCTATCAAACAACCACCGGGACTCATCAACATCGCTCCTCCCGGAGCCCCGAAGCCGCAATCCAACTGCCCACAGGAATCAAAACATTACCACAGCTATTCATCGAGAATGGCTACTCCACCTTTAACAAAGGCAAGGACGACTACAATTTCGTCTATGATCGTAAAGAGCACTACACCGCTGATACTCAAAACCCAGCACCCAAGTCCGGCCAGAGAAAAGGATTCTATGGAAAAAGAGGAAAGGCTGACTGGACGGCCCTCCCGAAAGGAAAGCCCTGGTTCGGACAAATCCAACTAGGCGGCGGAAAAACCAACACCCGAAAGCTCGCCGACAAAGTCGATCCTACGACCATGAAAGTCCCACCTTACTTCCCAAATGAAAAAATCTTCCGTCAGGAATGGGCTCACCATTACGACACCGTCCGCGTGACGGACGGCCATGTCAGAAGTATCATGGATCGTCTAGAAGACGATGGCCTACTCAAAAACACCATCGTCTTTTTCTTCTCCGATCATGGCAATAACCACTCTCTCCGCCACAAGCAATTCTGCTATGAAGGCGGTGTCCATGTTCCCCTCATCATTTCAGGACCGGGCATCGAGAAGGATACAACCCGCAACGAACTCATCAGCGGTCTTGATATCTCTGCCACCACCCTCGCTCTTGCCGACATCAAACTTCCCGACTACCTACACGGAAAAGACCTCTTTGGCGATCACTACCAAGCGCGAGACCACGTCGTCTCAGCCCGTGATCGTTGCGATTACACGATCGACCGCATCCGCACCGTCCGGACTGAAAAGTTCCGCTACCTCCGCAACTTCATGACAGATCGCATTCTTCTCCAAGCCCAATATCGCGACGGACAAGCCCAAACCAAGCGCCTTCGCGAACTCCACACCAAAGGTGAACTTGGGAAGATCCCGACTTGGGCCTTTTTCGGAAAACGTCCTCCCGAAGAACTTTACGATCTCGAAAAGGACCCCCACCAAATCGATAATCTTGCTAACACTCCCAAGTTTGCTGGCGAGCTCAAACGCCACCGTGAACTCCTCACTAAGTGGATTAAAGAAACAGGCGACAAGGGAGAGCACTCCGAATCTAACGAACACCTTCGCGCCATTTACAAACGTTGGGGGACTAAATGCGTTAACCCCGAGTTCGACGTTTTTAAAGATGAAGACACCAAATAGAGCTAACTCAAAGATCCAAAATTCATCCTCTTGAAAACCCTCGTCCTCTCTCTACTCTGCATCTCCGCATCTCTACAAGCGGCAGATCGCCCCAACATCATCCTCCTGATGACTGATGATCAGGGTTGGGGCGATACTGGCTACAATGGTCACCCTCACCTCAAGACTCCCCACCTCGACCAAATGCAGGCCGAAGGAGTGACTTTCACCCGCTTCTACTCCGCCGCCGCGATGTGTTCGCCTACCCGGGGAAGTTGCTACACCGGACGCAATCCCTATCGCTTTGGCATCACCTTCGCCATGAAGGGCATGCTTGAACCGACCGAAATACCCATCACTTCGATTCTTAAACAACAAGGCTACACCACTGGCCACTTCGGCAAGTGGCACCTTGGCACTCTTTCCAAAGAAAAGGGCGACCAGAAACGCTGGGGCGCCTTCGCCAAAGATCCCGTCCGCTACTACTGCCCGCCCTGGGAACGTAATGTCGACGTCTCCTTCGTCACCGAATCGAAAGTCCCAACCTGGGACCCCCTCGTCGACCCCGGCCCGATCAAAAAGACAAAATCCAGCGCCGCGAATCCCGTTAAAGCATATGGCAATGATTACTTCACCGGCCCCGGAAAAACCATCACCGAAAATACCAGAGGCGATGACTCACAAGTCCTGATAGACCGTGCCATTCCCTTCATTCAGAACGCCGCTGAAAAGAAATCGCCTTTCTTTGCCGCCATTTGGTTTCACACCCCGCACTCTCCAGTCGTTGGCGGGCCGAAATATCGCAAAATATATCACGCCCAACCGGAACACGCGCAACACTACTACGCCTGTCTCACCGCGATGGATGAACAAATCGGACGTCTGCGCACCAAGCTCAAATCTCTCGGCATTGCCGACAATACCATGATTTGCTTCTGCTCTGATAACGGCCCCGCCCGTCAGGGATCACCTCGTCACATCGGAACCGCCAAAAATCTTAAAGGATACAAGCTCTCCCTGAACGAAGGTGGCATCCGGGTGCCCAGCCTCATGGTTTGGCCCGCAAAAATTGAAGAACCCCGCACCGTCGCCGCTCCCTGCTTCACCTCCGATTACTTCCCCACCATACTCGCCGCACTTAAAATCCCTCTTCCCAGCGACCGCGTCTACGACGGCGTCGATATTCTCCCCTTCGCAATCGGCAAGCAAATCGAACGCAAAAAACCGCTCGGCTTCCTCAACAAAGACGGCAAAGAAGCGGCCTGGATCGAAAACCGCTATAAGCTCATTTCTCGGAAAAAGGGAAATGAACTCTACGACCTCATTAATGACCCCGGAGAGAAAATAAATCTTATCCAAGAAGCTCCAAAAATCGCCAAACGCATGGAAGGGCAGCTTTTAAATTGGAGAAATGGGGTGATGGCTGAGCTCAAGCTCATTCCAAAATAACTTTGGAATTGTTCCTTAATCGGACGCTTTACGGAACATCTCGTCATTTAAGCTTTATTCCAACTTTTCTAAACCCATTTTACCTGCAAATCTCTCAAGGGGAATAAAGCTGAGAACACCGGCAACATCTTTATGGCAGCCAAATAAACAAGCTCGACCATAAAACTGAGGTTCACGAGATGTCCTCCAGCCAATTTCTCCACATTCCTCCTGATTATCCCAATGGGTGATAAACTGTAGCTTATTCAACTGTAGGTATTTAACCTCGATTCTCACCATGTTTCATTCCCTCAAACACTTTTTCTTCTGGCTCTCTGGTGCAGGTTCAGAAACCCTTGAACGATGCCCAAATTGGGAACAGCGTAAATACGTCGCATTCGGAGCCACTGTCCTTGTTCCCTGTGCCTTTGCCTTTATCGCCTGTGCATATGCCCTTTCGACTATCACTGATAAGGCAGCCGTCATTTTTCCAGTGGCTTTTGTCTGGGCTTTTATCATCTTAACCATCGACCGAGCTCTCGTCTCTGGATACCGAGCCTTCCTCTCCTGGCCACGCAAGCTATCGCAATTTGCTCTTCGTCTCGTGGTGGCTATTCTCATGGGCCTCACCATCGCCCACCCGCTCGTCCTCCTTCTCTTCAGCGACACCGTAAGCTCGGTCATCGAAGAAGATCGTGCGACGGAGATCGAGCAGGTACGAACCCAGTTCGGAGAGACCAAGTCTAGAGTGCGGGGCGAAATTGGAAAACTGGATCAGTCGATTGCCACCCAACGCGAAAAGTGGACCGAAAGTTTTCAAGCTCGCTTCATCATTCAAGAACCCAGCTCCAAGAGCGACGCCATCCCCGGCCTGACTCCCGAGCAACAAAAGGAACTCGATGATGCTATCGACGAGTCAACCTCCCCATTCACTAATCGACTCGCAATCGTTCAAGAACAATACGACGGCCTTTCGCCTCAATATTCAAAATTACAAACCGAGCTCTCGTTTTGGCAGACGGAATATGAGCGCGAGCTCAATGGCCAACGCTCGGGCTTAGTAGGCGAGGGGCCTCGAGCCAGATCAATCAAGGCCGACCAGCTTGAACCACGCCGGACCGACTCGCAAAGGCTCGCCCGTCAGCTCGAACATCTCAGCGGCGAGAAGTCCATGCTCGAAACTCAGGCCCGCACCGCCGAAGCGAGCGCCATTGAGGCCTTTGAAACTCGCCTCGCAGAGATCGAAGCTGCCGACCGGGCCGAAGAGAAACGCGTTATGGCGCTCAAAAGGCAGGTTGAAGAAGATCAGGCGAGCGCATTTGTGACCCAGCAAAATGCTCTGCGAGTGACCATCAAAGAGCAAATTGATTCACTTCTCGCCGAACAACAACTCGCAAAGGATGAATTAGCCGCCGTCGGCGTTGAAGAACGAAACCGACTCAAGTCAATTCGAGAGGAGCCCCGACGCGATATCCTCACCCAAACCCTAGCCCTTCACAACTTGTTCGAGGAGGGGGCAGAAGGAGGACGATTTGCATTTTACACTTACATCATCCTCACCGCGCTCTTTATGTTGGTCGACACGATACCGCTGGTGGTCAAATTCTTCACCAAGGCAGGACCTTATGACACCTTGGTCGATCGTGACGAAATCTCCTTCGACTCGGAGCATAGCGCTTTTAAGTCGGGCAACGACCGCTACATGGACAATCTCTCCGAGGGTAACCTTATTTCAGTGACTCGTAACAAGGGACTCGAGAACGCCCTAGTGGATGGCATAGAACACTCACGCGCTGGCCGCGAATTCCTCGCTTCTCTCATCGCGATGGAAAAATCATTCGCCGAAGAAATGCGTATTGAACAAGAAACCCTTGCTCACTCAAATCCCGAGAAGCGGGCTATGCTCGAGAAAATGAAAGCCAGCTTTTACGAAGACCTCCACCGCCGGATGGAAGCCTTCTTCAAAAACGGGGCCACCCAGAGTTGAACTCTCATTCTTTAAAGGAGTCGCCTACTTCCTTTTATCATTAGCGGTAATCTTGCCATCCTTATTGGTGTCGACGTTGGGGAATTGCCCACGGAAGATGTTGAGATGCTCTTCGCGGGACAGCTTTCCATCTTTGTTTTTGTCGGAACCTTTGAGGGCCTTGGGGTGGGAGAATTCTTTTGCGTCGAGAAAGCCGTCTCCGTTTTTATCCTTGGGGTCGAACTGCTTGGCGCGGTAGTCGAGGAATTCCTTTGGAGTGATGACTTGGTCACGATTGAGGTCCATCCCTCGGACCATTCCGACGGGGAGGATGGTGATCTTTGCGGGCTTGGGTTTCTTTGATTTGGATTTCGCTTCAACCAAATGCTCGGGGGCGTTTCCAAAGTTACCGAGGAATAATGCAAGCGATTGGTCGTAATCGACGTCGGGGACAATCCAGAGGTTTCGGAAGGAAACGCCGGTGCCTTTGTGGTCTTGGATCTTGAGAGGAAGCGGGCCGTGTTTTTTGTAGGGCTTGCCGACTTCGCCATAGGCCCAGGCATCTTGGTGGATGAGGATACCATTGTGATACATGGTGACGCGGAGGGGTTCCAAAAGGGAGCCGTCGTCGTGGAAATCAGGGGCCTTGTAGAGGATGTCGTAGGACTGCCATTCGCCAGGCTTGCGGCAGGCGTTGGCGCGGGGTGGTTGTTGGCCGTAAATCGAGCCGCAGTGGCCGTCGGCGAAGGTTGGGTTTTGGTAGCTGTTGACGACCTGGACTTCGTAGGCGGACATCAAAAACACGCCGGAGTTGCCGTAGAGTTGGCCGGTCCAGTTTGGATCATCGGAGGGATCGAAGCGGAATTCGAGGTGGATGCGGGCGGAGCCGTAGGACTCCTTGGTGGCGTTGCTGCCCTTGCCGCGTGGCATGACTCCTTGAGCGTCGAATTTCCAGTCTGGACTGTTCCACTGGGAGGCATCGAGCACCGTGGCCTCGGCGGGGACGGGAACGACGCAGTCTTTTTCTGGAAGGGGTGCCACGACGGGGGGATGCGATCGCGTTTTGTCATTCCGAACCCAACCTGACCCCACAAGCTTAATGGCGTGGGGCTTTTTCTGGCGCGCTTGTTTGGCGGGAAGAAGTTTGTTGGCGGTGTAGTAGATGGTGTCGAAGTCGAGGGGCCGGGCCTTGGCGTTCTTTTGCTCGAGGAATTTGATGGCGTAGACTTTTCCGGCGGTGAGCGGGACATCGAAGGTGACGGTCTTACGATCTTTGGAGAGCTTAAGATTGGACACTTTCAGCTCCTTTTCATCGACCCTGGGCGAGCCGTAGGTGCTGTAATAATGGTAGTGATAGTTAGTGACCGCGGGGGTGATTTCCTCGCCGATCGGCTGGGAGAATTCGACCTGAAAACCTGTCTTGGTAAGACTGGCTGACTTGATGGCGAAGGGCTCGGTTTTGCCGTCCCACTCGACATACTGCAAGGCGGTGCGTTTACCCCCGAGGCTGAACCATCCGCGCCCGACTTGTGCCGACCAGAGGCGGCCCTTGGAGTCGAAGGACATTTTCACGGGGCCGGATTTCAGTCCGCGAAGGAAGTCAATACACCATCCTTGATAGTCCCCGGCGACTTTTTCGAGTCCGCAGCGGAAGTAGTTCGACTGCCATTGATCTCCAACGAAGATTTGATTTTTGAATGGGCCGAACTTTCCGCCCGTGGTGTCCCAGATCGGGCTGCCGGGTGAATTTGCGATGACCTCCCGGGGAAACCAAATCGAGGGGGGCGTGCGAAGTTTGGCGAAGTCAGCAGCTTTGAGAGATTGGACTTTTTCCTTGGTGAAGTCGGGTCGGGCGGGAAGAGAAGCGGGGTGGCCGTAGAAGTTTCCTTCACGAACGTGATAGAGGCAGCAGTCGGCGACCCAGTCTCCTTGGTTATCGGTGATGAAGAGTTCATCTTGCGGGCTCATGCCAATGCCACAGGGCGAGCGAAATCCAGAAGCCAACGGTTGAAAGTGCCCAGTGCGATCCGAGCGATAGATCCATCCTCGCCACGGGGCATTATAGGACATATTGCCGCCGCCCTTTCCTTTGGGTTTGCCATCGGGGACGGTGAAATCTCCGCGGGCCCCGAGATTGAGCGAGGCGTATTTCCGACCGAGAGAATCGACAACCGGGCCGTAGTGATATTCATGGTATTCGCCGGAGATGCCAAAGGCGTCGGTAACGCATTCGTAGCGATCACAGATGCCGTCTTTGTTGTCATCGACCAACTTGGTGAGTTCGGGTTTCTGTGCGACGTAATAGGCGCCCTCTTTGACATCGTAATAGATTCCATTGGGCTCCATGAGATTTTCGGCAAAGCGGGTCCAGGTTTTGTCTTTGTATTCCCAGACCTCGCCTTCCCAGGTGACAACGGCGAGGGTGTCATCCGGCTTGTGACAAAGTCCAAGAATAGTCACGGCGCCTTTGGGGAGGGGAACGGTTTCGATACGATAGCCGGCTGGGATTTGGGCCAATCCAAAGCAGGTGAGTGAGAGGAGAATGAGAGTAATGTATTTCATGCGATACTAGTGGATCGAGATGTTGAAGGATTGGGCTCCTTTGGGAGAAATGGTGACGGTCTTTTCGCCGTCTTGTGTTTTGAAGGAGATGAGCGTGGATTCGCCCTTGATTTGATAGCTGAGAAACCGGAGCGAATCCGACTTAAGCGGGCTGGATTTGAACTGGTCAATCGGAGTGCCTGTGACTTCCGAAGGCTTGGCACTTCGGTCGGGCAGGGAGGGCGTCTGATTGATCTCGGCAGAATGCCAGGCCTTGATGATTTGGCCGTCCACCGGATTGAGCGCGACGATCACCCGGTTGGATAAGAGGCACATGAGAGTGCGCGGAGGAAGGTCTTTGATCCACTTGCGCACGACGAGTGCTTCTCCTCGTCTTGCTTTGATGAACTTGGGAATATTTCCTTCGAGACTGCGACCCGTCAGCGCAAAGCTCTTGCCGCCGACCTGCTGAAGCACCGCTCGGAACCGGTAACTATGGCTCTTTTTCTCCTCATGAAAGATTTCCAAATCATGGACTCCGGGCTGTAAGGTGACCGTCTTGTTGAAGTGGGTTTTTTTGTCGGTGTTCGCATCCGAGTAATGAATCTCTTCTCCATTCAAGAAAATGGAAGTCCGTCCAATTGGCCCGATTGAAAAGCGGTATTCACCGGCGGTCTTGATATAGAGCTTGGAATTTCCACGCAGAACGCCAACACCATTCCGCTTGAAGTAATAATGATTCTCGGGAAGCGGTGTTTGTGAAAGTGATTCCACCGATGCAAAGTCTTTTGGGGCGAAGCGCTTGTCCTTAAAATACTCAACGGGATAAACCGAGCGCACCGTCTCGCGCATTCCTTCTTGTTCGGAGAGAATGAAATCGCGTAGAGCAAGTCGGTCGGCTTCAGGAAAAACCTCCTCGTAGGCGATCATCGCCGAGCCGGGCACGCCTTTATTGATAACCTCGAGAATGGCCGCGGGCGAGGAACCGTGACGCCAGTATTGATCTCTTAAAGACGGCCCCTGTCCGCCATCCAAGGTCGGCCCGTGGCAGTTGAAACAGAGCTGGGAATAGAGAGTCTTGCCGCGTTCCAGATCCGCGCCGAGGGCACTCGAGGTGACAAGAGCGCATAGAAATGAGAGGAGTAATTTCATGATTGGTGATGAGTGACGTGCATTATTTCTTGTTCTTTGGAGCACGGGCCCAGCCATGGCCTTTGGGAATGATTGGTTGGTCAGTTGTGATCTTTGGAATCTTGGCGAGTGGCGCCAGGGTTTGTCTCCAGGCCGCATGTTTGGAGGCCATTTGAGCGACAATTTCGGGGTGTTTCTTCGCAAGATTGGTCTCTTCCATGGGATCCTTTTTCAGATCAAAAAGTTGCCACGTGTCCTTGTTGTATTTTTTGTAGAGACGCCAGTTCTTCCATCGGGCGGCAATGAGATGCCTCCGCTCCGCATCTCCCGGTTCGTTGTTGAGCCAGAAGAGATACTCATGCGCCTCGTCGGTGTTTTCCCCCTTCAGGTAAGGGATCAGATTCACTCCGTCACAATGCTTGGGAATCGACTTGCTCGTCAGTGCGGCGATCGTGGAATAGAAGTCGAAATTGGCAATCATGCCATCGTGTTGAGTTCCTGCGGGGAGAGTCCCGGGCATGGAGAAGATCGTGGGCACGCGGACCCAGCCTTCTTTCTGCGTGCCCTTTCCTTTGCCCCCGGTGTAGGGCGCCGATGATGCGCCTTCGCCACCGTTGCCACCATTGTCACTGGAGAAAATGATCAGCGTGTTTTTGCGCAGACCCTGTTTCTCCAGTGTTTGGATGAGTTTGCCGACCTGGTCATCGACCGAGACGATGGCGCCGGCCAGTTTGCGTCGCTCACCCTTGGCGGTGGTTCGTTTCATCAAGCTTTCGGGGGCTTCGGTGCTGGGTGAGTGGACTGCTGCCGGGGACCAGTAGAGAAAGAAGGGGGACTTCTGATGTCGCTCGATGAAATTGACCATCGAGTTGCCATCGTAATCAGTCAGCCAAACCGTCTCGCCAGCTTCATTGAGACAGAAGTATTTCGAGGTGCGTAGTTTGCGAATTTTTGCAGATTGCCCGGCGAGTTCTTTCTTGGTGTAGGTTTTTTTTGGCGGATCTTTGGCAACTTCAGCGAATCCCACTTGCAATGGCCCTTGTTTTTTTGAGCCGAGATCCCATTTACCAATGTGCCCGGTTACGTAGCCATTTCCGCTGAGAAATTTAGCCAGGGTGGGGCGACCCTCCGGGATCGGAAGTCCGCGAGACATCCCGTATTTTCCAAATCGCTGGGCGTATTGCCCCATGATCAGACTGCACCGACTCGGGCAACAGGGAGGGTTGGTGATGTAGGAAGCCGTGAAGCGGACTCCTTCCTTTGCAAGCCGATCAATGTTCGGAGTGGGGATGTCCTTGCAGCCGTAGCATCCGATGTCGCCGTAGCCGAGGTCGTCGATGTAGATGAGGACAACGTTTGGCTTGGTGGCAAACAGGCTAGTGGTTGATGTCGCAATTAAGATAAATAATAGGAAGAATTTCATGTTGAGGGTCCGGAGGGCTTTACTTTCTAGGGTCTGTTTTTAAGTCACGTGAGTGCAGGAAATCTTGGTATCCAGCCAGCAGTGATTGCGCTTTTTTGGGATGCGATTTCAAGAGATTCGTCTTTTCCGAGAGGTCCTTACTTAAGTCGTAGAGAGCGGTGGCCTTTGCGTTCTTTCCATTTCCACGATAACCGTCGGCAATGAGTTTCCACGAACCGATGCGATAGCTCCCGAGGACGACCATCGGTGGGCGTGAGTGCCGGGCCGAGGGATTTGAAAGAACAGGAAGGAAGCTGTGACTATCGCGTGCGCTCTTCGGGTAGCGCTTCGCATAGTCGACTTTAAGAAGGTC
Source organism: uncultured Verrucomicrobiales bacterium (assembly GCA_949373085.1). Classification (GTDB taxonomy): domain Bacteria; phylum Verrucomicrobiota; class Verrucomicrobiia; order Verrucomicrobiales; family Akkermansiaceae; genus SW10. Next base: position 27,368 of record CASICJ010000028.1, read on the forward strand.
GGCGAAGGTCGCGAAAAAATCGGTGTGGTTGACGAGAGCAGAAGTGGTGGTGTTCTCCGGCACTCTTCCAGGCCACTTCACGATGAGCGGTGTGCGGTGTCCGCCTTCCAGGGGCATGGCCTTGTAGCCCGAAAGCACCCCATTGGCGAGGTGGTTCGGGCAGGTTGACATGTTCTTTTTGGAGGCACCGTTGTCACTGGCGAAGATGACCATCGTCTTTTTATCGAGCCCTGTGTTCTTGAGAGTTTTCAAAACTTCGCCCACCCAGTGATCCATTTGCACGAGGTAGTCGCCGTAGGGACCTACGCCACTTTTCCCGACGAGGTTTTTTTCGGGGAGGTGTGGGTTGTGAGGCTCATGCAAAGCGTAATAGAGGAACAAAGGTTTCCGGCCATCAGACTTCGCGTGTTCCTTGATCATCTTGACGACATCTTCGCAGTAAGTCCGGTTTTGCGTCCTGATGTCTATTGCTTGGCCGACCTGGTTACGGCCGCGGATTGGGAATTCACTGAGACCAGCGTAGTCTCCATGAAAGTATTCGAACCCGTGATCCATTGGCCCGCCTCGTAGGGTTGACTTGTCGTTGATCGTCTTTTTCGAGGTTCCTGCCGGCAGGTTGAATCCAAGATGCCATTTACCAACCATGCGGGTGTGATAGCCCTGATCTTTCAGAAGTTGGGCGATGGTTGATTCCCCTTCATCGATGACCGCGCGTGAACTGGCCAAGGTGTTTTTGACGCCAGTTCGGGCTGGACTGGTTCCAGTCAGAAATCCGTAACGCGACCCGGTGCAGGTGGCGTGAGGAGCGTGGGCATCGGTAAACCGTAGCCCTTCTTTGGCCAGTTGGTCGATGTTGGGGGTGGGAATGGAAATGCCCGCATTGTAGACGACGCAATCCCCGTAGCCCATGTCATCGGCGTAGATGAAAATAATGTTTGGCCTAGCTGCGAGTAGGCCGGGGGCTGCTGCCGCAATTGAGATGAATAACAATAGGAAGAACTTCATGATGAAGGTTTTTGTTTCCAGAGAGCTGGGACTACGGTTTTCAATTGGTCGGAGAAACACCCCCCCGTTCCCGGATCAAAAAGAGATGGCCTCGAAACGGAGATTAAAATGTGAGTCCTACTATTGCTTGCGAAGTGGGATATTGAGCGCTCTGAGAACAAGGTTCGAAAGCAAGCGATTACCTTTCTCGTTCAGGTGGACGCCATCCGAGGTGAAAATTCCCTTGGTGGCATTTTTGGGATTCTCCTTTTTAAGTTGGGTGATAATTTCTTTTCGGAGGTCAAGAAGTTGGGAGCCCGTTTCTTTGGCAACTTTCCGGCTGATGTTTGAATACTGGTCGAGCCTTTTATCGTCTGGGTTGCTGCCGTCTGACTTCTCACCAATCACCGTTGGAGTACAGAGGATGATCCGGGCCCCAGCCTTCTTGATCTTCAAAATCATTTCCTTAAGGCCATTTTCAAAATCCTCTGGCGTCGTCCCTTTTTTGCCTCGGGCAACGACTTTGGGGTGAGTCCAGTGCCAGACGTCGTTGATCCCGATGTAGATGAAAACAATGGTGGGCTTTTTTTGCAGGACGTCCTTGTCGAGACGCTTTTGGCAGTCGGGGACCTTGTGCCCACCTATGCCGGCTCCGATCACTTCGATATTTAGATCGGGGTGCGCCTTGGCAATGGCCGCGGAACTCAGGGTGACATAGCCGCTCTTGCGGACTCCGGCGGCGGTGATGGAGTCGCCGAGGAAGACGATGCGGTCGTTTTTCTTGAGCGGTTCCTGGGCCAAGGCGGTGGCGCTAAAGAAAAGGGCAAGGAACAGGCGGCTGATGATGGTGAGTGTTTTCATGGAGTGGGCTTGTGAGATTAATACGCAGGTCGTTCGATTGCTTATCTCCTCATTTCTGAGGAGGCCGTGCTTTCAGGGCATACTCGGAGTATTGTTTATCGCGTGCGTCTTTTTTGAAGCCGCCGGGGAAGCTGACGAGGAAGTTGTGCTCATCAATGAGGTTGATGAGGTAGTGGGTGGTCCCTTTTGGGAGGGTTGCGGTGACGGTTCCATCGGTGTTGAGGGGGGCGGGGGCGCGATACCACTCCTCGTAACGATGGCCGCCGTTGTCGGTATAGAGGAGATTGGCGCGGGTGACATGGGCACCGTTGTTTTTGAAGACGAAGGTTGCGGTGTTTCCGGTGAGCTTGTGGCTGGTGACGGTGGGGACTTTTTCTTTATTCGCGAGGGGACGTTTGTAGTTCGGGTTGAGGTAGGGGTAGCTGGCCTTCATCTCAGTGAGGATGCTGGTGAGTTCGTTGTTGAGTTCGACGGTTTTGGTGAGGTGGGTCTTGGCGAGGTTTTCTTGCTCCCCGATATCGACTCGTCTGGACGTTCCGTTCTTTGTTTCGTATAGCTGGAAGAGTTCGAGTTTTTCGCCCTGCGGGGTGTAGTTGCGTACGAGCTTGAAGTCGCCCCGACGAATCGAGCTTTCGAGGGCGACGCTGTTTGGGAAGTGCCAGATCATGGTGTCGCGTGGCTTACCGGAAGCGGTTTTTACGAGGGAGGGGTCGGTGGGGTCGCCCTTGAGAAGTGGGGCTAGGTCGAGGCCATCGAGTGCTTTTCCCTTGGGCATTGGCGTTCCGGTGAGCGAGAGAACGGTGGGGTAGAAGTCGAGGCCGTTGATCATGACATCGGATTCGATGCCTGCCTTGATCCCGGGGCCGGTGATGATGAGTGGGACGCGGGTGCCGCCTTCCATGATGGAGATTTTTCCGCGATCGAGCGGGAAGTTGTCGGTAATGACTTCGCCGGGGTGGCCTTCCATTCCGCCGTTGTCGGAGGTGAATATGATGTAGGTGTTTTCGATGAGTTTGTGTCCGGGCCAGCGGGGATCATCAGTGGTTTCGAGTTCCTCCACGAGTTGGCCGACGTAGTAGTCGAGCATCTCGACCATGGCACAATACCAGGGATTCTTTTGGCCTTTCTCTTCCCACTTATGGGCGTGTGATTCGTCGGGGGTGACGCCGAGTTTGGCACAGTATTTTTTATAGAGCGCTTCGCTGCGGGTGTGGATGGGGGTGTGGACGAGCCAGGTCGCGTAGTAGAGGAAGAAGGGATCGGCTTTGTGCTCCCGAGGAAAGGTGAGGGCATCGTGGCTGTTCTGATGAAAGGGGAAGCCGTTTTCATCGAGCCGGAAAGGGTCGTTTTTCCGACTCGTGGAGAAGCCAGAGAGCCGGTTCGGCTTGGCCGGTTTGGTGACCCCCCGGTCCGAGCGAGTCCAATCGAAGCCCTGGTCTTCAGGTTGAGGAAAGGCGTGGTGATTGATCGCCATGTGCCATTTTCCGGAGTGTCCGGTGGTGTAGCCTCCTTGTTGGAGAGCTTTGGCAAGGGTCATTTCGCCCGCCGGCATGCGGCCACTGTACCAAGGGGGCATCATGGGGTGGGCGGTGAGGTGGTGGGGCGCGGGAGGGTTGCCGCCGACAACGTGGGTCTTTTGCGCACGGGCAGGATGGTTCCCGCTCATGATGGCGCAGCGCGAGGGTGCGCAGGTGGGAGCGGGCGAGTAGGCCTGCCAGAATTTGACGCCTTTCTTCGCGAGGGCATCGAGATTCGGTGTCTCCATGGGGGATGGGTCATCGACATCGTAGCATTTCACATCCTGCCAGCCGAGGTCATCGGTGAGGATGAGGACGATATTGGGCTTCGCAGGGCGCTCGGCAGCATGCAGGTCGCCAAGGAAAACAACAAAAACGAGGAGGAAAAATGAACGCATCTGCAAATACTACGCACGAATAGAACGTAACTTGATCCCTATTTTTGAGGACGGAACGATGAGCCTAAAACTTTTGTGGAAAGCGTCACCTGATCTTCTCATCCGGAAGCTCGCCTTTGATCCCTTCGTCCATGGGCATCTTATCTTTACCGCCGGGGTAGGATTCGGCGATTCGTAGATCGAGTTCTTTTTTGAGTTTCGCGACGGTTGCTTTGTGCTTTTCGTCCGCGATTAGGTTGGTGGTTTCACCGGGATCGCTCTTGAGATGATAAAGCTCGGCCATGTGCTTGTCCGCAGAGCCGTCACCATGAGGATAGCGTATGTATTTCCACTCGTTGGTGCGGAGAGCTCGGACATTGGGCGTGTAGGGAAATTGCTTCTCGTAGTTGTATTCGTAATACCAACTGGTTCTCCAATTCGGATCGCCATTGGTGACGAGATTCTTCCAGGACCGACCCTGGGTTTTCGGGAGCGGCGGAGCGCCACAGATCTCCAAAATGGACGAGGCAAAATCGAGGGTGAGAGTTTGAGCTTCGATTGTCTTTGCTGTGGTGGTGAGTCCGGGATAGCGAACCACCAGCGGGATGCGTAGTGACGGTTCGTGACCAGTGCGCTTGTCCACCATGCCGTGCTCGCCCTCGAGTAGGCCATTGTCGCTGGTGAAGATGAAGAGGGTGTTGTCGAGCTGGCCGGTCTTTTCCAAATAGGCATAGAGACGCCCCACCGAGTCATCGACTGAAAGCAAAGTGCCCCAGTAGGCTCGCACCATCTTTTCGAAATTCAGCATTCCGGAGGCGGAGGTATCGGGGAAGTCTTTGCGCCAATCGAAGAGCGGGCCATAGATCCCGTGCCAAGTGCTGAGGCGCTGGCTGATCCACTTAGGTTTATCGCCAAGTTGGAAGGCCGTTTCAGGATACGGAACCCTCACCTGATCAAAGCTCTTTTCGTATTTCTTCTCTGGAAAATAAAAGCTGTGGGGAGCCTTGTGACCCAGCATCAGCATGAAGGGCTTGTCGCCACCTTCCTGCTGCTTGATCCAATTGAGCGCCATATCGGTAACCACAGTTGTGTAGTAGCCAGGGACAACCTTCCGCTCACCATTATTCGCGCGGAATTCGGTGTCGAAGTATTTTCCCTGTCCACGATGAGTGACGAAGTGGTCGAAGCCGGGACGCTTGCTGTCATCGTCTTCGCCCATATGCCACTTGCCGATATAGGCGGTGGTGTACCCGTTGCTTTGGAGCTGACGGGGAAAGGTAGGAAGATCCCTAGGATAGTCGGTGAAATTATTCACGACGCCATGGGAATGGGCATAGAGGCCTCCGAGAATGGAGGCCCGGCTGGGTGAGCAAAGCGAGGTGGTGCAAAAATGGTTTTTAAAGAGAAGACCCTCCTGAGCGAGACGATCAATATGAGGCGTCTTGAGATGCGGATGCCCCATGCAGCCAAGGGCATCGGAGCGCTGGTCGTCGGTGAGGATGAAAACGACGTTGGGACGAGATGAATTTTGATCAGCGAACAGTGAGGATGAACTTTGAACAAAGAAGAAGGCGAAAAGGACAAGGATGTATTTCATGGGAAAGAGAGCTTATTTTTTCTCCTGACGGAGTGCGGAGAATACTTCTCCACTTGGTCCAGCGGGAAGCGATTTTTTCCAACCCTCAATCAGAGCGGTCAGGCGGACGACTTCTTCCTCTTTGGTCTCACTGAGATTGGTCTTTTCGAAAGGATCGGCGACGATGTTGTAGAGTTCCTTGTAGGAACCGTCGTTGTTGGTGACGAGTTTCCATTGACCATGAACCACCGCAAAGGACACCCAGTGATCGGGCTTGGCTTTACGAGCAGGCCAGGCCGAGTGGGATTTCCAAAAAAGCGGCTTGGTCCGGACGCTGCCATTCTTTGATCCCTGCATCACTTCGATTTGGTTCACCCCGTCGGGCTGATAACCTTCAGGCAAGGCAACCCCCGCAACCGCACAAAAGGTCGGAAGAAGATCCACCGCTGAGATCATCGAGGCCTTGTCGATTTTCCCAGCCGCAATTTCCCCGGGCCAACGAACAATGAAGGGAACATTGATGCCGCCTTCGAAAAGAGCAGCCTTGTAACCCTTTCGTCCCGCCGTGATTCCCTTAGCAGCATTGATTCCCCACCCCGCACCAGTTGCGGTGTCATAGTTGAGTTTGAGCTCGCCGGCCGTACTCGCGCGGGCCGGTCCGTTGTCGGAACTAAAGATCACCAGGGTGTTGTCGGTGATTTTCAAACGGTCGAGAGTGTTGAGCACTTCACCAATGCGGTCATCGGCGTGGGAAAGAACGGAGGCGTAAATAGCATCGGGCCGGCTCTCCATCTCACGGAATCGCCACTCGTATTTCGGCACGGTATGAAAAGGAGTGTGCGGCTCATGGACCCAGAGATTGACAAAGAAGGGCTTACCCGCCGCAACCGCTTTTTCAATGAAGGCATTCGTATGCATGGCGTCTTCGTGGACCGGCATCTGCTCGCCGGAGCAATTAAAAGCACCGTATTCGTCATAACCATACTCAGCCGGAGTGGGCGAATCGGGGATCATGTTATTAGCGAGGTGCCACTTCCCATAGTGCGCAGTGGCGTAGCCCGCCTTTTGAAGCATCTTCGGAAGAGTGGGAGCCTTGGTATTAAGCCAGTCCGGCATGCCACGTTTGGCATTGCTGGGAACCCAGGCAAAATGGCCGTCGATGGCATAACGTGCGGGAAAGTGCCCCGTCATCACCGCGGTACGACTCGGGGAACAAACTCCGCTGGCCACGGTGAAGCGATGGAAATCGGTGCCTTCTTTGGCAAGGCGGTCGATATTGGGCGTCTTGACATAAGGATGTCCGTGACAACCAAGATCACCCCACCCCCAGTCATCAGCGAAGATAAAGAGAATATTAGGGCGATCAGAGCTTTCGCCCTGACTCTTATTTTCAGGGACTGCGATCGATGGACTCAAAGTTCGCACAAAGAGGAGAAGAACGAGAAGGCGTTTCATAGAGTGATTTAGTAAGCTTCGCTGTTAATGCCTAATGAAGGGGCCAGCAAAGGGTTTCTTCGGGAGGGTCAAGTGGTTTGAAAATCGCACTCACCACACTTTTATCAGAGGAGACAATGTTGATTTCTTGATTTTGCCAAGATTAAGTTCACTTGGGTATGTCTGAGAGGGGCTCCTCCAGAGAACCCAAATCCAAAAAACACCTAACTCATCCAATTCTTTGTCGACCTGCCAGTTGACCAAATCACACCTAAATGCTATCTCCTTAAGCCGTAATAGCTGGTTTAAATTCTTAATTTCGCCGCGGGACACTCCTTACCCTCCTTAAGCTTTTTAGCACTTCTACGATCAGCTACAGAAGGTTACTGCCAGTCACTTATACTCTTTTGAATGAATCAGGAACACCCTTCAGAATGCCCAGTCTCAGGAGACCAATCAATTCCCCCGCCCCCTCTAGAATATCATGATACTCGTTGGGATCTCTCAGAAGATGCTGATCGCCTTTGTCCGATTCCAAGCGAGCATGCCGAAAGTCTTGAGCAATCCGCCAAATTAGCTTGGCGAAACTCCGTCCGCTGTATCGGAAGAAGACTTTGGAAAGGGTTGGATGTGATCGATGCACGAAGCCTTAAGGAACCTGATGATATTTTTGAGGCTCTTCTCACTCACCTCCGCAAAGCCACCAACGGTGGAAAGATTATTCCCGTCATGACGGTGTTTCGAGAATGGCTTTCGGATGCCCCCGAAATCCGAATTTGGAACCATCAATTGATTCGCTATGCGGGTTACGCAAATACGAATGGGAAAAGGCTAGGTGACCCGATGAATGTCGAGCTCACGAGACTCGCACTAAAACTCGGATGGCAACCGCCATCGGAACGAGGTCATTTCGACCTCCTCCCTATCATTATCCAATCGGGAGAAAAAATACAATGGTACGAACTCCCTAAGCATGAAGTTCACGAAGTCAAAATCCGGCATCCCAAATACCCCTGCATTGAGCAAATGGAATTAAAGTGGCATGCAGTTCCAGTTGTTTCGGATATGATTTTTGCGACAGGTTCTACTCTTCACTCGTGTGCTCCTTTCAGCGGATATTATCTCGGCACGGAAATTGGGGCGCGTAATTTTGCAGACCCAAACCGCTATAATTTATTACCCGAACTTGCGAGAGGGCTCGGCCTTGACACCAACAATCGACGGAGTCTCTGGAAAGATCATGCCCTTATAATTCTCAATGAAGCGGTCTTGTGGTCTTTTGACACTGAGGGTGTAGGGATCGCGGACCATCATGGCGCATCTGACGATTTTCTGCATTTCTGTAAACAAGAAACAAAAGCAGGACGAGATGTCAGAGCAGAATGGAGTTGGATCGTTCCTCCAATTTCAGGTTCTGCAACATCGGTATTCCATAACCGCTATAACGAATCCGCTGTTTACCCAAATTTTCTTCTTCAGGTAGCGGCGTGGGAAACAAAGCGAGGGCAGAAGCTTCTTGCCTCACAGGGGATTTGAATAAATTTGGGCGACCTACCTAGGAGTGCCCATCCGAAAAAGCTATCAGGACCGCAAAAACGGTCTTGAGGTAAACCCACCCCCTCATGAACGATCAGAATGAAAGCCCAACAGACGCTTCAAAGATCGGCCAATATCGTCAGCAACAAGGAGAGCGCAGGGAATTAGGAATAAGGTGATGGCGGTGGCAAAAAGAATGCCGTAAGCCAATGAAACTGCCATTGGAATAAGAAACTGGGCTTGAAGAGATTGATCCAGCAGCAAGGGGACAAGACCTGCGAAGGTCGTAAGAGATGTCAGGATAATGGGACGGAACCGTCGTGCCCCGGCGGCAAGCGCCGCTTCAATAAGAGGCATTCCAGAACGACGCCTCTTATTCACAAAATCAACCATGACAAGCGAGTCGTTTACCACAACACCAGCAAGCGCAAGCATTCCAAAAACCGAAAGGAAGTTGGGGGTGATATCCATAATCAAATGTCCCAGCAAAGCACCAATCACCCCAAAAGGTACTGCCAACAAAACATAAATCGGCTGAACGACAGAGCGGAATGGAATCGCCAAGAGTGCGTAGAGCGCAAAAATAAGGAACGCGGCATTAAGCCAGGTTTTCTTCACTGATTCCTCGTGCTCGGCAACATATCCCGTCCAGAGAAAAGAGAGCCCCTTCACTTTGTCAGTTAATTTGCGAATCTTAGGATCAATCTCTTCGGCAATACCAATAATATCAACGCTGTCGTCTTGTGGCATACCACCAATTCGAATCACTTCGGCACCATCATTTCGCTCAACAAATGTCGGAGCCTTAGTGAATCTATAATTCGCCACCGTATTCAGCGAAACTTCCCCGCCTCTTGGAGAACGTATCTTCAGCCTTGATAAAGTATGGAGCGATTTTCGATCGTCCTTAGGCAAACGAAGCATAATACGGATCTCCTCGCTATCACGAATGATTCTCTGGGCTTCTTCTCCATAGAAAGCCTGTCTTACTTGTTGCGCAAGAAGTCCTTGAGTGATCCCGAGTTCCGCGGCACGGGGCTTGAGGGTAAACTCAATCTCATCTTGACCGCGATTAATCTGTGCCCAAGCACCACCAATACCCTCGTACTCTCGCATCAGTTTTTTAATTTCCTCGGCGATCTGATTTTTCGCCTCCGAATTTGGCCCCCGAAGCTCAAGCGCCATTGGTTCACCACTCCCGGCATTCTCTTTCTGCTCCTCGCGACGCTCTTTTCCGGTAATTTCGGCATGAATATAGAACGAATCTGCTTCTTCGATTTCGCCAACCAATTGGGTCCAACGTTTTGCGATTTGTGCATTGGTTGGTCCAGCTTCAGAACGTTCACTTGGCGGCATTACCTCGACAACAACCTTGCCACGCGATGAGTCAGAACGGCCTTCAAAGTCAGACGATCCAGTGATCCGAGCCACGTTTCGGATCAGGGTCTCCCCAGTCTTTGGATCGGTGTATTCCTTCTTCAGGATCTCAGTGGCAGCTGTAATACGCTCAATATAGGCGTGTGTCCGCTCTATCGGCAAATCGTTGGGCAAATTCAGGTCCGCAGAAATACGCAAGTTTTCTACCGCCGGAAAAGAAGCGAATCCCATCCGGCCACCAGCCCAGTATCCAGCCATCGCTATCGCTAATGAGATAAAAAGAGCCAAAACCGAAAAACGATAACGCACCGCGACTTTCAAAATCGGAATATAAACACGATCAACAAACCTCTCCATCCCATCAGCAATTCCTTTTTGAAAGCGCCCAAAACCACCAATGTTTTTCCCCCGTGGACGCACGTGCTTCAGGTGCGACGGCAAGATGAGTTTGGATTCGACTAACGAGAACAAGAGAACAGGAATGACGACCGGCGGGATCTGTTTTGCAAAGTCGCCCCACCCTCCACTGACGTGTGACAAGGGGACGAAGGCAGCTATCGTGGTCAAGATTCCAAAGGTCACCGGGACCGCGACCTCTTTTGTTCCAAGAACAGAAGCTTCAAGTGGATCCATTCCAGTCCGTAATTTCGAGAAAACGTTTTCACCAGTCACAATTGCATCATCGACCACCACTCCAAGTACGATAATAAACCCAAAAAGACTCATTACATTAGCAGTTATGGGATAGATCTCAAAAAATGGTAGGTCCATCGACATCACCAAAACGCCGCCAGCAAAGCTGATGGGAATGCCTAGGACAACCCACAGCGCAACCTGCGGGCGCAGGAACAGGCCGAGAATTAAAAAGACCAAAACGCACCCCTGAAGTAACGAACTGATTAGCGTGCCGAGACGACCCCGGATCGATAGAGAGCTATCATTCCAAGCATAAAGGTGCGCTCCCTCGGGAGCGCGTGCCGAAACGTATTCCTTAATACGATCCGAGATCTCAATCGCATCCTCACCGCGTGCCCGCCGAACTTGAATAAACATTGCAGGTCGCCCATTAAACTCGACGATTTTTTGTTCCTCCTCAAACCCGTCATTTACCTTAGCAACCTCTCCCAGCATGACGTCGGCACCATTAGCAGCCCGGATCAAGATCTTCTTAAACTCGGCGGCCTGGTAGGCCTGACCACGTGTCTTGACAACGAGTCGGCCACTATCGCTGCGGATCGTCCCCGCTGTCAGATTGATCGATGAACTACGGATGGCATCAGCAAGCTCACGAAAGGTGAGCTTGTAGGCACGCAATTTAGCGAGATCTGCCTCAATTGAGATTTCAGTTTTTCGGACTCCCTGGATATCAGCACGACTGACACCCTCCAACTCAAGAATTTCCCGCTGCACTTTCTTAGTGACTTGGAGCAAAGCCGCCTCATCAAATTCACCAGTCACCGCCACACTCAGCACCGGCAACCGACCACTGGAATCAGGAATAATAATCTTCGCGCGCTCAGTTTCACCAGGAAACGTCGAGATGGTATCGATGCGGCCCTTGATCTCATCGAGCAGCTTATCAAGGTCGACTCCTTCCTTCGCCTTGAAGTAAAACTTCGCCATTCCCGGCATTCCGTCGGAATTAATTTCGCGAATACCACTAATCCCCTCCAGAGCACGTTCAACGGGAATCAGCACATTTTCCTCGATATCCTTTGGGGTTCCTCCGCGATAGGGCATCTCCATGTAAACGATCTCCCATGCGCTTGATTCAGGGATGACCTCCAGTGGCACCTTGTTCCATGCCGCGTTGAAGCCCGCCGCGAGGATCGCAAACATTAACAGGTTGGCTGCGATGCCATTATTGGCGAACCAGCGAATCATTAGTCCGTCTTGTTATCGTTGCCATTAGTAGCAACAGGGGTTTCACCTTCCGGAGAAGGGTCCGGCAAAATTTCAACCGGAGTCCCATCCGGAGTATACACAAGAAAAGCAGTTGCAAGTAAAGTGCCATCAACGAGGGACTCGTCACTGACAATCAAATCGGTCTCGTTTTCCCAGAGCGGAGTCACCATACGTTTACTGATCATATGAGAATCTCGATCAACGACCGTGATACGTGAAAGTTGACGAACCGCTTCGCGCGGGATCACAACGACTTTCTCGAAGGGCCGCCCGGGAACTTTTGCAGAAACCGGCTGTCCAATCCGAAGCGGTGCCTTCCCTGATTCCCGACCGAATGGATCATCAATGCGAGCGATCGCAAAGAGATCGAGCGACTGTTCATTCAATGCCCCTTCGGTTCGCACAATCCACGCTTCCCGCTCAATTTTATTACTCTCGTCCAGAGCATCGCGAAGGATGATCTTGACCGGTGAATCACTTGCTTCCTCTGGCAATTCAAGAAATCGAATATGCCTAGCCTCAATTGGGAGGCGCACCTCGGCATAGTCTACCGCAAAGATGGAAGCGAGGCTCGTTCCACTGCTTATCGTTTGACTGACTCCGACCATGCGCTGCCGAATTCGGCCATCAAACGGAGCACGAATCTGGCAACGTTCAAGACCACGCTCGGCCTGTTCCAGCTGGGCAGCAGCAGCTTCAACACGAGCTTCTGCCTCGCGTAACTGCGGAACGCGCAGTACGAGATCGCTGGGTTCCTCTTCATAACCAAGATCCTCCCAATCCAAGCGAGCCTGCTTAGCCCGTGTCTGCTCCTGTGCGAGTATCGCAAGCGCTTGGGCCTCCTGCGATTTTGCACTCGCAACCGCTGTTTTGAAATCCGCCTTATCAAGCTCCACGAGAACAGTCCCTTCCTCAAAGTAGGCTCCATCCTCAAACTGAGGATGAGTTGCCACAATCCGTCCACTCACTTGTGAAGTGAGATTGATTTGATTGTGTGCCCTTACCACTCCGCTGGTTTCGATCTGTGGTTCAAAATCAACAACAGTCAGTTCGATAACTCTTGTCTTTGGCAGTTGGGGTAAATCCCGCTGCCGCTTTTCCCGAATTTCTGGTTGCATCCAGTAATCGAATGCAACCCATCCAGTTCCAAGCAAAATCAATGGTAGGATCAGACGCCAAACCCTTCCAAGAGCTCCAACCTTAGTTGCCGGGAGCAGGGTCACACTTCGACTAGTTTGAGATTCAGTTGATTCTGCCATTTACCGCTTTTTTTGTTGGGGAAAGATATCCAGCATTACTCAACCTTCGATAAAAAACATCACTTCGATTTACGGAAAGCAATTAAGTGTTCTTCCGTACGGATATAGATTGAATTTTGGTCGATAGATGGAGTCGTTTCGGACTCTTCGCCAAGGTCATACGAATGAATCTCCTTAAATTGCCTGCCGGTCGCAACAACTGAGATCACTCCGTGACTGGCAACGAGGTAAAGGTGCCCGTTAGCGTAGACCGGAGAAGCGGTGCACTGGCCTCCAAGACTCGAAATTCTGTTGCGGTAGATAATCTTACCATTTTGGGCGTCAGTCGCTGCGAGAACTCCTCCCGCCCGGATCAGGTAGATAATGCCATCGTGTAGAAGCGGAGAAGGGATTTCTGGGATATTGCGGTTTACTGACCAACTTGAGTGACTCTCTGTAACGTCCCCAGAGCCACCCGGCCGAACTGCCACGAGCAGTGGCTTCCCAGGCTTGTCCTTGAAACCCTTCATGAACTCCTCCTCACTCCAAGCCCGGTCTTTATCTTTATCAAACCAACTCAAGATCCAGTCCACACGTTCCTCACGCTTTTTTAGATCGTCAGGCATGGGAAAACCAAATCCGGGGTGATCAACCGGAAGTTCCGGTCGGAAAGGAAAGGTAAAAGGCGGCTTCATTTCCGACCTTTCAATCTTACTATTCTTGTTCTCGTCAAAGGGCAGAATTGCATCCCAGAATGGCTTTGGGTTGGTCTCTGCATCGCCATCACCACCTCTCCGTGACGAAGAGGCAAAGACATGATCACGGTTGGCGACCGGAACCGCGATCGTCTCGCGGGAAAAACCAGTAGTATGCCACTTCCCCTCGCCTGTTGTCGGATCATAACCATTGAGACGTCCATCTCCCAAAACGACAAGATCCGATCCCGCCTTGTGGTTCCAGATGATGGGCGTCGACCAGCCGCTGCGAGAAAATGGCCGCGCTGTCTTCCATACTTCCTTTCCCGTCGCTTTTTCGTATGCGATGACCTTAGAGCGGCTCAACTTACTGCCAGGTAGATTTCGGTCGTCATCAAGAACCATAATCACCATCTTACCGAAACCGATTGGCGAGCTTGCCATTCCATACAAGGTCTGGGGAGTTGGAATCGGCTTCTTCCAAATTTCGTTGCCATCGTGGTCGTAACAAAGAAATCCATAGGACCCGAAGTAGACAATGACATATTGTTCATCGACCAAAACAGTCGAAGAAGCCTGACTCGCGGCACGGTGAACCTTCTCCGTCGCCTTTACCGGAGAGAACCTTCGCCAGCGCTCTCTCCCGCTCTCTTTATCGAGGGCAATTGTCATCAACTTGCGATCTCTAACAGCAGTGAAAAAAATCTGACTCTCCGATAAAACAGGTGAAGACAGCCCCTGCGGAATTGGGACACGCCACGCTTCGTAAGCTTTGCCAACTCGCACGGGTGGCTGACAGCCAACTGCAATCCCGGAACCGTTAGGACCACGGAAACGATTCCAAACACCAGTCTGATCCGCCCTCACGGAGGGAATTAGCAAAAGCATAAGACCAAACAACTTAAAGAATACCTGCGTCTTTTCTATGATCATGGTTGTCTTAAGGGCCAAGAGCTCTTTTTCCCGTTGCTTGGTATCACTTCCAAGAACTATTTCCCAATACATCGCCACCAACCAAAAAATGCGAACAATAATTTACCGAAGAACAGAAATCTGGTTCGCTTCTTCCACTTCCCAACGTAAGTAAGCCTCCGCATAGGCCGAACAACCTTCGACTAGGTCATCATGGGCACCATCTGCAGCCAATCTTCCCTGATCGAAAAAGAGGATACGCGGAGCCTGACGGAGAAGATCAATGCGATGAGTCACGAGAACCGTAGTCCCACCACTCTCCCGTGAGCGTTTTAAAACTGCCTCGTGAATTAAAAATTCACTTTCGGGCTCAACTGAGGCGGTTGGCTCATCAAGCAAGAGGATACGCGGCGTGGCCAGAAAAGCTCGTGCTAAGCTCAATCGTTGACGCTGACCTCCCGAAAGTTTCACTCCATTTTGGCCGACCTGCGTTTCATAGCCATTCTGCAAAGACAGAATAAAATCATGAGCATTAGCCTTCTTGGCAGCTGAAAAAATTTCTTCCTCAGTAGCAGCCGGATCACCATAAATCAGGTTCTTCCATATTGTGCCATCGAAAAGATAATGGTCCTGCCCCACATACCCAATTTTCTTGCGAAGAGAGTCGAGCGTCACCATTTTGATTTGGGTCCCATCGATCGTAATCGAGCCAGAATCGACATCATAAAAGCGGGGAATTAAATTGAGCAGCGTACTTTTCCCTGAGCCACTCCCCCCGGCAACCGCCACAAATTCACCGGCTTTGATCGAAAAACTTACCTGCTTCAAAATCGGCTTCCCTTGGAGATACGAGAAACTCACCTCGTTAAAATCTATGGCTCCATTCACGCTTCCCAAGGATCTGGCGTCCGGTTCATTTTTGATGGACACAGGTTTATCGAGAAGCTCCATAATACGCGTAGCCGCTGCTCGAGCCCGCTGGAGGATATCACTCGTTTGAGCAATCGTCCGGATGGGACTCTGCAGGCGCCACCAAAAACCACGGTAAGCCAGAAGAGCCCCGAGTGAAAAGAGACTACTGTCGTTCATGATGAGCCACGCCCCAAGGCCCAACATGATGACATTATTGATAAAGCCAAAAACTGAAACGATTGGAAAATAGGTATTCCGAAGCCGACTTGCCTTAACACTTGAATCATAAAAATGATCAGCATTCTCGCGAAATTTCTCTGTTTCATGATCCCTACGGCCAAATGATTGAGTGACCAAGATTCCAGCTAACCGATCTTGCACGAAGGATCCGATATTCCCGAGCTTCTTTCGCACTCCAGCATAAAGTGATTTGACCCTGCGATTGTATTTTCGAATAAAAATAAAAGCGAAAGCGAGGGGAATAATAGAAACCGCACCAACCACCGGACTGATCCAGAGAACCATGCTCGCCACTACGATAAAAGTGACGAACTCCTCCACCAATGCAGTCAGTCCCTGTAAGACCGATTGCTCCATCGCATCAACATCACTGGTAATACGGGTGACCAGCTCGCCAGTTCTGCAATCACGGTGGTAAGCAAGTGACTGTTCCTGAAACTTAGAAAAAAGCTCGGCCCGAATATCTCGAACAAAAGCCTGACCTGTCTTTTCGAGAAGGTAGCTCTGAACCGCACCCGCAGCAATTCCGATGAGATAGCTCCCGAGCATAATAGAGAGCCACATCACGAGAACATCGGATGTAAGAGTCTGATCAACTAAAGCGTCAGCGACAAATCCCCAAACTAAAGGATGAAAATTCACGAAAGGAACTGCAAAGACAAGAAGGGTCAACGCCCATCCGATTCGTCTGCGATAGGGGCGTAAGCGGACCCATATCCGCCCCGCCAATTCACGATCGCTCAGTTCATAGTGAAAATCATTATCCTCCATCGCTAGTATTCTAATGCGGGATTTCGGTTGGGCAGGCAGAATGATTTATTTTTCTCATAAAGAAATCTGATCACGACGAAAGGACTAAAGCCAGCACGCTCTTGGGGCTTAGTTAAAGATGAGTATTAATCAATAGATGACTCAATCCCTACGATCCCCACCGACCTTTCATTCCGCCAAAGGAATACGCCGATAAATTTAGAGTTGCCAATCGCAAAGACCAAAAAAACTAGAACCTCCACGTCCAACCCACTTTGGCTACCGCCTCTCTGCCCGAGCTTTCATAGCGCCTCTCCGGACCCATTTTAGTCAGACTCTGATTCACCACAAAGAAAACATTGCTCCCCGGTTTCACCGTCCACCTCACGCGCCCATTGATTCCGACTTTCTCCGATAAATTGTCATATTGCAAATCGGTTGTCAAAAGTAGTTCCGTTGTCGGTGTCCACTGTAGCGCACTATTCACCACGAAGGTTTCAAAGTCCCCTCCAGGCAGTTGATTCCAATCGTTATTCACCGAAACTCGCGTGGCCCATTGTGGGCTTGGTTTCCAAAACATCTCCAGATCAATTCCCTGCCTCTGCCCTCCCAGATATTCCCCTGCACTCAGTTTTAATCTGGAACCCCACCTCCAGGACGAAGGCGTGCTAAACCCACCAAATACTCGCGTGTGCCGATAATCACCCACGGGAATAATCACACCATCTAAGATCTCAAAATCTTCCAAGAAGCGCTCGCGTTCGTGCTCGATGCCCAGATTATATTCTCCTCCTCCCTTCTTCTCAAAAGTCACATCAAATTCAAAATCCTCCGATAAAACCTGTCCTTCCAAATCAGCATCAAAGCCCGCCGCAAAATCAAAATCAATCTCGTTCCAATTCCTTCCGCCCGCCTCGAATGCATACGAGAAGAACGAAGCAAATTCGTAAATTCCTGGTCTCCTCACAAATCCCATCGCTGGATCCAAATCCTTACCCACTCGCTGTAATCCAACCCGCATGTAGAGAGGATTATTCGGATAAATCGCCGTCAACCCCCACCCGTAATCATCCACGCCATCGCTATCGGTTTGCATCAACCACCCTATCAACTCCCCCGTTTTTTCCTCTCTCCCCAGATAGCTACTATCCTTCAGATAAAAATCTAAACCAAAAGTGCGGGCCGATCCATTGCTGCGAGGGTCACCATCCGTCACAATCACTCCCACCTGGGACTCCTTGAACAAATCGTAGGTCACCCGGCCCGCAAATACGTCATCAGCTTCCAACACCCCCTTTCCTTCCAATCCCACTCCAAGCAAACCCAGATTCCAATTCCCCACTTTGCCTGTCAACTTCCCGCCCATCTCAATCGGCACACGCTCACCATTCCCCGACAAACCGATCGTCCGCGAATGAAAAGGAAGGGGGCTTCTTCTGATTCCACCAAAGCGAAAATAGCGCGCATCTTCCAAGAAAAAGGCCCGCTTTTCAGGAAAGAAAAGAGGAAATCTTGTGGTATTCACCACCCGTTTATCGACCTCCGTGTCTGCAAAATCTGTCTGCCAACTTAGGGTCGTAGTCAATGATGGTGTAACTCGAAAAAAGGCATCGATCGACGGCACGATTTCAAACGTATTCGAACCACCCATTTCCTCCCGCCAGCGCGATACCAGTGAAGGTCGCACATCCAGTCCCAGCCCAGTCTTCAGATCCCGCATCCCAGTGATCCGCCCGGCACCCTCCATTGCGTAAAGCAATTTTTTCCGCGTAGGCGATGCCCACCGTAACTTTTCCTCCTTCCGCCTGATCACGCGCTCAATATTAAACCCCCAGCTCTCCTGATTTGGCTCGAAGGCAATACTGCGAAACGGAATCTCAATCTCCGCCACCCAGCCCTCGGCAGTTACACGCGTCCTGACATCCCAAATACAATCCCACTCCATCTCCGGACGATTCCCCGCCCTTACGATCCCATCCGCGCTCGACCCCCCCGCTGCAATCCCAAAAAAATATCCCTCGGTTCCCCGCGCAAACGGATCAATCACGATTCTCAGTCGATCATCACCTGAACCCGTGGAGTCCCTCCTCCGGTCTCTTGCCAAAACCTCTGCTGGACTTCGATCAAAACACCTTACTCCCAGATATAAAGCTTCATTCGTGCGCATCAACAAAACTTCCGTCCGCTCCGATACCTCTTCCCCTTCGCGGGGCTCTACCTGCCCAAAATTCCTAATCTTCTTCGCGTGTATCCATTCCTCCTCATTCAAAACTCCATCAATCACCGGCTTGCCCTTAATCTGCTGAACCACCACCGAAGGTTGGACCTCTCCGGCATGAGCATTCCCCAAACAGCTCATCAGCACCCCAAAGACCACGACGAATCCACCTTTCACCCGCAGTCTTACGCACATATTTTTCAATAGTATCAACCTATCACTCCCATCGATAAAGAACTCCAACACGATCAATCATTCTCAATTTTCCTTCTTCAGTGCGGAAACTTGATCAGCAAAATCCCAAATTGTTCGCACCGGCCGCAAAATCAAATACCCTAGCGTCCGATATCGCAATGCACTGAGTCCCTCGAACATTTCCGCCTAGAGATGCCCTCTACCCCATTTTAAAATTACGCGATACTTCATCCATGCGCATATTTCTCTTGGTCTTCTTAGCAAAGACCTTCGGCACCAAAGAAAAACGATGCCCAAAAAATCACTCAATCGTGGGGTCTTAATTGCCGGAAGGCTTTATCCTCGGCACAACCAACTTTCGCGCCCAAATATTGCGAAATCGAACCGGATTACCATGATCCTGAAGTGAGAGTCCGCCTGACTTCGCCTTACCACCCTCTTGCACTGCGAACTGCGTCACGACACCATTGTGTAGCACAGTGATTGATCCCGGTTGGATCACTTTGCCGTCGGTGCCCTTCTTCTCCCGAATGCAAATAACATCATAAGTCTGCCACTTGCCCGGCCCACGACTCGCGTTCACCAAAGTCACACTCTTTTGATAAAGCGAGGAAGCTTGGCCATCGGGATAGGTATCATTTTTAAATGAATCAAGCACCTGTACTTCGGGATATCCTCCAATGAAGACGCCACTATTGCCGCGCCCCTGACTATTCCCCTTCACTTCGGCCGGCGTGCACCACTCAATATGCCACTGGCAATCTCCCTCGACCTGATTACGGGTTTGGATTGATCCAGTTCCTCGCACCACCTCCATAAAACCATCCTTCACCTGCCAATTTGCACCATCATTTCCATCCTTTGCACGGCCCTTCCATTTCGAAAGGTCACGCCCATCGAAAAAGACGATAGCATCGGATGGGACTGCGCCAGGTTTGGCATCGGTAGTATGACCTGGAGGTGTCACGACTGCCGGGCGTTCATTCTTGACCTGTTCCTTTCTCCAACGCCCAGCGTCGGAAATAGAGACTTGGGCGTGGAGAGTGGACAAGTTAGCCAAAAAAGGAGTCAAAATCAGAAAATGATATTTCATAGAGAGCAGATTTAGTTACGAATGATCGAATTGATCGTCTATAACTACGCCCGATTTAGCGCCTGCTTTCAAGTCCACTCTTGGAATAAGCGAAAGTAGTTTTTTATCGATGGAACTCGCGGGCAAAATCAGGTGAGATCCCAAGATGCGATTACTACTAGTCACTGCATTCGCCATTTTGCCACTCCATGCCAATTGGATTGAACTATTCGACGGAAAATCGACTAACGATTGGACGCCGCGCGCAGAAGTCGAGCAATTTGAAGCCATTAATGGTGAACTTCATCTTCTCTCAAAGACTAATGTCTGGGTCACCTCCAAGATTGAAATGGATGATTTCGAAGCTGAACTAGAGGTGTTCCTCCCTAGGGAGCCAGGGTTTAATTCCGGCCTCGCATTCCGCTGTTCGGGAGCGAAGGGAAAACCGAAGGGCTATCAAATCGAGATCGATCGAAAAGCTCCCGGCGGAGTTTACGGAATTGGGCTTGGTGGCTGGCTTACGAAGAAGAAAGGTAAGCTCAAAGAAGGCCAGTGGAATCATTTCCGCGTGATTGCTCAAGGCAATCGCATTGAGACCTTCGTTAATGGAAACCCCGTCGCGGACATTCGAGAGGAAAAACAACTCAAAGGCTACTTCGCAATCCAGCATCACGGCAAAGGGGGCGTTGTAAAATTTCGAAAAATCCGAGCACGCAAGCTCGAATCTAAGACGTCCACTCTTGAGCAACCCAACATCATCTGGATCGTCGCCGAAGATCTCAGCCCCGCTCTCGGCTGCTACGGCCACCCCGATGCTCTTACTCCAAATCTTAATGCCTTCGCCAAAGAGAGTATTCTCTTTACCCATGCCTTTGCAGCTTACCCAGTCTGCTCTCCTTCGCGCTCCTGCCTCATCACCGGAATGTATCCTTCTACGACTGGAACCGGACAAATGCGGTCTGCTTTCCCACTCCCCCAAGGAGTTACAGGTTTCCCGCAATACCTTCGCGAAGCTGGTTACCACACAACTAATAATGTCAAAACTGACTATAATTTCGCAGATGCAGAGCGACTCACCAAAAATTCGTGGGTTGAATCAAGCTCGAAGGCTCACTGGCGGACTCGCAAAAAAGGCCAGCCTTTCTTTGCGATTTTCAACGATATGACCACCCACCAGTCGCGCACCATGGTCTGGCCTTACTTAATATTTAAAAAGGAAATCCAAGCGAAGCTTTCTCCCGACGAAATTCACAAACCGAACAAAGTTCGAGTTCCCTCTTACTATCCTAACACTTCGCTGATCCGACGAGAACTTGCCCGTTTCCACGACTGCGTCACCGTAATGGACCGGAATACCGGAAGTATTCTTGCTGAGCTGGAAAAGGACGGCCTTGCCGAAGACACAATCGTTTTCTTTTACTCCGACCACGGCTCAGGGATGCCACGTCACAAGCGACTTCTCACCGACTCAGGAATGCGGGTCCCCCTCATGGTTAGAGTGCCTAAAAAATGGCAACACCTTGTCCCCGGGTCCGAAAATCGTGGCAGCAAAAATAATAGATTAGTTTCTTTTGTCGACTTCGCGCCAACCGTCCTCGCGCTTTGCGGGATTGATGCGCCGGCTTACATGCAGGGGCACAACTTCCTCGATCAAAAAAACAACCGTGAGTGGGTTTATGGTGCACGTGACCGGGTCGACGAAGTCTTCGACTGCTCCCGTTCGGTTCGCAACGGCCGCTGGTTATACATTCGAAACTACCACCCATTTCTCGGCTGGAACCAACCTTCGGTTTTCTCAGATCTAGGTGAAATCCGGAATGAAATTACCAATTATTCACTTAATACTGGGACGACCCTTTCAAACGAACAAAATCATTACACCTCACCACAGCGGGCTCCGGTTGAGTTTTATGATTGCATCGCCGATCCCGAGAACACCCGCAATCTAGCTCTTGAAAAATTGAGTCCTACTCAGAAAGTCTCGCTCGAAAAAGCCCACCGAGCCCTAAAAAGAATTCGCAAGAGAACTCGAGACGTAGGGTGCCTACCTGAAGGAGTCATGGCTGAGTTGGTTGAGAAAAATGGAGAATCCATTGCAGATCTTGCTCGGAATGGAAACCTCAAGCTTGATCAAATCTGGAATATCGCTGATTCGGTTGGGAGAGACACCAAATCCGCCCTTAAATTTTTCAGGCCCAACGATCCCTCGATCAATTTTTGGGTTGTTAATGCCCTCAAAGGCTCTCGCCCTAATGATAAACATAAAGATGATGCCTTCCGCTACGTAGGGCAAACAGGTAGCGCTGAAGCGAGTATCGAAGCTGCCGCCTGGCTAGCCGCAGAAAGTCGCTACTCGGAAAAAGCCATGAAGGTTCTTATCGACGAACTAGAAAACTCAAGCTGGCCTGTCGCACTCCGTGCCTGCCGTGCGATCGAACTCCTTGGTTCACAGGCCAAGCAAGCTGTTCCCACAATGAAAAAACTTTACGCCCTGAACCGCCATAGGAAAGGCGACGCGGCACTCTTCCTTGCTTTTTCATCTGGCGCCTTTCTCGAAAAGCTCGGCGAGAAAACGGAACCCTGGGACTTTACTCCCAAACGCTGAAAACCGTTGTTTCTTTAAGGCAGAAAGTTGCGGTGTATATTCACATATCCCAGCAAACGAAATGGCTTATCATTTCACCGGGACGAATCTTGGCCGCCACCAGAAAAATCGGCCTATCCTAAGCACGGAAATTTGACGCTGATTTCCACATCGCTTCTTCAACTAATTCGACGAGACCATTGTGATTCTAAGCCGGTAGAAGAGGGGACCATTTTGCGCGGGTGTTCGAGTCAGAGAGCGAGTCTGCACTCCAGCTGGATTATCCCGAACACTTGAGATCTGCGTTAGATCGACAACCGGAGCCCAGTTGTCCAAGTCGATTGAGGACTCCAGCACCGTGCTAAGGTTTCGCCCTTCCAAATCCAACGACTCCACTAGGACGAAGGAGTGAGAACCGTCCGGAAGATAATCAATCGTCATTGGCCCTATCCCTGTGCTCGCATCACTTGGGTCAGAACCTGCAAGATATTCCTCGAGATTGGAAAAACTATCATTATCCGGATCATCAGAAAATCCCGAGAGGGAGATCCCTGCACCCTCTAGCCAACTATCAAACTTTTCAGCCGGACTCAGATCTTTCCATTCAATGGCAGGGTCAATTAGGGCCTGAATTTCCTCGGCACGATCACTGATTCGTGAGCCATAACCATTGGTCTGACGATAGAATCGGATATCAGATGAATTCTCAGATTCACCAAAAATCGGAATCAAGTCCCACTCAGAATCGTCGCTACCGATATACAGACCACCAGCATCATAGAATACTCCGTTAAAGCGATTTTGATTCGAAGGAATCGCGGAAGACGAATAAGAGGCATCCACCGAAGAGGTGACCGCAGCCAACTTCCAAATTGGGCCATCTTTAATAAACCAACCCCCTCCGGAATCGCGAGGGGAAACAATCGCCTCATCCTGGCCCAAGATATCTGAAAAATCAAAATGTAGAAGTTCATTACCTTCCACATCTACGGAACCGCCCACCTCATTACGACCCCATCGAGATTTTTGCGTCGCATAAGACCCCCACTTCCAGCCTCTCCCTAGGACTTCCTCGCCACGATCAATGCCCCGCCCGTGAACGACCATCTCTTTACCAACCTCATCAGACTTCGTGTAGAGCAAGGCATAGTCATCGAAAGTTTCCCAAATCTCAAAAACCCGCAGATCAGAATCCCCAATCGTCACCGGAGTTCCTTTTATCGCAAAAGTCTTGAGTTCAACCCCATTAAAAAAGGCCTGCTGCGTCACCTGCTCCTGACTAGCACCCAGATGGTGAGCGGTAATGAAATGCTTGGGCGAAATAATAGTGGCATGCGAAGTCAAATATCGCAGCTGATGCTGCCAACCACTTCCCGCATAATCACCAATGGGCGCGGTGCGCGTATTCGCGGCAGGGCTTAAACCATCTCGGAAAATCAACCCACTCGCCGGAAGTCCTACGACCGCCCATAACAACAATAGTTTCACAGTAAATTACAATAGCCCTGATTCGCTTTATTGTCGCCCCAAATTTAAAGAATGCACCCTAGCCAAATAACTCCGGATCCTGAGTTTCTTGAGCAAGGTAGCCCGAGTCTTCGATAAATTTTCCAGCATCAATTGCCTCATTTACTAAGGAATCACAACGCTCATTGAATGTGTTGCCAGCGTGTCCCTTAACCCACTTCCAGGCGATAGTGTGCCCTCCAGCCTCTTGTTCAAGCTGCTCCCAAAGGTCACGATTCAATACTGGTTTTTTATCCGATTTTAACCACCCACGCTTCTTCCAACCGACCAGCCACCCTTTAGTCATGGCGTCGACGAGATATTTAGAATCCGAATACAAAGTGATCGCGCACGGCTCCTTAAGAATTCCTAGCGACGCAATCGCGGCCATAAGCTCCATGCGATTATTAGTGGTATGATCAAATGCCCCTTTCAGCTCTTTACAATACTGTCCAAAAATGACGACTGCCCCAAATCCACCCGGCCCAGGATTTCCGCGCGCCCCCCCATCTGTATAAATCTCAACCCTTTTCATAGTGCGGTAATCTTAGTCTCACACATTTTGCTCACGGCCTCAAAGTCCTCCTCTGACGAAAAGGCCGACTTCGGTAAAATAAAATATTGATCCTTGTGGAGATAGAGCAGAATTCCCTTGGGAGACAAGTAGCGATCTTCAAATTCTTGCCATTTCAGGGTCTTCTCATGACCCTTTGATTCCTGATCGACCGTCTTATTGGAAAAGGTCCAAGTCAGCATCTGGCCCGCCTCAGGCGAAGACTTGGAGCTATGGATCAGGCGGTATTGCCAGAAGGTTTTCCGCATAAAAAGCAGAGGGCCAACGAGAATGCAGAGAAAACCAAAGGTCCGCTCACCAAGAAAGAGAAGAAGCGCTCCGATCGGGACCAAAATAAGATAAAAATATCGAAAGATCAGGAAGATTGGATGGCGGTTCCGCATATGCATCGCCGAACCCAACTTTAGGGTCTTGACGTCAAATCGACTCGTTGCTTGATAATGCTTCATCTGCTCCGAAAGCCATAGCGCCTTCCTTTGCACTGGACAAGACCGTGATCTCCATGACTTTGTAAAGGAAATGAAGAGATTCCTTCCAAGATTATTATTATTGCTGATGACACTCGGCACCGCGCTTAACGCACAAGAGGCTTGGATCCTCGAAATGCCCAATAAATACAGTGACTACCTCATCAAGAAATCAGTCGCAGAAGAGCATGACACCGTTGCTGGAATCATCGAAAAGCTACCCAGTCTTGTCACAAAAAAACAAATCCGCGAAGTCGACTTGATCAAATGGAACGCCGAGGGAGGGAAAATTAATCAAAAGCGGGAAATTAACGATGGCGGACGCATCTTTAAAGGCGGCGCACGTTATTACTCAATCAGCGGCCGAAAACCGGATTTTCGGAAAATAAAAATTGCTGATATTCCAACCAATCCAAACCTCGAATTGAGTGCTTGCGGATTTCTCCCACGAGCGTGGACTCCTACCTTCGCCCACCGCAAAGGTAATCTCACCCTCCTTGTTTTAGAGCGTGATACCAATTCACCCACCGCGACCGTTTCCCTCAAGAACATGCGGCAGATCGAATTCGACGCTGGCGAGACGAAGGAAAGCGTCTCCTGGTATTCGGCTGACCCGCTCGACACTAAAGAACTCTCATACTCATCCGCAATTGCTTTGGCAGCAAATCCCAAGGTTCAATTCATCACTAGAATTTTCTCGGAAGTGAAAAAAGGGGGTGATTCTCTCCTTCGGATTGAAGCCAGCAGCGGCAGTCCCACTGCCACCGAATCGATCACGCTTCACCACAACGAAGCAAAGTTTAAAGGACACAGCGAAACCACTGGCCCCCTCAAAAAGGAAACGATTAAAATTGCTGATAAATCCTACACCAAGGAAGGTGAAGCTGGCGCCTGGACGCTCAATCTCGCGAGCGGCGAATAGGCTATTCACCAGCCACCCATGGATTAAAAATCGTTTCTAGCGTTCCTCAATCGGAGCGACTTTGGAAAGCTCGGTCGGCCCAACATACTTGGTGAGCGGACGGTAGAGGCGGTTATCCTCGAGCTGCTCAAGAACCTGTGCGGTCCAACCAGCCATGCGGGAAATTGCAAAAATTGGTGTAAAGAGATCGGTCGGAATATCGAGAGAATAATAGACAGTAGCGGAATAGAAATCAACGTTGGCATTCAACCCTTTTCGTTCGCGCATCATGGTGGCAATCCGCTCGGACATGTCGATCCACTTGGTCTCACCCAACTCCTCGGTAAGCTTGACCGCCATCCTCTGGAGATGAGGTGCGCGGGGGTCGAGCACCTTGTAGACGCGGTGGCCGATTCCCATGATCTTCTTTTTATTCTCCAAGCAGTCCTCAACGTAGGCATCGACCTTATCAAGGCTGCCGATTTCCTGAAGCATCTTGATCACGCCTTCGTTGGCACCTCCATGGAGAGGTCCTTTGAGCGTTCCAACCGCAGAGGTCATCGCGGAATAAAAATCGGAAAGAGTCGCAACTGTCACACGAGCCGAGAATGTCGAAGCATTCATGCCATGGTCGGCGTGAAGAATATAAGCAATATCGAGAGTCTTGGTTGCAGCATCGGAAGGTTCCTCACCGGTAATGAGGTAGAGAAAGTGACCTGCTTCGGAAAGATCATCACGCACAGG
Source organism: uncultured Verrucomicrobiales bacterium (assembly GCA_949373085.1). Classification (GTDB taxonomy): domain Bacteria; phylum Verrucomicrobiota; class Verrucomicrobiia; order Verrucomicrobiales; family Akkermansiaceae; genus SW10. The sequence goes on from CASICJ010000028.1 coordinate 53,943, forward strand.
CGGCAAATCTAACCCCTGACGGGCACGGTGATAGTAAGCGACAATAACCGAAGTCTGGGCACAGAGGGAGATGGCTACCTCGCGGTTAGCGTCCTGGTCCGGCTCACCAATCCCGGCGCGTTTATCAAAAAGCCCCAACATGGAAACTCCGGTCCGGAGCACGTCCATTGGATTCGCGTCTTTCGGCGCGGATTTCAGGAAATTAATGACTCCCTGGGGAATCTCGCGATTTGTCCGGAGAGACTTTTCAAAATCAGCTAACTCACTTGTGTTTGGCAACTTACCAAAATGCAGAAGATAAGTGGTCTCCTCGAAACTGCAATTCTCAACCAACTCATCGATAGAATAACCTAGGTAAGAAAGACGACCATCGAGACCTTCGACGTTTGAGAGTGCGGATTCATTGGCAATAACTCCTTCGAGACCTTTAGCGTAATCAGACATAAAAATAAAAGTAGTGAAAGTTAGGGTGACAGAGGCATAGTGCCCCCAACAATAGTGCGCAAGGGTTTCCCGCAAAGATTGTTTGAGTTTTTTAGTTAGAGAAAATTAACTGTCTTCCGAAGATGGCCGTGACAAAGAACCACACAATCCTCGCCCTAGAGACGAGTGTTGCCCAAGCTACCATGATCCTGGCCAACGAAAACGGCATTCTTTCCCAGAAATCCTTTCGGAGCGAGCGATCTCAGGAATGTGATCTCTTCACACCCCTGCTAGATCTGCTTAGTAAACTTCCCTCCGATGAAAAACTTTCCGCTGTAGTCGTCGGTATCGGCCCCGGATCCTATAACGGAACAAGGGTTGGTGTTGCAACAGCTCAGGCTATCGCCCAAGTCCATGGATGCCGGGTCGCTGGTCTCTGCTCGTTCGAGGGAGTCCCCGAGGCGTTTCGTAACGAAACGATCTGGGCCGTGGGAGATGCGCGGCGGGACTCCTATTTTCTCATGCCGGTCCAAAATGGTCGGGCTCAAATCCCTCCCAAGCTCCTTGATAGAGAAGAATTTTCTATATTACTCGCTAAGTGCGAAGGACCCAAAATCACATTTGAATCACCCCAGCGCCTTCCAGAGATTACCGATTGCCTAGAAAGTCATTCAAATGCCGAAGGGCTTCTCAAGTCGTGGCTCACACGCTCGCCGGAAGAGCAGGAAGATCTCCTAAACATGCCAGTCGAAGCCTTCTACCTTCGCCCACCACACATCACGAGATCCCAAAAAAAATAAACAGGCTAACTTTCCATCAACACGAATAATAGGATGACCCTAACAGTCAGGTCTGACTACAAGGTTCAAACCCTGATCGTAACCAAACGACTTCACGAATTCATTCGTAACCCAGCTTTTTATCTTATACGGAATAAGGGACTTCGATGATGAAAGCGAAAATATACATCCCACTCTTGCTCCTGTTGGCCGTAGTTTTCGTAATCGTTTACCGGGAGTGGCGCGAACCGGACGAAGGAAAAGTTGATTGGGTCGAGAAGGGCCGTTGGTTCAAGGGGAACACGCACACCCATTCCTTGTGGAGCGATGGCAATGACCTGCCGGAGATGATCGTAGATTGGTATAAAAAAGAAGGCTACGATTTCCTCTCTCTCTCCGATCACAACACACTTAGCCGCGGCCAGAGATGGATGCCCGTAAAACAAGTCGAGAAACGCCGCCAAAAAGGAGATAGCGGCACGGTGGCCAAATACCTCGAACGCTTCGGTAAAGACTGGGTCGAACTTCGGGGCGAACCCGGAAGTGAAGAAGTCCGCTTAAAAACTCTTGAGGAAATTCGCCCCCGCTTTGAAACTGATGGTGATTTTCTTCTCATCGAAGCCGAAGAAATTACCGATAAATTTCGGCAATATCACATTCACATCAACGCTATTAACTTAGGTGAAGTCATAAAACCGCAGGGAGGCGACTCCGTCGTCGAGACAATGCGGAATAATTTACGAGCGGTCAAAGAGCAGTCAGAACGACTGAAGCGCCCTATTCTCACCCACCTTAATCACCCTAACTTCCATTGGTCCGTCACTCCGCAGCAACTGGCCGAAGTCGTGGAAGAACAATTTTTCGAGGTTTACAACGGCCACCCAAGCATCAACCACCTTGGCGACACAGACCACCCAAGTGATGAAGCAATCTGGGATATGGCAAACACTCTGCGCATGCTCACACACGATGCTCCCCCACTCTTTGGAGTGGCGACTGACGACTCCCACTATTACCACGGCGGAAACGTATCGCCAGGCCGGGGATGGGTCATGGTTTGGGCTGAAGAATTAAACGCCAATCAATTGGTTAAATCAATGGAACGGGGAGAATTTTACGCTTCGACCGGCGTCGTGCTCAAGGAGGTGAAATACGACCAAGGATCCCGAAAAAATCTCGTCGAAATAACTCCGATCGAAGGGGTCGATTTTGAAACCCAATTTATTGGAACTCGTCGCAGCACCCCAGACACAACTGGCGAAGTTTTTGCAACCGTGTCCGGCCCCACTGCCGAATACCAACTCAGCGGAGATGAACTTTATGTGCGCGCCGTCATCACCTCCACTCGCGAGCACCCAAATCCATCTTACTCCGATCAAAAGGAACAAGCGTGGACCCAACCGATCGGTTGGCGGTAGTAGATTTCGTTATTTGCGACGCTTCCAACGTTTCGATTTCATTTCAAATCGCTCAAGAGTTCCCTCCGGAACTTCCTCGACCGGAATCCTCAGGCTAAAAACTTCGAGCAAACGACTTTCAAGTTCGCTCGCTCCAGATCCCTCAGCACGAAGGCGAACTTCCGCCATCGAATTCACCTCTTCAATCAATACTTCGTATTCCAAAATTCCCTCAACCGAACGCACGACTTCCTCAACCGCTCCCGGATAGAGATTCACACCACGAACCACCACCATGTCATCGACACGCCCAATGATTCCGCCCTTGAGCGCGAAGCTCTCATCCGGCTGCACTAGATCACCTGTACGATAACGCAAAATCGGCGAACCGTGACGCCCCAAAGTCGTAAGAACCAGCTCACCAATCCCCTGTTGGTCCTGGTTAATAACCTCGCAAAAGTAAGCCTCATGGCGAACAAGTAATCGTCTAGGATTAGTAATGTCGCTTACTGTCACCGGTCCGATTTCCGTCATCCCATGGTGATCAATCACTTCGGCATCCCACGCTTCGGAAAGACGATTACGAACTTTCGGCAGACTTCCTCCGGGCTCACCAGCCACGATGATTTTTTCAACCCCAAGGCTTTTCGCATCATCCGAGATTTCGGCCAATCGAAGTCCATAAGTTGGGGTGCAGCAGAGAATTTCAGGACGTAGTCTCTCCATCATCTTGAGACGATTTTCACTGGAGAGTCCGCCCGCTGGAATGGCGCGAATTCCAAGTCCGGCGGCTGATTCAAAACCCGCCCAAAACCCTAAAAACGGGCCAAAGGAAAATGGAAAAAAGGCGGCTTGCCCGGGAGTCACTCCGGCCTTTTCCCAGACCCATGCCCAATTTTCGCAAAGCCACTCCCAGCCCGCTTTATCATCAAGCCAAATCATCGGCTGTCCGCTAGTTCCGCTGGTTTGGTGGAAGCGGTGATAGCTCTCGAGGGGAAAAGTCAGATTACTTCCGTACGGTGGGTGCAATTTTTGATCAGCCGCCAACTCCGCCTTGGTGGTAAAAGGCACCTTTGTCGAATATTCCTCCAGAGTAGATACTGAAGTCAGCCCATTCAATTTATTCTGGTAAAATGGATTGGTCGAAAGCGCCCTGAGAAGGCTGTTAATTTTATCCAGACTCATCACTTACTTCCGATTTCCCCGGCTCCGGTGAGAAGATATACGGCGAAGGTTCCCAGCCAGTGATCGCCTTCGTAGTGGCCGCTGATGGCATCACGCAGCCCCGCTTTTTCGTGAGCATCCGCAACCTTTAATAATTCGAATTTTGGATTTCCATCCAACACGCTTGTAATACCTCGCAAGCTCCACGCCCGATTTAAATTCAAGCCAACCAGATGAACCAAATGACCATCCTCGAAATCACTCACCGTGACCGGCGTTGTGAGATTCCCCAGCTCAAATCCCGGAAAGAATTTTTCAAGCCACTTACGATATTCAGCAGCCGAGAGAACCCGACGCATCAGATCTGCCTCATTTAATCCGGGTGAGAAAAAATCGTTTCCACTGGGTTCATAGCGAACCGGATAAGCCACATCTTCAAGATAAAATCTTTTTGCCTTTCTGATCAAGAGATCCGCGAAGCTCTGATCACCAGTCAAACGGGCCCAGTCTAATAATTGCCCGAAAGCGAAAGATGATTCAGGATGGAACCCACATCGGATTGGCCAATCGAGTTTGGGAAGGTACGATTCTGCATTCAGGACAATCGCCCTCTCGACAGGACGATAAAAGGACGCCCATTTCCTTCCTTGAGCGTCATCAAGGGCCCGAAGTTCGATCCCCAAGCGCAAAGCCCAAGCCCAACCATACATGCGTTCAAATGAAGGATTCTTTTTCAAATAGGACGCCTCTTTTGCCAAGCCCTCTCGGGTCAGCTTCTTGGCCAATTCCGCTCGCACGGATTGATTCCATTCCGCCTTCGGGAAAAGCCGGACGAGACGAACCAGAGTCCAGTGACCATGCACTGACGAATGCCAATCGAAATGGCCAAAAAAAACGGGTGTGAGTTGGCTAGGAGCTTTAGCATCCTTCGGAGAGCGTAAAACGTTTCCCGGCTTATTAGGAAATTCCCGATTAAGCCCAGCAAGCGCGAGGTCAACGAAGCGCCTAGCATCAGCTTCAGAGAGACGATTTTTCGCGGCGAGTGACATTCCGGTTAGTAGAAGGAGGCAAAGAAACTTCATTACATCAACTCGATATTGGTAAACTTTTTAAGGATCACAACCAATAGCCAAAAAAGAGCAATGGTGAGCATCGCGTTTACAAAAAGGGTAAAATAAAAGCCGTGACCTTTACGGAGCATCCACGGAATGACCAGAAACATGGGAAGAGTCGGCAAAACGAACCAGAAGGTATAGTAGGCATGATTGGCAATGCTCTCAATCCGGATGGCTTGATTGGGAATCTTACTTTCATGCCTCATCCAGATCATCGCGAGGATTGAAGTAAGCGGAAGGGCGATAAGAAGGGCCGAAAGCCGATCGCTCAATAACTGAAGCTTGGTCACGATAAGAATAATGACCGCTGTGAGAAGAATCTTCGCTATATCCTGAGAACTAGGCGTAAAGACCTTAAGAAGTTCGTTTTTGTCCATTGCGATAGGTCGACTCTGAGCGCATTCTTCGCGATATGCAAGTTGCTCGATTCGTTCTGCCTATCCTTTGCCTCATGTCTGGATGCTCGGCGGACCCGCCAGGTGGCCAACCCCGACCGTCCGGACCTCGCGCAATTGAGCCTACAGCAGCTCCGAACGCCGGAGCACTGAAGCTCACCGCGGCTCAAAAATCATCAATTGGTCGGAAAATTTGGCAAAATGAATCAGCAGGTAAGATCACCGGCTTAACTCATTGGAATGACGGGGAGGAATTCCCATCACTCGGAATCGGACATTTCATCTGGTACCCAAGAGGTTTCAACGGACGTTGGAGCGAGACTTGGCCGGAGTTCGTCAACTATGCAATGCGGCAAGGTCTACAGGTTCCCGCAGTTGGCCGAAGCCCCGATTGCCCTTGGCCTAATAAACCCTCCTTCATGCGCGATTTTAATGGCCCACAGTTGGCCGGTCTGCGTCACTGGTTGGCTGCGAACATGACGATCCAGACCGAATTCATTGCATACAAATCCCAGGAGGCTCTTCCTAGGATCATGCGTGCCGCACCGGCCCACGAGCAGGCGCGCATTAAATCGAATTACGAAAAAGTGGCCGCAAGCGCAAATGGTGTTTATGCCTTGGTTGACTACGTCAACTTTAAGGGCGACGGAACAAATCCAATCGAGCGCTATAACAATCAAGGCTGGGGGCTAATGTGGGTGCTCATGGAGATGAAGAATGTTCCTGCAGGACAAAAAGCTGCGCGCGAATTTAGCGCAGCTGCCAAGAGAAGGCTTGATCTGCGAATTGCCAATTCTCCTAGAGCACGCGGCGAGTCACGTTGGAGACCAGGTTGGCATAACCGCTGCGATTCCTACGGGCGAGCACTCTAATGATCCGCCCCGCTACTTTGACTTAAGCCGCTTCAGGATCTGAGCGGCTAGTTTACCATGTGAAGAATTGGCATCGACCGCAATAACTGCCTCCGCAGCCTTAATCGCCTCCGCCGTTTGCTTACCGTGATTTAAGGCAGCAAGCTTAGGAAACAGGGCTTTTTGTAAGAGAGCTCCTTTAGGCTCAAATCTGGTGATATAATCGTCGACCAATTGAATCACCTCGTCATAGGAATCCTTGTGGAACACCTCTTCGAGGCCGCGATCCAAATCCGCAAATCCTCTCTCTGCAAGATGATTCTTTTGAAAGCCCAGAGAGTCATCCGGATCAAGCCTCGCGAGCTCTTCAAGGTGTTCAGCGTCGAGGGAAGGATCTGATCCCCGAGGAGTGCTCTTAACCAGAGCTATCAAACTCTTAGCCCTCTCAAGACCATTCTGCTGATAAGCTTCTTTGATTGATTTCAATCTCGCCACTTGATCCTTAGATCGTCGAATGACTTTGGCAGCGTGCTTTAGTGGTCCATTAGTGGCTGCCCCGATTTCCCGAGCATAAACGATCCCTTTAGAATTAAGAAAAAAGGCCGTCGGATACCGATCAACTCCAAAAGTCTCTGCCACCACTCGATTGGCAGCAAGCGGAGAAACAATCCCAGGAGTCTGTTTGAGAGGAACATCCAAAAGAACAGGCACGAAACGGGCTGCAATAGCTCCTTGAAACAAATCTTGGGAGAGCACGCGTTTCTTGAATTGAACGCATGCCCCGGAAATTTCAGTGGCTAAAAAAACCAAATAAACGTCCTTCTTTTCTTCAGACGCCTGCTTCTTAGCTTCTTTAAGATCGGTGAGCCAAGCCCCTTGAAGAGGTAGAATCATGACTAAGACAAGGGCCAATCTAAACATCGGGCTATTTTCCTTTCTTGATCTTATCGGCTTGCTTCCGGAGATCATCTGCCTGCTTTTGCAGAGCAGCAGCACGCTTCTCCAGCTCGCTTATATCGCGCTTACGCTTTTCCATCGCTTCGTGATTTTCCACCACGTCCTTCAGTGCTTGAGCTTTACGGGCTAGTTTCTCACGCTCCATAACGGCATTTTTCAGGGCAGTATCAGCTTTTTTCCCGGCATCACGAAGTGTGTTTAAAGCTGCCTCGGCCGTCTTTATTTTCTGATCTACTTCGGCCTTGGACTTCTGCAAATCCTTCTCGCCGGCGATAGCTTTGACTAAATCCTCCTCTGCTGTCTTGGCATCTTTTTTTAGCTCATTGATATCAGTGACAATAGCAACCGGCTTAGAGACAATTGGTTTCCGAGGCTTTGGATTTTTGGCCATCTCTTTTATTTTCGCAGCCCGGGTTTTTGCTCCTTCGATCTGATCACCGAATTTATCGGCCTGCTTACCAAGGTCTGACACAGGTGCAAGTTTCTTCATTACCACAATCGCAGCTACGGCTTCGTCATATTTCTTTAAAGAATAAAGAGCTTGGACTTCATACATCTTAATCCGCTGGGCGTCCTCCCCTTTAAGGTTTTCCCCATCCTTCTTGGACGCTTTAATGATGTCCTCATATTTCTTATCACGAAACATCATGTTATATCGCGCTTTCTCCTGTTTAAGCGCCTCGGCTTTTTTGATCTCAGTCACATACCCGGTCGTCCCATCTTTGTCGGCCTCAGCAATAAGGGTTAACTCTGGTGCATAATAATCGCGAATGAAAGTTTGAGGGAGAGCCTTCAGTGCCTTTACGTAAAGCTCCGCACGCTTGAGGTCCTTCTCTTTAAGGGCAGCAGCGAAAGCCTTGTCACGGTCCACTCGAACCTGATGCATCTCCCCAAGGTGCTTCAAATACTCGGTAGCATTCTCACGGGTCTCGCTCGAATAAGCATAAGGCCTACCCTTGAAATCGGTCAAAACTACCGATGGGATAGTCTTGAAATGGTAATCCTGCTCAAGCTCGAGAATCTGTTCGTGAGCTTCGTCCCGTGTCCGGGGAATTTCGAAAAGCACTTGCACAAAATCTTTACCCATCGCCTTTTTAAATGGATCGGTCTTAAGAACCTTCTCTTCGAAGGACTTGCTTTGAGGGTGCCAAGCCGAGCCTGAGAAGATCATGAGGACATCTTTCTTAGACTGAGCCGCGTTAGTCTGAGCTTCTCTTAAAAGTTCCTTCGGAGCTTTGGCATGAAGCAAGAATGGAACAGCAATCAACGCAGATACAAAAAGGGAAAGTGGTTTCATAACAAATTAAATCGATATCTCTCTGCAAATTCACCCAACCATAGCGAGCCGTCGAGTGGAAAAATAAAAAGGCTCCGGGGCACCGAAGCCTTTTGGAGGCAAAAAATGCTCTTCCTAGTGCGAGGACTACACCTCGTCGGCGTGGAGCCAGCGGAAGGAAACAATCTCGAAGCGACGCCCAAAGTTCACCTCGCCATCCTCGGGGACCCGTGGGTTTAATCCACTGACCTGATCAGGCCTAACGGGCTCTGGAGTACGCTGAACAATTGCCTCACACCAAGCTTTCGCAAGGACCTTGCCATTAATATCACGAGACTCGCCAAAGGAACGGACCGTAAAGGTATCCGAGCGGGCAGATAGTCCAGAACCAATAACTTGGAGAATGTCACCTTGAGTGATGTATCCAGGCGTTCCATATCCTGTGGAAGCTGGCTTGAGAAGTTGGTCACTCCGAGTGAGATCGGACTGCCGAGGATTACCCTCAGCAACTAGACCACCCTGATTGGGAAGGCTCTGCTTCGTGATTGGGAACTGCTGATTCTGACCACGATTAGGGAGTGATTGCTCGAGAGCGGCTTCAATGGCACCGTTGCGTCCAGTCGGATCTTCGGTAAGACGACGATTCACAAAGTCGGAAAGCCCAAAGAAGGGAGCGCGCACCTTGACCTCACGAACGATCGCCTCGGCCAGTGAGTCAATTTCTTGATCACCCAGACTACGGAAGCCTGTGAACACCTTGGTGGAATACTCCGCCTTGTCGTTCTCCTGACCCTGCGGGAAGAGCGTGCGGGGGAACGGAGTCCGGTTTGGTGACCCATAACCAGTATCACGAGTCGTCGCGAGCAGAGCCTTCCAGGCCTCCTTGTTGGTAGAGTGAACATCAAACCCACCATCGATCATGAGACGGCCCGCTGCGCGGAACATATCATTCAAATCACTGGTCGGATCACCATTGCGATCCCAGAGTCTTAGGTTGCCATTATTGAGCGGGCGTCGAATCGGATCTTGAGCAAAGTTAGCGATCTGATTTGGAGTTCCTCCAGTAAGGAAGAAGTCAGACCAAAGGTTATGATTCACTTCATAGCTCATATCGAAGATTAAGTGGTTTTTTTCCGGCAGATAGAATACGATGTCACTAAAGAGCTGAGCCCAGTAGCCGGTTCCCATTCCTGCTGAAGACCACCCCCGATTGTTCCCAGGAATTTCAGTTGGAATCGTCCCCGTGGTTGGCACCTTGGGGTCAGCAACTGAGGTTCCGATCGTGTAACTCGGATGCCAGACATATTCAGATAACTGGAGATGACGGAGGTAACCCAATGATGGAATCCCGACTTCCCGAGTAGGCACCTCAAAGGCAACCACAGTATCAACCCCGAAGTTGGCCTTCCCGAATGGGAAGCCAGTTTGGAATCCGTTGCGCAGAACAGGGTTCAGGTTATCCCAACTGAGTTCGTCACTCGGATTATCACGGGTGTAAATTCCGTGGAAGTACGGGGCCCGGTTGGTTAGATTATCGTAAGGATTACGACAAATATACGAAGCACGGAGGTTCCAATTTCCAAGCGGAGCTTCTTGAAGAAACAACTCATTATTAACGCCTTTGTTTGAGGCGGTTTCATCAAGCCATCGAACCCGGAATCCATCCCGAGAGAACGGATGAGGAGGATTTCCGGCGTCGATATGGTCACCAGGACCGGTCAACTGGTGAACGACACCCTCGGTTCCAGTTGGCCACTCCAATGGAAACTCATCTCCCCCTCCCGCTTGCAACGATACACTGGCATAGACAAGAGCTGGCTCATTCCGGAAACTTGCAATCGTAGGATTGGGGTTATTCTGTAGATACTTGAGCATAAACATATAGTTATCTGCTCCATGTTCCTTGTAGCTCAATGGGCGTTCCCGATACGAAATTGGAGCAATTGGCATCAACTCGGAAGGTTCATTATCCTCGTCCCGGGCATACTGTCCGCGACTGGTCCTTACTTGGAGATAGTCTTTAAAAAGATAGCTGTCCGATGAAGGCGCCTCGCGGGCTTGGAGAATATTGGCTCCGAACTGGTTAATGTTGAGCTCACGAGGAGCTCCCCCCATCGAAAAAATGAAAGTTTCACCGGGAGGAATGGTGACTGCGGGAAGCTTAAAGTAAACCTGACCGCCATACTGGCCGTCAAAGGTGTTACGGCGTCCCCCATAGTAAATCTCGCGGGTGAAACCCACATTACCGTTAAATTCCACTGTTTTCTTGCCATTCAAAAAGAGTTGAAGAAGCATCGGCTTATCGAGACGCATTTCGACGTTGTAGGGGTTCCAGAGTCCGATTCGCGGATAGAGACAGAGACGCAGAGCATTCTCCTGCTCCGAACCACTCCCTCGTGGGTAGGTTGCGAGATTGTAATAGACGCAGGCCTCAACAATCACCGGGGTGATCTTAATCGTGGAAAGGTTCCGGGGGTCCGCCGGACGGAGATTTTCCTGATCATAAACGTTGGCACCACCATTACGGGAAGGAGCTCCCCGCCAGATTTTCTGCTCACGAATTCCAGTAGAAGCGTAACCAAAACTGAATTCATTTGCGAGATTCGCCCAGTTCCAGAGAAGCTCGAATGTCGGAGCAATATCCTGCAACTGGGTGTCATTGAAATCGACATCGCGGATCGCAGCATAGCGCTCGTTCGGAGGTCCGATCAAGAAGTCGTTAGGAGAAACCCCAATGTAGCAGGGGCGACTGGGGTCATTCAAATCACGAATCTCAGGTGCTTGTCCGTTATCTGAATTGTGAAGGAAAGCAGAGAGGTTCTTTTTCAACCCACCATCCCGGACGTTACAGATCACGCTACTGGAGAAGCTCGTCATCGCATGAAAATTATTCAGCACTCCGATACGGTTAGACTCACTAATGATGGTGAAGGTCTTTGGCGTTAGCACTCGCGTATCCCGATTGTCCTGACCCTGAGCTATTCCTTCAATTACAAAAGGCTCGGCATCCTGTGGATGGACCATCCGCTGCATTCCTGTCCCATTATTATGATCGATAGGGCTATTCCTGTGGGTGTCAGGGCGTCCAACATTGGTCTTTTGGTTGTTGGACTGAACCCACCATGCATAACCACCATTTGGACGGATCTCGGTTCGTCCGTCAGGAGTTAATCTAAGCTTCTCAGTTACCACTTTGCGAACACGCACAAAGTCTCGAGGATTACGAACCGAACCCCGCGACACAATTTCGACAACATCTTTCCCAAGGGGCAAGTTCTCAGTCAGCGCATCCTGATACCGGCGGGCGCCTCGCATCTTGTCTCGGCCGCCCTCGTTACCGCTAACGAGATAGTTAGTAACCTGGTCTCTCACTTGGAAATTCGTGCCATTCCGCGCATCCTGCAAACCCCCATCATCCATGTCCCTCGTGAAGGGGCTTCCATTCTGGTTTTGGTCAAAACGTGAACTGACCACTCCCATCCACTGCTCGTTACTAACACCCTCAATTGCCAAAGTGTCTGGATTACTATCAAGAAGTGAGGCGCTAACAGCTATCCGCTGGTCAGGGCCCAAGTCGCGCTGCAACTCACCAATTGCGATCATCAGCCCCAAGCGGGCATTCGCACGCGCTTCTTCTTGTGCCCACTCAAACCGGCTTGTCTTAACCGTAAGAGCCGAGAGCGAAAGAAATGCAACGGCCACCATCGTGAGCAGGAGAAGAACAGATATCGTGGCGATTAGGGCGAATCCCCTGATCGCATCTCGAACATTGTGTGCTTTCATGATGAACACTATGTAAACACATTGTGAACTCGTGACAACCAAGAAATGGAGCTAGTTCTCGAAAAAAACCTAGAAAAACATACAGGAAAATACCGACAACTAACTGGTCATTAATAGCTTAAGTTCATTTTCCACAAATTTCTCAAATTGTGGAACTTCTCTACTCCTTATTTAAGGATTCGGAACTATCCCCCAAAATCTCCTCGTAGAGCTGAATCGGGGGTCCGCCGGACGCTCATCCTTAAATCTCTTCCAATAGAACCGCCTCGTGCTGTAGCAGCTTCTTCTTGATCTGCAAACCTCCCCCAAAACCAGTCAACGAGCCGTCTTTCCCGATCACCCGGTGGCATGGAACGATAATTGAAACCGGGTTTGCGCCATTTGCGGTGCCGACCGCTCGAACTGCTTTTGGATTTTCCACCTTCTCCGCTATTTCTCCATACCCACGAGTTTCACCAAATGGAATAGCGGTCAGTTGACGCCAAACCAATCGCTGGAATTGGCTCCCGCGAGCGTCAATCGCTACCTCAAAAATTTTACGATCACCTTCGAAATACTCGATGAGTTCCTTCTCTGCCTGATTTAAAAAACGGTCCCTCAAATTATCTTTTGGCAGGGTCGATGGCTCGATGCGATGGCCAAAAAAAAGCCCACAAATCCCTTTCTTAGAACTCAGTAGATACAGCGAACCCACCCCACTCATGATCTTCCGAGCCGCCACGGCATGTTCCGGAGCCGTTTCCTTCTTCTTATCTTTTGATGATTTTGAGCCCATACCATTTCCTTTTCTCCCTCTCCCAAAATACTTTTCGCTACGGTAACGCAACCAAACTCTCAAGGCCCCCGGAAGCTCATTACGCTCCTCATTACTCAACTTTTCATAAACTGCGAGCGCGCGATCCCTAGCCTGACGACACGATTTATTCTTCTCATGCTCATTCCACCGCTTGCGCGCATCACGAATCAGCCGGCTCGCTTCTTTGACCAATTCCCCCCGCACGTTCACCGCTATAAGATAAATCGACCCAACCCGAAAAAAAGATCAAAAACTTTCGAATGATCAGCCGCCCTAAAATTCATTCGTTTCCGAAACAAGCGTTTTTCCTGGGTGCCCAAAATGGGTTAAACAGTAATTTTTCTCGGCTCTGCACCCCGAGAAACCCTGAATAAATACTAAAAACCACCCGAGGTTCCAGCGGTTTTACTTTTATTAAATGTTCCCCGGGCAAACTGTCAGCTATGTCCCTGCGCGTCAATATGGCCCGCCCTGGGAAAATCATCGAAGCCGAGCAACGCTCCAGCATCCAAGAAGTCGACGGCACCCTCGCCGGACGGCTCAGTCGAATGTCGCTCGGGCAACAAGTGATCACTCTCGCCATCTGGCCGCTCCTAGAACAAATCCTGAGCTTCATGGTCAATACCGTGGACCTGATCCTTGCTACCCGCATGGCCGATGGCGATACCCGCGTTGCTGTTATGGACGCCCTCGGCCTTGGCGGCTACGCGATGTGGCTTATGATGATATTGCAAGGCGCCGTCGCCACTGGGGTCCTTGCCATTGTTTCGCGCGCCGCCGGAGCACGTAACCCCGAAGAAGCGCGCCAAGGCCTCGTCCAAGGTATCCTCGCCGGGCTCTTTATGGGAGTAATTTCTGGGCTCATAATCCGACTTTGTCTTCCGCAAATCATCAAGATTTTTGGACTCTCGGACGCTGCCTCAGAATACGCCTTCGACTACCTTTCGATCCTGGCCTGGTCGTGCCCTTTCCTAGGAATATTCTACGCATGCACTAATGCGCTACGCGCCATTGGGGACACTCGCACCCCGTTCTTTATCATGCTCTTCATCAATATGTGCAATATGATCTTGAGCGCTGCTTTCGTATTTCTAGATCCTCCGCTCGGCGGTATGGGTATCGCCGGACTTGCTTGGGGCAGTCTCCTCGCCTGGCTCCTCGGCACCCTCGTAGTGGTCGTTATACTCAGCAGACAACACAAACCCAAATCAGAAGAAATCACCCTAACACTCCGACAAGCAGATTGGACCCCGCAGCGGGAGATGATGGCGCGCATCGGCCGAGTCGGATTGCCTCAGGGTGTTGAAATGCTTGGCATGTGGATAATCCACGCCTACGTCCTCCGCTTTATAACCGGACTCGCCTTCGAGGGCGCCCTCGGCGCTCATTTCATCGCTATCCGGGTCGAATCACTCTCCTTCCTTCCCGGTTTTGCCATAGGTACTGCCGCAGCCACCCTGGTCGGACAATATCTCGGAGCTAATAATCCGAAGATGGCCCTAAAAGCTCTCCGTACCGCCTGGCTCTTTGCTCTCGCTTTTATGAGTGCCATTGGCGTGTTCTTCCTCCTAGCACCAGAAATCATCGTGCGTCTTATTCTCCCTGAAACCGATATCCAAGCCACCCAACTCATCGCGGTCGCTGGACCACTCGTCTTCATCTGTGGGATTTTTCAACCCGCACTCGCTACCACCATCGTCTTAAAAACTTGCCTGCGCGGCGCCGGAGCAACACGCATCGTCATGACATGTTCCTTTACCTGCCTGATACTCATTCGAATCATCGGGATTACAATTTACGATGCCTACTTCGAACTCACCCTCATCAAAATATGGACCTTTATGAGCATCGATCTTTTCATCCAAGCGGGCGTATTCATCGCAATCGCATTTCGCGGAAAATGGCTTGAGACAAAAGTCTGACCTTATTTCTTTCCCAGCGCAAAAAGAGTTCCATCTTCGCTTCCAATTAAGATTATTCCCTTGGCATAGCTTGCAGCAGCCACCAGCGATTCCCCCAGGTCAATCTTCCAGACTTCGCTTCCACTCTTTAAATCGATGGCATACAGGCGTCCATCGCTTGAGCCACATACCACACCATTAGTAAAGAGAATTGGCGAACTCTCAACACGCCCACTGGTCTTGAATCTCCAAACCGCATCTCCGCTCTCACGCGAGATTGCATGGATTTTTTTGTCCCGCCCGCCGATATAAACATTTTTTTTATCCACTGCCGGCGCTGCCATGAAGGGAAACCTGCGATCACTGTATTTCCACTCCAATTCACCTGAAGCCAAATCAGCTCCCATCACTTTATTCGAGTGATCCCCCCATGCCACAAAACTCCCTTCCGTTCCCACGGTCGAGACAATGGGCGCTTCGCCTTCAACCTTACTCATCGGTTTCCCATCCGCCAAATTCAGGGTGTAGAGAAAGTGATCACACCCCCCAAAAACAACCCACTTTCCATTAACGACAGCCGGAGTACCATTAATCGGTTGTTCGGTCTCATGCTTCCAAATCTCTTTTCCCGATTTTGCATCCAGCGCACGACAAACCCCGTCGTAACCATTCATGACAATCCAGTATGCCTTCCCGTCCGGACTTTTTGTGAGATTCACTCCTGCCGTAATTTTATCATCAGTCTCGATTGACCATTTATCCTTACCTGTCTCCAACTCGAGCGCGTAAAGCTTCATATCTTCACAACCAATGAAAATGGTATCATCAAAAATTGCTGGAGCCGCCTCAAAACTTTGCTCGAATTCTCGCTGCCATTTCTTTTTCCCCGATTTTAAATCGACTGCCGTCAAAAGCCCCGCGCTATTTCCAAAGACCACGATATCCTTGGAAACCACGGTCTCTCCCACGATTGCTCCTTCAGTCTGAACCATCCACTTAATATCCGGCTTTGGAGGTAAACATACTCCAACCTGCCCCGACAACCCAGCGCCTCCGCGCGCCACCGGCCAATCATCACGATCCTTCTTCTTTACTTCTTTTTCTTCAGCGTGGCACCCTACCAGCAAAAGTGCCATCATTCCCGAGATCGTCTTCTTCATAGGCTCACTTTGGCACAAATTCCACCACGATCAATTCAGCTTTCACCAAACGCACGTCGATAAAGCGCCTCAAAATCCATCACGGCCAACGGCCGCGGGTTAAATTGCCCGGTCCATTGCTTTGCCGCCTCTGTCGCAAGCTGCGCGATCATTTCTGAGGGCACCACAACCGGAGGCAACTCAGCAAGCTCATACAAATACTCGACCCAATCGATAAGCCCGGGCTTCAATTCGTCATAAACGCACCCCACTACCTGAGCATTCCAGCGCATCACGCTAGGGAGCATTGACATGACTGCATGACCGTGGACGACATCAAAATGAGCTGTCAAGGGATTCGCCGCGGCATGAGCTGCACCCAACATGCTCGCCTCGATGGCGCTCCCCGCCAGTGCCGAACCAACCAGCATTCGATTGCGATCCTCTAGCGAACCGTCGCCTTTTAAAATCGCTTCGATAACCGACTCAATGCTCCTAAAAGCCTGAAATGAAAGCTCCCTTGATTTGTCGGTTCCGTTATTACAAACCGCACTTTCTAAGGAATGGGAAAGAGCATCAAGCGCAGTCAATCGTGCGACCTGCAATGGCATTGACTCGGTCAGCTCAGGATCCAAAATCACAACCTTAGCCATTGCACGAGGATCACCGCACGCCATTTTCTCATGGGAGCCATCCCGACACAAAATAGCATAACTTTGACATTCACTCCCCGTTCCCGCGGTCGTTGGGATCGCAATGAACGGCAACATCGGACCCTTCGCTTTTCCATGGCCCTGATAGTCCGACATTACTCCACCGCCGCTCAATAAAAATAAAGCACCTTTCGCAGTATCCATCGAACTCCCACCGCCCAAGCCCACAATGAAGTCCGGACTCATTGCTCGTGCAAATTTCGCGCATTGTGCGACATCGGACTCCGTTGGATTTTCCCTTACCTGATCAAAAACCACCACATCCTTCAGGAGCGCAGCAGCTCGGTCGAAATGCCCTGCTTCGACGATCCCCGGATCGGTCACGATCAAAACTTTTCCCGAAACGTGCTTGGGGAGTTCTTCCAAGGAGCCCGGGCGATGGATGATGATTTGAGAAGGTGATATCACGAATTTTCTGGGGTTGATCTTAGCGGCTCTCCACCGCTTTTCAACGCGAGCTTTTAAATTTTCTATTCACTCGACCTCATGGCATCATCCCACGGCCAAAATGAAGCTTTTCCTCCTTATTCTCAGCACCCTCTCAGCTTGGTCCGATTGGTCCCAATGGCGTGGCCCCAAGGGCAATGGAAATTTTGATCACGAAACCCATTGGTCCCACAAATGGCCTGCGGCAGGTCCCAATACCCTCTGGACGGCCATAGTCCACACTGGCTATTCAGGCATCGCGGTGAGCGAGGATCGCGCCTACACACTGGGCAACTTTGAAGGCGATGATCTTATTCAGTGCCTCGATGTCACTACCGGCCAATTAATCTGGAGCGAAAAATATCCACAGGACTTAATTCCAAAATACAATCCCGGTGGTCCCAACGCCCCACCCGTCATCGAGGACAAGTGGCTCTATACGTTCAGCAAACAAGGCCTCGTTTCCTCACGCGATAAAGCTACCGGCAAAGCTCGCTGGACCACCAATATTGCAACTACTGCCAGAGCGCCAATGCCAACTTGGGGCTTCTCCTCCGCTCCCGTCATCGTCGGCGATCGTCTCTTCCTAAACGCTAACAGCTTCGGCATCGCGCTCGATAAAAATACCGGCGAGGTACTTTGGAATTCTCCTCCATTCTCCAGTGGCTATGCCGCCGCCGTTCCCCTTAACTGCCGAGGTCAAGCGGCCGTTGCCATTTTTGGAAATAAAATCATGCACGTTGTTTCGCAAGCTGATGGCAAAGTTCTCTGGAAGGTCGACTGGCCCACCCGCTTAGGCGAAAATTCCGCCGACCCACTCATCATCGGTAATAAGCTCTATCTCTCCTCTTGGTGGGGTGAAGGGGCAGCTCTCTTTGATCCCAATCTAGATTCAAACAAGCCCATTTGGACCAATAAAAAATTCCAGAACCACATCAATCCTCCTGTCCTCCACGAGGGGCACCTTTATGGCTTCGACGGCCCTGTCCATAAAAAGAAAATTAAATCTTTCCTCCGCTGCCTCGATATCAAGACCGGCAAAACAGTCTGGTCCCAACCCAACCTCCGCGGCTCACTCATTCTCTCGAATGGCAAGTTGATCATCCTTACCGGGAATGGCAGTTTGATCGTTGCCAAAGCCAGCCCTGAGGGCTTCGAGGAATTTGCCCGCCACGAAGGCCTTGGCAAACGGACTTGGACACCTCCACTTCTCCACAAAAGCAAGCTATTCATCCGCGACGCCGACGGCACCGCAACCTGTCTCAAGCTTGGAAAAAAATCCTCTTGATTTCCCTAGACGGCAGACCGGATCGTTACCCTCCTTCAGTCGGTAACTACACCGCAACAGACAAATCCCCTTGAATCGCCCGACGTCGGTAGAGAAACTCGAAAAGGTTCCCCTCGTGTGGCTGTTCCCACTGGACACGATTTGTCGGGAACGGACCAATGTTGAGACGCTCGATATCCGGGCTTAACATGAGATCCTGGATCCAATCCTTGTTCTCAGTGAAAGCACTCACCACAAGAGTCTCGCCAATATTAGCCAACATCTCCGACTGGGGCATCTCCACAATACTGGCGTAGGGAAACATGAACTCGGTATTTGCCAACTGATGATCTTTATCATCACACGCAACCAAGGTTGGGCAAAGATAGGTCTGATCGAAAGCCTCTACCCTTCGACCACCGCCACGATGATCTGCGGTTGCATCACGGGCACCTTCTTCCTTAAGAAGGTCATCGATCATTCCGTCTATTCCCTCTGCCAATGAGGTATTTGCAAAGCCACAAAGAAGAGCATCAGAATCATCGCGGGCCAGAGGCTTAATCTCTGCTAATTTGGCAGCCAGAGCCTCCGCAATTTCTTTACAATGGGATGGAACCAAAATCGCTGAAGTATTGATACAGCTTCGTCCTCCATTAGCCGAAATCGAAGTCACAAGCACATCAAGAAACTCCTCCCAGCGGTCAATATAGTCTTCTCCAATCAAAATCTTCGAACGTCCGGTTCCGTGAACCTGAATATTCTTGAACGGAGCATACTTACGAACCGTTACATCTGAACCGAAGGAGATCCCAGCACCACAAGAAGTGAGTAATGTGTCACCGCCCTCGTGGGTCGTTGGATAATAACCAAAGGCCTCTTTTGGGAACCCTGCCTTAATCATTGCCTGCGCGATTCGAAGCGGTGTGAAAGGATCCTCACGCCCCGGTTTCAAAAGAACCGGGATCTTCATTACCAAGGCTGGAAGCCATAGTGAATTCACAGCCGGAGCATTACTCGGAAGAGACACCCCAAGTGAACTTGTGGTCGGGTAGTAATTAACCTCCAAGCCACCAACTGAAGTAATCCCTTTATCGAAAATTTCTAAAGGCATCCCTCGAGTCAGCCCTCCGATGACGATACGAATTTGAGACATCGCTGCATGGATCTTGCTCATGTTCATCTTCACCAAAGTATGGGGAAGACGGGTCAAAGCGGAGAGGGATTCAACGTAATCATCAGGGCCTTGCATCGAATCGCCGCAAGGCAATTCAGCATTTATGAAAAGTTCAGCTGCCTTCTCGCAATAATCCGCAAGTGTCTCAGCTGGAATCGCATCGAGCGCGGCTTTTGATTCATTGATTCGCAAGAGATCACGCCGGATTAATCCCGGGTTCGCAGTATGCGTCGTCAGATTCTCGTTGAGCTCGACTAGGTCGGCAGACTCGTAAGTCTCGCCAAGGCGTAGGATGGGAATTTGCATTGTTCGAAATTTTAGTAAACACCTTCAATCACGGCTTTCGTCCCGCTCTGGAACGGTCGGACATCACCGACGCCATCCCACGGAAATTCATCACATTCGGGACGACGAATCGCTTCATCTCGCTCTAGGAACCTTGGCACAAAAAACTCCTTCGTCATCGTTGTAAGCTCAACCCGACCATATTCGCCGTAGTCGACAATCTTGGTGGAATCGTCTGGATCAACGACTCGCAAGATCGCCCGCGGCTGCGGCGCATAGTAGGTCAGAGAATACTCTCCCGGCTCTCGCTTCTTTGAAATGGCGAGACCCATCAGAGTGTTCCCGTAAGTCGGGGCATAGTTTATTTTTCCCTCAAGAACCTCTTCCTGGATAAATTTTACGTATTGGGGAGTCATCGTTGTCCCTCCAGCAAAAACACCGCGGATCCCTGCATCAGCGAGCGACATCCGTAGCGAAAGGCTCTCGAGCAAGCGAGGCGTAGTGAAAATACATTTGATATCGCGATGGCGGATGATGGTCACAGCCTGATCAATGACATGCTCCTGATAAGCCTTAGCCATCTGCATTTCGCCCATCCCGATCAGCCGCTTTACCCAGCGGGGATCGAGGTCAATGAAGTAACATGCACCACCACGGATGTTGGCAAGATGCTCGATCGCCATACGCAAACGGCGTGGGCCGGTCGGCCCTACCATCAACCAGTTAGCACCTTGTGGAAAAAAATCCGGGCCATAGTGCTCGGAAAACTCAGTGTAGTCGGTCTTGTAGTCTTCCCAACCGATCCGCTGCTTCGGCATGCCGGTGGTTCCACCCGTTTCAAAGACATTGTAGGGTCGACCCTCGTAGGCCTTTGGAATAAACTTAGCCGGATCCTCTTTTCGCAGGACTTCATCATCAAAATTATCAAAGTGAAGCATATCCGCAAAGGTCTGCACCTTCTCGCGAGGATCCCAGCCAGCATTCTTAGCCCAGTCCAACCAATAGGGACATCCGGTCTCAGGTGAAAAGTGCCAATTGATCAATTCTTTGGTTTGGGAATCAACTTGCGCGCGGGCTTCTTCTACGGTTAGGGAGGAACTCATGGTCGATGACTGAAAAATTTACTCCCTGAGAAGTAACCTAACAGTGAAAAGCCGCAAGAAGGAGTTTTTGTAATTAACTCCTTACCTCAAATTCGAAACCGAGGTCATCTTCCACGCCCGTGATCCCAAAAGAGAGGCCGCCATAATCAATCCAACACTCAGACCCCACCAAACTCCCGCCGTTCCAACTCCACAAAAGAAGGCCAAATAAATTCCAAAAGGCACCCCGAGCAACCAGTGCGAAGCAAACATGATAAGAGCCGGTATTTTGACGTCATCCATCCCCCGCAGAACACCAGACGATAAAATCTGGGAATGATCCGACACCTGGAAAATGGCCGCGATCCAAAGCAAGCCTACGATAATTTTCATCGGCTCCACTTCGCTCACAAAACTTGAGGCTAGATCTTCGTCAAAAATCAAAAAGACGCCCACAAAAAACAACGAAACCACCAAACCCATCAACCAGCCGCTCAATACGATCGGCCTCATCCGCTCAAATTTCCCTGCTCCCTTCGCTTCACCAATCTGCACCGTTAAGGCCATTGAGAGCCCTAAGGGAACCATAAAGGTCGTCGCCACACACATAATAGCAACTTGGTGGGCCGCCAAAGCCGCCGCCCCAAAACTTCCGATCAAAAGGGCCGCCATCACAAAAGCGCTAATCTCGGCCGACACCTGTAGGCTAGCAGGCCAAGCAATTTTCCAAAACGAAACCAACTCCTTACGATCGGGCCTTAAGAACCAACGATGAGGTGTCCAAGCCTTCAGGTCAGGGCTGAATCGACACCAGAGCATGACCCCGATCATCGTCGCCAGCCTCGCCAGTAAGGTTGCCAAGCCTGCTCCCTCTAGCTCCATTCTTGGCGCTCCCCAATTTCCGTCAATGAACAACCAGTTCAGAAAAACATTCAAAAAGACTCCCGCTAGAACGATCCAGAACACAGGCCAGGGCTTCGCCATCCCGTCCGAATGATTCCGCACTGCCATCGTGATGATGGCTGGAGTCATCGAAGCACTCACCAAAAGATAAAATCCGGGCAATCGATTCACAACCTCTGGATCCTGGCCCAAAAGAGAAATCAACGGCAGACTCAACCAGCTGACAATAAATGTAGCGACCCCCAGCCCCAAACTGAGCAAGAATCCATCCCGTAAAGCAGCCTTCGCCTGCTGTGGATCTTCCGCGCCACGCGCCTGTGAGACCTTCACAGATACCGCAATCGCAATTCCAATCCCCAACATGAGCGGTAGATGTAAAATGGAATGCGCTAGCGTCGAGGCGGCCAGCTCAACTGTCCCAATCTTCCCGATCATATAGGTATCGACCAGACCCATGAGCATTTGGCTGACCTGCCCAGCCATCAAAGGAAGCGCAAGGACTAAGGTCGCCCGCCCCTCGCGAACGATAGAAGTCATAACGCGGTCATATCCCAAGACACCGAAAGCTCAAGATTGAACCGAGGCTTGAGAGCACAACTGCTTTCGGCTTCTCCAAAGCAGCCAACATAGCCAAAATGGAATCGCCCAATGTGCAGTTCGAACCATCGCCTCGGCAAACCAAGGGTCCATTCCGTTATAAGGAAGAGTCTCATTATAATTAGCCAGAATGCGAGCTAGAGCGGTCGCTCCACCCCAACAGAACATATAGAAAAGAGCGGCCCCACGAGTCCGCCGGAATAAAACAAAGGGGACGACCAAAAAATCAAGCCACCCAAAGATTTCCAAAAACCGGAGACTCCCGCCCTCCGAAAGCGATAAAATCTCGGTTGTCATCATCTGAAAATGCAAGGGGACGCTGTAATAACCAACGGCATAAAGTCCGTGTCCCATGAAAGTCACCGCCGTCGCAATCATAAGTAACCATCCTCACAATAACCTCGCGTTTTGGCGCATTGAGAGACTTCCGGCCGAGGGAGATTAACAATGCCAACGGGACAAAGATTTGGAGAATATGCTCCATAGCCATGCCCACCTGCATGTCTTTCGCCACCCAACGGGAAAAACCATCGAGAATCAGAATCAAAGTTGCCGGAATAAGAAACCACCGTAGCCAGCGCAGACGAGAAAATCCCGCAATCCAAGGAATGAGAGACGAAACGATAAGGAAAATCCCCAGTCGTTCGAGCGTTGGAGTAATCCATTGATCCGAGGTTCGAGCAAAATGGCTCCACGTCACATCATAATTTTTGAGAATCGGCGACCACCACTTCTCTTCCCAAATCAGCTCACGAATCGGACTGTCCCAGCGCCACGTTAACCAGCCACGGGCTAGAAAAGTAACACTCACGATAAATTGCAGGATTCCCAGAGAGAACCGATCAAGCCACGTCACCGCTTCCTTCCCCTCTGAATCATCCATTGCCTCGCTTAGTCCGCCGGAATTTTCAGGACCTCATCCCCTCCGTTCGGAGCCCAAAGTTTGAGGCCTTTTGGGTTGCGATAGGGGTTTTTAGGATCCACTTGGCCGACTTGAGCCACGTTTCCCACCTTGACTGTCTTATCAAAGATTGCCCCGGGTGTCACATGAAGCCAATCGAAGCCGTTAAAGGCCGCCGTGCCAACCGTCCAAGAGTAATTAACATCAGCCCTACGAAGCGGGGCTCCCCAGCATCCCTCACCTAGATAAACGGTCGCATTGGGATCGTTTGGCGCCGCCTTGAAATCCTCCCCACCTCCAGTGAAAGGTTTGAGCGGAAGAGTCCTTTTCATAACGTGGGAGTCAGATTCCATAACGAGGTCAAAGCCTGCTTTATAAAAGGTTTCGGCCCACTTATAGGAATTCCGACCAAGCGCCTTTCCGCTTGTGTGGGGACGCATCGGCTTGTGGTAACCAGCCACCAGATGGGTTATCCCTTGGGCATTCTTTTCCAAGTCAGACCTCAGCCAATTCCCCTGGCTCCCATCTGCCGGAATCTCGCTGTTCAAAATATAATAGCGAAAGAGACCACTCCCGATATTGAAAGCTCCATAGGAATCCTTGGACGTCCCAAAATGAGAAGGAATGCTCTCAGGCCTCGACTCGTGATTTCCGCGATGCGGCACGATGGGTAGAAGCTGACCCGAATCACTCATCGTAAGCTGCCAGTCATCAAGCCAGTCGTTCCACCCTTCGGCATTATCGCTACTAATCATGTCACCAGTAAAGGCCACAAAAAGCGGCGAAAGCTTTCGA
Source organism: uncultured Verrucomicrobiales bacterium (assembly GCA_949373085.1). Classification (GTDB taxonomy): domain Bacteria; phylum Verrucomicrobiota; class Verrucomicrobiia; order Verrucomicrobiales; family Akkermansiaceae; genus SW10. The sequence goes on from CASICJ010000028.1 coordinate 78,062, forward strand.
CACATCGTATTGGCAGCCTGACGAATATCTCTAAAGTTTCGCGAGTCTCCTCCGCAAATAAAAGTGAAAGGCTTTGGCAGCTTGGGAGCTGTTCGAAAGTAAAAAAGACGACTCACCCCCGCTCCATCGCCAAGGCACATAAAATACCAACTGTCAGGCTTTAGACTTTCCAAGGTTACCATGCAGTTCCTCATCCCATCGTATTCCACCACACGGTCCACTTCCTTCCGCTCAGTATATTTTGACTTATTGCGGCCCTCATTTTTAAGGCCGTAATAGAGAGTCGCCGGATCTCCCTCCAGTTGATTCCAAACGAAGGTCGCCGTCGTCGTCGGATCTTCAAACCACACCAAGCGATATTTCTCAGTCTTGGACGTGTTGGCATTCACCGAGGCATTCTGTCCGGACAGAGAGGCTATCGCACTGAAGAGCACCGTCAACGCGACCAAAAAAGAGCGATATTTGGCCGGGGGGCATTTCCTTTGAGTCATGCCCCAGTAGAGTTTCGATAATTACGATTTCAACTCTAAAAAACCGCTAGACTCAAATCCTCAAGATTGCTTCCCCTTTTCTTCCCCCCTACTCTCTCTAGCAATGAAAGTCGTTCTCTTCATTATCCTCGCCACCCTTTCGGCAACCGCCACTCCCTTCGAACTCGAGAAGGGATCACGTGTCGTCCTCGTTGGCAACGGCCTCGGCTCCCGCATGATACAATTTAGTTCCTTTGAAACCTTACTCCACCTCCAGCACCCCGAGAAAAACCTCTTCATCCGTAATATGTGCGATGAAGGGAATACTCCAGGCTTCCGCCCTCATTCCGCCCGCTCCAACCCCTGGGCATTCCCAGGCGCCGAAAAATTCCACCCGCCTCTCTCCAAAGCAAAAGACCGCTGGGGCTCCGGCCACACTGGCACTGGCTCTATGCCCACACCAGATGAGTGGCTCACCCAACTCAAGCCAGACATCATCATTGCCTTCTTCGGATACAACGAATCATTCCAAGGCCAAGCCGGACTCGAAAACTTTAAGGCCGAACTCCGAGCTTGGATCAAGCACACCAAGTCTCAGAAATACAGCGGAACTTCTGCCCCCCGAATCGCCCTCGTTTCACCCACTACCTTCGAACATCCGGATGCCGCCCACAAAAATAAGGTCAGCACAAACCTAATCCTCTACACCCAAGGCATGAATGAAGTTGCTAAGGCTGAGTCCGTTATTTTTTCCAACCTTTCGAGCGAACTAGACCCTTTCAACCTCAATTCATTCCCCGCTAATCAAAGCAAATTATTATTAAAGCTGTTACCCTATACAAAAATCTCCCGAAAAATATACAACGACCTTTTTGGCACTTCTGGTCGCCTTTCCAGTGCAACCGACCCAAGCATCTATCACACCGTCCGCGAAAAAAACTGGCACTGGGAAAAATACTACAAAATCCCAAACGGGGTCCACGTCTACGGCCGCCGCCACAATCCTTTCGGCCCAAAAAACTATCCAGCCGAACTTAAAAAACTCGAGCAAATGACCGCCAATCGCGACCAGGCCATCTGGGCCGCCGCCCAAGGCAAACCCTTCGATCTCGCTGCCGCCGATGCCAAAACCATCACCCTCCCCGAGATCAAAACCAACTACCGGCCCAGCCACAAGAACGGCACCACCGAATACCTCTACGGCGACGACGCCCTCGCCTCCTTCACCACTGCTCCCGGATACAAAATTGACCTCTTTGCTTCCGAAAAAGAATTCCCCAACCTGGCCAATCCGGTCCAAATCACCTTCGACAATAAAGGCAGACTCTGGGTCGCCACCATGCCCACCTATCCACACTGGAAACCCGGCGAACCCAAACCCAATGACAAACTCCTCATTTACAAGGACACCAACAACGATGGTAAAGCCGATAAGGAAATCGTCTTCGCTGACAAGCTTCACCTCCCCACCGGATTCGAAATCTCACACGATGGGGTCTATGTCGCGCAAGGGAATCACCTCATCCGACTCCAAGACACCAACGGCGACGACAAAGCCGACGTCCGCGAAATCATCCTAAGCGGATTCGATGATCACGACACCCACCACGTTATCAGCGCCTTTTGTGCCGATCCCTCCGGAGCAATCTACATGGGTGAGGGGACCTTCCTTCATAGCAATATCGAAACCGCATACGGCCCGATTCGTAGTTCCAACGGCGGCTTCTTTCGCTATTCCCCCCAACGCAAACACCTTGAGCGCACGGCCCGCCTCTCCATTCCCAACCCCTGGGGCACCGCCTTTGACCACTACGGTCAACCCTTCTTCCTCGAAACCTCCGACCCAGATCTTCACTGGATGACCCCTGCTTCGGTTAAAGTCGACTATGGTCAATTTTGCCCCAAGCCTCCCGCTATCTTGGAAAAAAATCAACGTGTCCGCCCCACCTCCGGACTCGAATTCATTTCGAGCCGACACTTCCCCGATGAAGTTCAAAACGACGTCCTTTTAAATAATACCATCGGATTTCTCGGCACCAAACAGCATCAAATCCTAGACTCCAAGTCCGGCTACAAAACGAAACATCGTCATGACCTACTCACTTCCAAAGACGGTAACTTCCGCCCTACTGACCTTGAATTCGCACCCGATGGCTCACTCTACCTCTGCGATTGGCACAACGTCCTGGTCGGCCACATGCAACACAGCGCCCGCGACCCCCTCCGTGACCACAAACACGGCCGCATCTACCGTATCACCTACCCCGACCGCCCTCTCGTCAAGCCCGCCGAAATTGACAGCGCACCTCTCGTCGCCCTCTTCCACAATCTCACCCTACCCGAAGACCGTACCCGCTATCGAACAAGACGCGAACTTCGTGCCCGCGATCCCCAAAAAATCATCCCGGCACTTAAAGAATGGATCGCCACTCTCAAGCCAAACATGCCCCGCTACGACCAAATCCTTCTTGAAGCCCTCTGGGTCACGTGGGGGTTTGATCAACTCGATGAAGCCCTCCTGACCCGCCTTCTCAAATCCAAAAACCCCAAGGTCCGCGCCGCCGCTGTCGATGCCCTTCGCTACAACGGCCACCGAATCGCAAATCAATCCGAAATCCTCGCTCAGGCAGCTTCGGACCAATCCACCCGCGTCCGTCTTCACACCGCCATCGCTGCCTCTTGGCTCGCGCCAAAACAAGGACTTTCCATCCTTAAAGAAGTCGCAAAAAATCCATCTGACAAATGGCTCGCACCCGTCCTCGAAACCGCCACCGCACATCTCAAAGGCCAAGAGATTAAAAGTGACATCGCCGAAAAAATCCCCCAACCCACCTCGCCACTCCAAGGAGAAGCCCTCACCCTTTTCAAAAAGGGCCATGAAGTTTACAGCCGCGAAGGCCACTGCATTACCTGCCACCAATCCGATGGCAAAGGCCTCCCAGCCGCCATGTTCCCGCCGCTGGCGGGAACCAAATGGATCAACGGATCAGAAGACCGCCTTATCAAGTTAACTCTTCACGGCCTCCTCGGCCCAATTGAGGTGAAGGGCGAAAAATACCCTGGCCAAGTTCCCATGACCGCCTTCCAGCAACTCAGCAACGAAGAAATCGCTGCTGTCCTGACCTACGTAAGGAACACTTTCAGTAATAAAGCCCCCACGGTCACGCCAGCCAAAGTCGCCGAAGTCCGCGAGGCCACGAGGGCTCAAAACGGATTCCTCGCCCCAGCAGATCTGCTTAAAGAACACCCGCATTAATAGCCCACAACGGGACCGGCTATCAGGCTCCCATGAAAAGATCGGGTTGCAATCAAACAACATGCTTACAACACTCTCTTGTGTCCGAGGCCTTTGAAAAAATCCCAAAAGAACGTCACCTTTCGCTCTGTCCCTGCAAGAGCAAAAAGAGCTATCAGGATTGCTGCCTGTCCTTTCATCAGAACAAAGCTCTTCCCAGAACAGCCGAAGCCCTCATGCGGTCGCGCTACAGCGCTTTCTTCTTTCGCCTCGTCGATTACCTCCTTGAAACTACCCATCCTGACACTCGCAACAACAACCTTAAACGCGAACTCGAAGACACCATCCACCATACCGACTGGAAATTCCTCACCATCGTCTCCGTTTCAAAAGGTCAAAAAGATGAAAATCGAGGTAAAGTTGAGTTCATCGCCGACTACTACTGGAATGGAGAAGTCCAGCAACTCCACGAACACTCTCGTTTCCGTCGCTACAAAGGAAACTGGAAATACTATGATAACAAAGGCTAAGCGATATCACTCTACCAAACTTGCGATCGAGTGTTCTTGCTCGCAGGAACAATGGACCCGTGATGAATACTCCTAATTTTGCTGGTCTAATCTACCAATCCCTCTAGTATCCGAATTCGATAATGGGAGGATTAACAAGCACTCACTTTTTTGGAGCCGCATTATTATTATTGATGGCCTCAAATGGCCACGGACAAGACGCGTTAATACCTCTCGCAAAAGGCGCACCTGATGAGCAGCGCAGCGCATCAAATCCACCAAGTCAGCCCACTGGCAACAGAATTCCTTTTCTCAGTCGGTGGTTGAACTCCGTCGGGCCTGAGGCCCAAGCCTGCCAAGATAGAGCGGCTATCGATCCTGACGATGGAGGATTGGTCTCAGCAGTGCCTGCCTGACCGATGTGACCAGGCGAAGGCGGCACCGTGAGTGGCGTGGCAAATCATTACAAATTTGTGCTAACCGCACGCTGGATTCCTGAAAAATCAGATACAGGACAGCAGTTTATGAGCCTGCGCTATTGGGTAACCCAGGATCTAGGTGTCGGCTTTGACTATCGCCCGCTCATCGATCAGTTGAAATTCAACGCAACCTATCGACTCGTGAGCGAGGACCCAAGAGGATGGCGGCCGGCGATTCTCCTTGGGACAAGTTTTGATGACTTCACCTCCAAGGGAGTTCAAACGGAGTCACGCTCCTACTTCGCCACCGTGAGTAAAGCCATGCCCCGCCTTAAATTTCTTAATATCACTCCCTCTCCCTATATGGGCGCCGCCTGGATTGACCGCATAAACGAAATACGACCACTCACCGGCATCAATTTTAGTCACAAGGAAGCCTCACTTATGCTCCAATACAGCGGCACTGATACTCACCTCTCCTTAAGCCGCAAAATCAGCGATAACCTTTCGCTAAGCGCGATTTACTGGGGAATGAAATATCCAGGCGCCGCCTTGAGATTTAGATTTTAAGGGGCAGCCCAGCCTCGGGGTGAGTGACAATATCTCATTCAAAGGGCGAAGAGACATACGTTGAGTTACAAACATGCCGCTCGGGTCTGGTATCAAATCTGCCTTTTTTTAAATCAAAAGAGCCAAGCGTCCCTCGTTACTTAAATCACTTTCTCAGCCTCGGCGCCGAATAGCCCTGCTCGCGGATTCGGGCCAACGAAGCCTCCATTATTCTCACCTTCTCGGGATATTGCGCAGCTAGGTCCTTACGCTGCCCAATGTCCTCTCTGAGATTAAAGAGCCTTGGTTGCTTGCTTTCAATCTTCGGGTATCCGTGCTTCTTCAACCAGTCTTTAGTCACTCGTGAATGATGACCACTTTTCCCCGTGACCATAATCCAATCACCCTCGCGTAACGCCCAAGTATGATCGAAGGTATTGTGCACATGGCTGGTTCGAATCGATTTCACCTCCCCCTTCAAAAGTGGTAAAAGATCGTGCGAATCTTCAGCGGCATTTTCGTTGGGCAGTTCATAGCCCACCACCGAAGCCAGAGTCGCCATAATATCGATTTGGGAAACAAGCGCATCATTAACCGTCCCAGCCATAGTCACTCCGGGGTACTTGATCATAAAAGGAACATGATGACCTCCTTCGTAAGCATCACGCTTTAGGCCTCGGAATGGGTGAGCCGACCAATGATCAAACTTGGCATCCCTCGCATAAGCGTAGTGCTCGGGTCCGTTGTCTGCCGAAAATATGACAATCGTATTTTCGGCCTGTCCAGAATCCTTCAGCGCCTGCAAAAGCTGCCCGATCGAGTGGTCGGTCTCATAAACAAAATCTCCATAGGGCCCTGCCTTTGATTTCCCGTCAAATTCATCATTCGGAATAATGGGCGCATGCGGCGCAGGATAGGCAAAATAGAGAAAGAACGGCTCTTCCGCTCCCGCAGCCTCCTTGAGATATTCCACACCCTTTTTTGTCGTTGTAGGAATATTTTCATAAGGATCCCAACCGGTCACCATGGGCCCCGGACGACACTCCCACCCCCCTTCCTTAATCTTCTTCCACTTACCCGTCTGCATGAGGGTGTCGGGAGCCTTTACTACCCTATCATTTTCAATCCAACAATAGGGTGGGAAATTAATAACGGTGTCCCCAAAGTAATAATCAAATCCATGATCCAGCGGACCATTCGGAATTGACTTGGTCCAATCAAAGGCCTCCGGCCCAAATTGTTGCTTCTTTCTTCTACCATCTTGCACCGCGGTCGCTCTTACCTCCTTATTACGAATCGCATCCCAATTCCAACCCAAGTGCCACTTCCCGATCGCAGCTGTCTTGTAACCTTTTTCCTTTAACATCTCCGGTAAGGTCAGCCGCTCAGGCTTGAAAACCGAATCTCCAAAAGCATTCACAATTCCATGAAAATCACGCCAATGATGACGGCCTGTCAGCATCGCAAAACGCGATGGAGTGCAAATTCCGGAAGAAGAATGTCCATCCGTAAACCGCACTGATTCGCTCCCCAGGCGATCCAGATTCGGAGTTGAGATCCTGCTCTTTTTATTATAGCAGCCCAAATCTCCAAATCCCAAATCGTCAGCATAAAGAATCAAAATATTAGGCTGCTTCGCCCAAGCTACCCCAAAAACAATAATCCAGAGACTTACAGAAAATCGCGCTATCATCGTTCGTTGAAACTACTTTAATTCTCCCCGCCGCCAAGTGGCATCTCTGCTGATACATTGGCGTCAAATTTGCCGTATCTCATCTAAAGTGCTTTCTCTCACTGCCATTCTAATTTTCCTCGGTTTCTTCGTTCCCGCTATGGCCGATAGCTTTGCCGATCAGGTTCGTCCGATCCTCAAGAAACACTGTATTACCTGCCACGGACCCGACAAACAAAAAGGCGGAATCACCCTTCACGAATTTGACTCGATCGATGACGCCTTCAAAAACTTTCAACTCCTCGAAAATATCATCGCCCAGGTCGAACACGAGGAAATGCCGCCCGATGACGAAGATATTCAGCCCACTGATGCCGAGCGTGAAATACTGATCAGGGCCCTCTCCAAAGTGGTCGAGCGTGTGAGATCTGGGAACGTGCCCCAGCGAGCCGGGCGCACCACTCTGCGCCGCCTCAATCGTAACGAATACCACTACACGGTCCGTGACCTCTTCGGGGTCAATTTTAACCCATCCAAAGATTTCCCCGCTGATGGCGCAGGTGGTGAAGGTTTCGACAATATGGCAGACGCCCTTTTCTCCACCCCCACTCTCCTTGAAAAATATCTTTCGGCCGCCAAAAAGGTGGTCGATGCCGTCTATGCTGATCCGGAATTAAAAAAGAATGTCATTTTCAAACTACCCGATGCCGAGAACGACCCTAAATCCTCTGCCAAACAGGTTCTCACCTACCATGCCACCTTAGCTTATCGCCGCCGACTCAGCGAAGAAGACCTTGCCCCGCTTCTCAATGCTTTCGCTAAAGCACAACAAGAAGATAAAGATTTTGAGCAATCTCTCCGGGCACCTCTCACTGCGCTTCTTATCAATCCGCGGTTCCTCTTCCGAGCCGAACACGATGAACCCGGCAAGGACGAATGGCCGCTCAACGACTTCGAAATCGCCACCCGTCTTTCCTACTTCCTTTGGTCCTCAATGCCTGACCGAGAACTCTTTAAGCTCGCTGATCAGGGGAAACTCCGCGACCCAAAGATCCTCCGTGAACAAACCCTCCGTATGATCGCCAGCCAAAAGTTTACCGCACTCTCCCGGCACTTCGCCGGACGTTGGCTTGGGTTTGATAAAATGATAGATCAAGTCGATCCCGATCCTCAACGCTTCCCAAGCTTCACTCCCGAACTCCGCCGCTCAATGTATTACGAGAGCATTGAATTCTTTACCCATCTCATTCGCGAAAACCGCCCTCTTACCGAACTCATCGATAGTGACTACACCTTCGCTAATTCCACTCTTGCCAATCACTACCAGCTCAAAGAGCCCGTAACCGGAAACGAACTCCGTAAGATTAAGGTGCATGATCCGAACCGGGGTGGCGTTCTCGGTATGGGCAGCATCCTCACTGCAACTTCCCTACCCCTCAGGACCAGCCCAGTCCACCGTGGTGTTTGGATCCTCGACGCCATGCTCGGAGACTCCCCTCCACCCCCTCCACCTGATGCTGGAGAACTCCCTGCCGACGACACCAAAGCTGACGGGCTCACCTTTCGTCAACAGCTCGACCGCCATCGAAAAGCGAAGCAATGCGCCAGTTGTCATGCCCGCATTGACCCCCTCGGGTTTAGCCTTGAAAACTTCGACGCGATCGGTCGCTGGCGCTCCAAAGACGCCAATGGTAAACCGATTGATAGCTCCGCCACCCTTCCAGGCGACATCACCTTCTCCACACCGAAGGAACTCAAACAGCTCCTCCTAGCCGGTAAGGATAAATTTTCAGCCAACATGACACGAAAACTTATCAGCTACGCCACTGGTCGCGGCCTCGAATACTATGACGAAGTCACCGTAAACCAAATCGTGACTGGAATCGCAAAAAAGAACGACTCTTGCCGTGAACTTATCCTCCAAATCGTTAGCTCCCGACCTTTTCTAAGTCGATCCAAGACAAGGTAGACTCTGCTGCCACACAGAATAAAATTACCACACTAGTCTCAATCAAGCTGATGAAAACAGCCAAACTAATGACCGAGACAATATAAAAATCCATCCTTAGATCCCGCGTAAACACGTTCATTCCAGACGACTGGGGTCGCATCAAACATTGGTCCCTCCAAACGATCTAAGCGGACCAACCTCCCGGCAGGAGTCACCTGATAAAGATCTAGGCCACTATCATAGCCCACCACGATTTTATCACCCACGAAGAGGGGCGTAGAAATCGAACCCTGTGGCAATTGCACCCGATCCAAAACCAAAGGCGCCGGGTATTGTTCAAGTCGTCTTGGCCCCCAGTTTTTTACCCCCGGCTGTAACTTCTTATGATTCACTAAGGTCAGCACACCATCAATGCCAACAAAGCAGGCAAGATCTTTTGAAACCTTTGAATTGTATCGATGATTGACCGACGGACTTCCTACAAGACCACCATTCCAAGCATACCACTTACGATCCGGAAGCGGGTGAAACCACTTTACTTTCCCGCTAGTCGAGAACTTCACCACCCCTCCCTGCCCTGAAATAAACTGCTTCTCGATTCCAAGTAAAAGGTGCTTGTCATTTGTTAACGGCATCGTCCCGTTGAGATCGCCGCCAATTTCAAGCTTGGGGCTAGTAACCCCAAAGAAGCCCAACCCACAAGCATAGACCCGTCCCACCCCAGCCGCCACATAGGCAGTATTCCCAACCATCGTGGGAGATGATTCGCAACATAATTCTCTCCGATAAAGCTCAAAATCCGAATTCTTAAAAAGCCGAGTTTGTTCAATAATCTCCGGGCTTGGCAACACCCCACCTTCTTCCGCATTACGGACATCCGGAGAAAACACCGTGAAATATCCGTTCTCTAGAGGAATGGCAGCCTTCCTTCCCAGAATCACGGCGGAGGCATCACAGTCCCGACTAATTGATGCCGTCGCCCGCGAGTTGTAGGCCCATAATCTTTTCCCTGTTGTATAGGAAATCCCGTGGAGACTGTAGGCGGTTCCATTGCGCCAATGTTGTCCAAACCCACTGCGGCTTCCCACGATTAGAGTGTGGCGTGTCGCCGCAGGACCACCCACATCGACAAAAGTAGGAGTCCCCTTAATCGCATCACCAACACTGGTTGACCAAATGACCTTCCCGTCACGAGCCCTAATCTTTTTGAGGTGATGGCTCAATGTTCCCTGAATGAGATAGAGCTCTTCACTCTCCTCAATGACCAAAGGTTGGCCGGTCCAACCCACGCCCTTCCAGCTCTGAATGGCCCCAGCCCCAAACGTGGTTTTACCTGACCCCAAGTATGTCTTCCACTTGATGCTTAATTTTGACGGAGCTCGATTTCCATAAAAGTTACGCTGGTTATCACCGAGGTAAGTAGAGATCAAAGGCTTGACCTCGGCAGACAAACAAACACAACTAAAAAAGAATATGAGAACCTTCATAGGGCTAAAATGCCGATTTGATAGAAGAGAGTGGGATTGTACTCGGATAGCTACGGAAATTACGATCGCTGAAGTGCCACCATTCATTAGGCAAAGGGAAAAAGCCCGCTTTTTTCATTGCCTGTTGAAGGATTTTCTTTCGCTTCATCACCATCGGATCTGGATGTTGGTAGGCCGCAGCCGCCTGTGGCGTAAAACTATCAAAGCCAGTGGGCATCTCAACCGCCTTACCAGATTTTTCGATTAAAGTAACATCAACTGCCGTCCCACAAGAATGCTGCGAAGGTTGGCTGAAAGGGTTGGCAACAAAACGATCATCATGGCCAGATGAATCCCACAAAACCAATTGAGCGCTGGGAGGACGATAAGCATCCCAAACCTTAATCCGATAACCATAGAGCTTCACTAGGTCATTCGCTCTACGCAGCCTGACCGCAGTCTCGGGGCGTAGCAAAGCTGGCATATTTTTCGCATAAAGCGGCTTCTTCACGATCGCTGATTCCTGGGTATAGCGCAGATCAATCGCAATGCTTTGATCTACCTCAGAAATCCGAATTAAGCCCGCTTCCGCGAGCTTGGAATTAGACGACCGGGGTAGAGTTGATTTTACCGGATCCTGTCCATCCCATCGAATACTCGTCGAACAAGCGACAAAAATCGTAGTCGCCAAAAGACCAAGGGGTAGAAACAGCCGCATCCTGGTGAGCCTAACGATTTGACCCCTTCGAAGAAAAGTTTCTTCCATAATAATTTCCTAACTCGATCACTCGTGTTCCCTATTCGTAATAAGCCACAATTCTAAAAAACGACCGGCCTGAGGGCTCGGCAAGAATAGCAGTCGCTCTATTTCCGTTGAATCCAATGTCAACTTGATCGAGCCGGATCCACGTATCCGCATCCAGATTTGTCGCTTTCTCTAACCGATATGAAACCTCGCTTTTCGCTTTCCAGTGAAAGGCCAATTTTTGATCAAAGTTTTCGACCGAAAGGTCCTGAACCACTTCATCAATCAAAGGAACCAATTTTAAATCCAGATAAACAAGTCGATGATCCGACACCGTGACAAGGCTTGCCCCTTCCTGTGATCCGGTGGGCCAATAAACCGCTCCATCTTCGATTTGGAATCCTTCATTCGAGGGTAGAACGTAATCGGCCCGAAGCCGAAAGGTTGCGGTATCAAATCGATTGGACGCCGTGGTTGCACCCGTTCGGGATGGTACAAATTCACCGCTAACGCGGGGATGATCCAAAAGCTGATTGATCGCCGCATTTACACTATCCCCCTTCGTTGGATCAGCATTTTGATCACCCGCAATCACAAACCTCTCTCCCTCCCCAAGACCTCCGCTCAGATAACCAGCAGAACCGGGTGTTAAATAGTCCGACCAAAGCCGGATTTCATCGTGATTCCGTCGACCATTACGATCTTCGGCTCCATCAAAAACCGGCGGGGTCGGATGACTCACCAAGAAATGAAAACAAGTGCCTAAAATCTCGATCGGGACATCCCAATGGCTCTTCGAGGAGATCCGGATGACCTCCTGCTCGTCCGCTGTGTAAAAACCCGGCGGGATCAAATTCCCCGGCATATCCTTCCAAAGAATCTCTTCAAAAGTCCGAATCGCTTCTACATCGATTGGATACTTGGAAAAAACCGCCATCGCAAACTTCCCCGGAAACTCCCCAAAGCCGAAGGCATCACCCCCATAATTTTGATCACCTGCCGTACGATCAACAACCCCGTTATTATCCAAATCAAATCCCGAATGGATTCCAGTATTTGAAATCGCCACGTAGCGGTAAGGAAAATTTTGGGCGGCGCGGCCATTCTGGCTGACGTTGAGAAAACGATCATTCATCCGGGTCGCTCCCGTGCCATTCGCATCATAGTCGAACTCATTGAGCAAAAGGACATCCGGCTTCACAATCTGAACCACCTCCGCAACCCGCTTCGCCGACGCATTAGTTCCGGTCCGCAGCAGCGCCGCCAAACGACCCTCGCTGCTCTGCGATAATGCCACATTGTAAGTCGCCACCCGAATCGTCTTGGCCTGGAGAAGGGGAAGGAGGAAAAACAAGAAAGCAAGTCGCACGCCGAAACCTTAACTCATTTTTTAGCGAGTGACAGTTGAGAAGCTCCCGCGATTGAACCAAACTCACTCCATGAGCTTGATCACGCCCTTTGAGGCCGAATCCCTAATGCTTTCCAACATCGATCTCCTCGAGACCGAAACCGTTGCCTTAGAAAACTCTCTCGGCCGTGTTCTGCGAGAAAATCTTTTCGCAGATCGGCCCTTCCCACCTTTCGACCGAGTCACGATGGATGGCGTCGCGTTTCGATTTTGCGACCTCGAGGGTTCTCTCCTCACCTTGCAAGGCATTCATGCCGCAGGCAACCCCACTCCGCCACCGCTTAAGGAAAAACACTGCTGGCAAATCATGACCGGCTCTGTCATTCCGCCCGACTGCGATACTGTGATTCCCTACGAAGAAGTCTCACTTACCGAAACTCACGCCACCATCAACGGTGATGCGGTTCCTGGAAAATTCATTCACCGTCAAGGATCCGATGCTTCAGCCGGCGACCTCATGATCAAATCTGGGACCCGAATCAATCCCGGCCACCTTGGCATGATGGCTTCCATCGGAGCTCTTCAAGTCAAAGTGACCCGCTTACCTCGCATCAAGATCCTAACTACTGGAGACGAGCTAATCCCGGTTCATGAAACTCCTCTTCCCCACCAACTTCGACAATCCAACGGCATCACTCTTTTGAGTGCCATCCAAAATTGGGGGCCTATTGATGCCAGCTGGGACCACTTGCCCGATAACCTTGAAGCGACCACCACCGGAATTGCCCAAGCGCTCAAATCATGCGACCTCGTCATTCTCTCCGGTGGTATTTCAAAAGGCCGAAAAGACTTCGTCCGACCGGCCCTCGAATCGCTTCGTGGTGACCCTCTCTTCCACGGAGTTGCACAGCGCCCAGGTAAGCCACTCGCCTTCTGGAAAGGCATCGTAGCTCTTCCTGGCAATCCCAACTCTACCCTCACCACCTTCCGCCGCTATGTTGTCCCTCTCCTCCGTCGTATGACCGGTGCCCCCGACGAAGCAGGAATCACGTTGCCACTCGCAGAGCCTATTTCTCAGCACCCATTCCTCACTCAATTCCTCCCAGCAAAAATCAATCCTGAAGGAAAGGCAGTATCCCTTTCTCCACAAAACTCGGGCGATTTCGTGACCCCTCTCGAAGGCACTGGCTACCTCGAAATCCCACCGGGAAATGATAGCGCCACTTCTTCCCACTTTTTCTAAAAAAGATACCCTTTTTCGTTCCCGATTTTTCGAACACACCCGTGTGCAAAATAAAACTGAACTTGCGACCATTCATCCTCTCCGCCACCCTTCTCTCAATGATCCAATTTTCCCGTAATACATTCGCCATCCTCTTCATCTTGACCGCGAATCTCTTCGCCCAACAATCTCACAAAACGATCAAACTATGGCCTGAGGGAAAAGCTCCACTTGGCAATGATCACTTCGAGCAGGCCAATGCCACTCTCACAATCTTTCACCCTGAGAGGCCCAATGGCACCGCATTCGTCATTACGCCCGGCGGAGGTTACGGACAGGTTGTTAAAGGCGAAGGTGCTCCCATCGCTAAGTGGCTCAACACCCACGGCATCACTGGAGTAGTGCTCAATTATCGTCTACCAAGAGGAAACCCTCTCCGCCCGCTTCTCGATGTCAAACGTGCGCTCCGGATGACCCGCATGCGAGCAGCAGACTGGAACCTAAAGGCAGATCGAATTGGCATCATCGGGTTCTCTGCTGGCGGCCATCTTGCCTCCATGGCCATCACCAAATACGATCTTGGTGAAAGCAAAGCCACAGACCCAATCCAACGGCAAAGTAGCCGTCCAGATTTCGCCATTCTCGTCTATCCCGTCATCACCATGCGCGAAGGTACTCACAAAGGATCTCGCCGAAATCTCCTCGGTGCCGAGCCTGGCGACGAGCTTATCAAGCTCTATTCCAACGAACTCCATATCACCGAAAGAACTCCTCCCACCTACCTCGCTCACGCCATCGATGATTACGTCGTTCCCGCTAGCAACAGCGAAAAGTTTTACAAAGCCCTCGCCGAAAAAAAAGTCGTTTCGAAATACCTCCCCCTCCCTCGGGGAGGCCACGGACTCAATGGTTACAAAGGCCCCATGTGGGATGCTTGGCAGGCTCAATCAATGGACTGGCTGGACCAACTCTTAAAGTCGCCATCCAAAAACTAGGCAAGACGGTAATCAAAACTTACCTTTGCCGGGCACTGGAATCGGAATGCCAAACGACGGCTCAAAAGGCTAAATTAAAGTTCTAAAATCACCATCACGTCGGGTGATTTTATCGCGATCCAAGCGCTCAAGCAAAGGCATGATCACCTTCCGAGAGGTATTCAGATGCTGGCGCAATTCGGAAGCCGTCGCTTGCCCATTTTTTTCTATAAAATCTCTTACCCTTTCAAGGGTCACTTGGAAGATTTCACCCCCCAAAGTCACTTTGGGATCGAGGGGAATAATTTGGCGAGTCCGTGCAAGAAATTTATAAGCCGCCTGATGATTTGGCGTCGCTTGTAACTCCGCTGGCAATGGAGGAACTAAGCCCGATTCCTCGAGTATTTTGAGGATCTCTGCAGCGGGAGCTTCGAGCTCAGGAGGAAGCTCAAGTGAATGAGAATTATGGCAAATAATATTGTCAGAAACCTTGAAGTTTTTTTCGGCCAACTGACTCAGAAGGGCATCAAATAGCCCCTTAACTGCCGTTGCCGTGCCAAGATTTTTTTTAAGAAGATCAGTCGACATTCCCACATGATCAGAATGACTGAGATGATAATCCTGAACCACTTTAGATGATTTTTTAACGAGCTCTTTCCAATAGGACGCGTAAGCGAAATGTTTTTCCCCCCGAGCCACAATCTCGTTGGCTTTTGTCAGCTTTTTCAGCGCAGCCTTAACTTCGGCATCCGAAAATGGAAGCGACTGGTTCAGAACGTGAGTCGGAACAAAGTGATCCCGCTCCAGATGAGTGCGCAAGAGCCCCTGAAGGTCGTTGGGTGCTTCCGCTCGGGCGTGAAGGAATGACTGACGCTGCACTGAGCGAAACTGACGGCGAGTCGGATGGGGATCCAACACGATGGCACCCGCTAAAGTGGCTTCGCCGGAAAGCTCACGAATCACAAGCCGCTCGCCGGCTAAGGTATGAATAGGATGATCAAAACGAAGCTGTGCGATCGACGTATCTCCTGGATTGAGCACGATATCTTCGGGAAAAAGAACCCGCGCTTGCGTGCGACCTGAACCATGATGCACGAAGATTCGGTGGTTTGATTTTAAAGGGCGCTGGGTTCCCGTCTGCCCAGGGATTGGACGACGAGCGCGAGTGATTTCAACATCAATCTCAAGCGTTGCCTCGCCCGGATTTCCCCCGACAAGAAGGTGGCCGCGCGAGACTCCTTTCTTTCCTTTTGCAGAAAGCGGAAGATCGGGAAGGTTGAGGGCGGTGCGCATCCCAGGCACTGCTTCATCAAGTGAAGCACTGTGATTCTGAATCGAACGAACGTGAGTCTTGAGACCCGAGGGATAGGCAGTGAGCTGAGTTCCCACCGCGAGTTTTCCGCCGGTCAAAGTCCCCGTCACGACAGTCCCCACCCCTTTGGGCGAGAAGGCCCGATCAACCGCGAGACGCGGTTGTTCAAAGTCACGGGGGTCAGCAGCATCCGAAAGAGTGTTTGCAATAGCCTCTTTCAGCTCGTCAATCCCAAGTCCGGTCGGGGCGGAAACAGGAATGATAGGCGCACCTTCAAGAGCAGTGCCCTGCAAATCATCCGCAAGAATCTCGGTAACGAACTCAAGATCATCGACCAAGTCAGCCTTCGTCAAAGCGACAATGAAATTTTTGATCCCGAGGTAAGTGAGAATTTGCAAATGCTCCTCAGACTGCGGCATCCACGAGTCATCCGCCGCTACGATAAAAATGGCGAGATCGATCGACCCAACCCCAGCGACCATATTGTTCACGAAGTCGGCATGTCCGGGAACGTCAACCACTCCAATCTCAAAGGCATCGCTTTGCGTATTAGGAATGGGCAACGAAAAATGGGCAAAGCCAAGTTCGATCGTTACTCCGCGTTCCTTCTCCTCGGGAAGGCGGTCCGGGTTAGTGCCCGTCAAAGTCTGCACGAGAGTAGATTTCCCATGATCAATATGACCGGCGGTCCCGATGATGAAATTACGAGGCATGGTTTTCAGGAAGGAGGAGCAATTGCAGCGATGCGGGCTTTTTCGAAATCAAAAGGAGTCATTTCCAGCGTGACCTTCGCGCCCGGGACAATTTTATCTTTTTGCGATTCGAGCGCCTTAGCCGGATGCGCAATCACCTTCTTACCATTCGGCAAGCTGACCTGATAGGCGCGGTCGCTGTAGACAAGTAAGACCTCGCCGGTCGTGATGATAGGTTCGCTAGGCACGCCTTGAAGTTTGGATAGCTACATTCCAGAAGCAAGAAGCGAGCGACTAAGAATCCTGCTTCTTGAGCTTGGTGAGAGTTAACCCTTTAAATTCAACTTCCACTCCTTCGGCCTGCAACGCAATCTGTCCTTTTTGAACCGTACAATTCTTGCCGTGGTTCACCATATCACCATTGACCCAAACTTTAATCTCGTCGCCGGGGCACTCGATAATCATCTTATTCCATTCGCCCACCGGTTTCTCTGAATTATCCGTCAAGTTGAGGATACGGCGCGCATCGCCTTGCTGACCACCCCATTTCTGATTCTTTCCCTTCGGCCGACGCTTCTCCATATTCGGCACCTCGATATTCTCGGCAATACACCAAAAATCGCCAGCGTGTCCGCTGTTCATCTGGACTTCGATGGAGGCCGGAAACATTTTATAAAGGGCACGCGGGGTCGAAGCATGAACGAGAACGCCACAATTCCCAGGTTTATTCACAAAGCGATACTCGAGCTCAATACGAAAATTCGCATGCTTCTTATCGGTGATTAAATGCCCCCCTGGCTTGCCAAGACTCACCAACAAGCCGTCCCGCACGATAAAGCTGGGCTTTACATCGGGATTATTATCAGCGGCAGGAACATCAGTGTGCCAGCCCTTTAGGTCCTTGCCGTTAAAAAGTGAGATTGCTTGCTCTTTATCGGCTAAAGCCACGGAAGAACACAACAGACCAGCGAAAGTAACAGAGCGGGGAATAATTTTGATCATCATCTTGCAGAAAGAATGATTTGAAACGGATCCTATTTCAAGTGAGATCCATTGACAGACCGATTACGACTATGAGCGTTGTTAGCGATCTGCAGAACAAACCAGTCCACTTTTGCAAACCAAAGCAGTGCGAAAAACGGCTCGGTTTCTCCCGACAAGGATTTAGGAATAAACGACGACAGGCCCCACCCCACTGCCACCCTGCACTTGCCGCAGTTTCTTTACCGCCATTTTAATTCGCTCCACCGCCTCATCAGTATCTTCTCGCGTCGTAAAAATTGAGAAGGAAATTCGCAAGCTACTCTTCGCCTGTTCATCTAAAATTCCCATCGCTTTCTGCACATGACTGGGCTGCTGCTTCCCGGTCATGCAGGCACTACCGGTCGAAACCTGCACTCCCGCTTCGTCCAGTAAGATGAGTAAACCTGCACCCTCGCATTCTTCAAAAGAAACATGGGCACAGGTCGGCACTCGATGCTCACGAGAACCATTCAAAGTCACGCCCTCAATTTCCTCAGAGAGACGCTTTTCGAGATGATCACGATTCGCCGCTATCTCACCATGCTGGTCTTTCTCCAAGGCTGCTTTCATTAAGGCTGCCGCTTTTCCTAGACCTACGATGTAAGCCACATTCTCTGTTCCACTGCGATACCCGAACTCCTGACCACCTCCACGGATCAAAGGTTCAAAACGAATGCCCTCGCGGAGGTAAAGCGCACCGATACCCTTCGGCGCATGAAATTTGTGCCCACTGATACTCAGAAAATCCACCGGGACCTCACGCACATCGACAGCTGTCTTTCCCACGGCCTGAATCGCATCCGTGTGGAAGGCAATTCCGTTCTCCTTCGCGATCTCGCACGCCTCGCCCACCGGCTGAATAACGCCCGTCTCATTGTTCGCCCACATAATGCTGGAGAAACCAGTCTCGGCTCCCTCACAGGCTTCACGAAACTCATCAAGGCCCAACCTTCCTTCATCATCTACCCCGCAACGATGAACCTCAAACCCCACGTCCTCCATCGCCTGACACGGTCGCAGAACGGCACTGTGCTCAATCTCACCTGTAATCACCCGTGAGGTCTTACGACCATAAATCCGCGCCAATGACTTTAAGACCATATTGTTTGACTCCGTTCCGCAACCCGTGAAAATCACTTCCTCTTCTTTGGCCCCAATCAATTCCGCAACCTGCCCACGAGCTTCTGTGATCGCATTCTTCACGATCCGGCTGGCCCGATACCCACTTGAGGGATTATGGAAATGCTCCGTTAAAAAGGGCGTCATCGCCTCCACCACTTCAGGATGCACTGCCGTCGTCGCGTGGTTATCGAGATAGATCATTGAAGAGATGTAATGTGACCTCTACCTTTCGGCAAGTCGTTCTCCAAAATGTCCATTCGCCGCTTCCGCCAAGTCCTGACCTACCTTACGGTGATCCTTGCCACTGTGGTCGCCATGCTCCTCTTCCACCGCTACCAACAACAGGAGGGCCTCCGCGCAGTCGCCGCTCAGATCACCACGGCTTGTCAACTTCCCGATGTCCCGAAAGAAATCGACGTTCGTCACGCACACATCGATCCCTCCGAAGATCAACAGTTTATCGACGTCATTCTCACTCTCAGCGGCCCAACTGAATCCCTTGACGATTGGCTCAAGCAGGTCGACGAATGGGAAAAAAAGCGTCCCGGAGTAATCCAGAACCATCGCATTCGCGAAGCTGAAATGAGTTCCCGGATCGACTTCACCGCTGAAGTCTACTTAGAGTAAGGCATGCGCATTGCTTTTGTGACACTCTTTGTCTCTCTCACCTCCTTCGCTGCGGAGAAGCCCAACATCCTTTTTATCGCGATCGATGATCAAAACGACTGGATTGGCTGCCTCGGCGGACATCCAAACGCAAAGACCCCGAATATCGATAAATTGGCTTCTCAGGGCACCCTTTTTACGAACGCCCACTGTCAGTCCCCACTTTGTAACTCCTCACGTGCCAGCCTCATGATGGGCCTTCGCCCAGATACCACCGGCATCTATGGACTCGCTCCTTGGTTCCGGAAATTGGATCCCTATAAAGACCTTACCGCTCTTCCACAACATTTTAAAGAAAACGGCTATACCACCTATTCTACCGGAAAAATTTATCACGGTAATTATGGCAGAAAAAAGAGTGATTCCGAGTTCGATCATCTTGGCCCCGGCGCCACTGGAGCGCCTTTTCCTAAGAAAAAGCTTATTGATACTCCGAGCAAAATGAAGCTCGTCGACTGGGGCCTTTTCCCACACCAAGACAAAGATAAAGGCGACTTTAAGATCGCCGAATGGGCCGTCAAAACTTTGGATTCAAAACCCAAAGGTCCATTTTTTCTTTCGGCTGGATTTTTCCTTCCACACGTTCCCTGCTTCGCAACCGAAAAGTGGTTTAACATGCACCCCGAGGACAAAACTCAGCTGGCTCAAATCAAACGTGACGACCGCAAAGACACCCCGCGCTTCTCTTGGTATATGCATTGGTCGCTTCCGGAGCCCCGTCTCCGTTGGCTCGAAGAACATAACGAATGGATGAACCTCACTCGAAGTTACCTCGCCTGCACCACTTTTGTGGATGCTCAAATCGGAAAGCTCATGGAAGCACTAGAGCGTAATGGCTTCGCCGATAACACCATTGTCGTTCTCTGGTCCGACCACGGCTGGCACATCGGCGAAAAAGGAATCACCGGAAAGAACACCCTTTGGGATGATGGAACCCGCGTTCCACTCATCTTCACTGGACCCGGAATTGCCAAAGGAATTTCCGGCCAGCCTGCCGAGCTACTCGATATTTATCCCACGCTTTCCGAACTCATTGGGGCCAAAAGGCCTGACCATCTCGAGGGGCTCAGCCTGATGCCCCAACTCAAAGACGCCAAAGCCAAACGCGAACGTCCTGCCATCACAACACATAACCACGACAACCATGGTGTCCGCTCGGAGAACTGGCGCTACATCCGATACGCAGACGGCAGCGAGGAACTATATGATATGGAAAAAGATCCAAACGAATGGGTCAATCTGATCGGGAAACCCGGCTACAAAAAAGTCATTGCCGAGCATAAAAAGTGGATTCCTAAAGTCAGCCGTAAGCCCGCCCCTGGGAGTCGTTCGCGCATCTTAACCTACGATGCCAAGACCAAGAAAGTGATTTGGGAAGGCAAGGAAGTCCTTCCAACCGATCCCATTCCCATGGATTATTAATCTGCTGCGCGGGAGATTGCTCCCGCGCTCAGCCTCGTGCTTCGAGTCCCCTTAAAACTCCACAACCCGAAAGAATTGGCGATCAAGACCCGGTGTAGGATTGCCAAAGGTAAAGGTGGCAGTATCCCCATCTGACGCCACACTATCATCAATTTCAGTGGCCCAATCTTGTCCGTCAGGCGATGCATAAACCCCATAGACTTTTCCTGATCTGGAATTCCAAGTGAGTGTGATTCGATCCGATTCCTGATCGTAAACGATGCTAGTAATTTCTAATGCACTCGTCGTAACCTGCGTAGTTATCGCGGTAAGTGGCACCGCAAAAAGACTAAATTTTGCGATCTGACCCTCAAAGCCAGGCCACGCCGTCGCCGCTCCCGGCAGCGAAGAAAGTTGCTGATTCCGATCACCACCACGACCGGCAGACCAACGCCCCAGCCCCATGATGTCACCTCCATCCCAACTATTCCCACTCCATTCATCCGAAGCAATAGCCGCGAGGCCGGTCCCCAAATGAGTCACTCCAAGAGTCACCTGTTTGCCGGATTCGAAAACCGCACGAAGGACAAGATAATCATCCGGGCTAAAACCTGATGGGCCGTAAAGCGGAGCCAAATCGACCCCTACAACAGCACTTCCATAAGGAGCACTTTGGGCATCGCTCACACTGAGATAGAGTATGGTGTCGATAAGGACAATTCCATGCCCATCAATAGTGCCTCCCGATTCCCAAAGATACTGGTGACCTCCAAAATCTGAGTCTGGACTAAAAATTATTTCAATAGTTGCGTCTCCCCTTGTCGTCGTGGTCCCAAATAATTCAGACAGAGAATTTGGCTCCGCTGCCACTCCAAACTGGGCATTGGCCGTAAAATCAACGGCTTGGGTCAAGCCAGTCTGCGCCGCCCCAGCCGCCGAGATTTCAACTACTTCAGGATCATTGATTGGATCAAGAATTGCCCCTGCCGGAGCTTCCTC
The DNA here is from genome assembly GCA_949373085.1 of uncultured Verrucomicrobiales bacterium. Classification (GTDB taxonomy): domain Bacteria; phylum Verrucomicrobiota; class Verrucomicrobiia; order Verrucomicrobiales; family Akkermansiaceae; genus SW10. The sequence goes on from CASICJ010000028.1 coordinate 99,837, forward strand.
GGAACCCATTGCCCAGCCGTCTCCTCCAAACTCTGTTCCCAAAGCTTCGTCATCCGCCAGCCAAATTCCAAGAGCTTCGGCAACCGGAGAAGATCCCGCATCCTTAGGATTACTATTCGCAAACACCTCCGCGCCATCTGAAATCCCGTCACCGTCGGTGTCGAATAAAGAAGGATCACTTCCGGGCTGACCAAATGGGTTATCTGGATCAAAAGCCAGATTCGGAACCTCTACGGCATCATCTAGACCATCACGATCCGTATCCACACTTCGAGGACTCGTTCCAGTCGCTGTAGCCGAAACCCAAATTCCATCATCGGTTTCGACCCCGTCATTTAATCCATCACCATCGGTATCTTGAAAGGTTGGATTAGTTCCCGCCACAAACTCCTGCAAATTACTTAAATCGTCGTTATCATCATCAAGCGCAGCGTCACCCGCATTGCTTGGATCCAACCCAAACTTCCTTTCCCATGCATCAGGCAAACCGTCACGATCCAAATCATCAATCACTGCGAGCGCATTGTCCGAGAAAGCGAGAGCAGCCACGTCTTCCGCTGTCAGCGCAAGGTTCCAAAGCGACACTTCATCAATCTTACCGGTCATCCACTCAGACTTTAATGACCGCTGAATTCCGCCAAGTGAGGTGGCATTGACTGTCGATGAATAGAGGTCCACCCAAGTAAAGCCAGACGCATCCACAATCCCATCGACATAGAGGGTTGCCTGACCACCCGCTACAACCCACGCAAGGTGATGCCACGTTCCGTCTAATGGAGTTCCTGTAGAATATTGGTGATTCGGGCTCGAGCCATCGGCACCTCGTAGATAAAGATCGAGACTATCATTTGCTCCAGTATTATGTGTCCCAAGATTATATCGACTCGTATTTTCAGTCAGCGAGCCTTCTGAAAAAAGACTCAGATTATTCTGACCAGTTCCTTTCACATTCACCCACATGACGATTGAATGCTCAAGATGTCTTGAGACAGGCAAGCCGTCATCTGCCCCACTCGTCCTAGCAAGCATCGTCCTTTTTTCCGCATCAAAGCTGATCGCATTTCCATCTTGGCCCGTTATGACATTTGTCTGATCGAGGTTTGTCCCAATCAAATGATGAAACCCGAAAGCATCCGGTGCCTCCAGTCCGGCACCAAGACGGTCTAAAGGATAATACGCGACTAAAAACTCTCCCAAATCAAAGCGGTTTGCCGCATCATTTGGATCAGTGCCCTGTAAAACCTCAATCCCATCGACAACACCATCATCGTCCGAATCTCGGTCCAAGGGATCACTCACCGGCACATCATTGACCTCAGCGCCATCGCTCCGGCCATCGCCATCACTATCTGCCTCCAAAGGATTGGTCCCTGAATATCCAATCTCGGTAGGATTCGCCTCAATCCCATCCGTCAAACCGTCATCATCAGTATCGCTCAAAATCGGGTTCGTATCGGCCGCGAATTCTGCATTATCACTCAGGCCATCGCCGTCTGCATCACCTCCAGTTATCAATTCATCAAGATCACCAGGCGTATAAATTTGTTCCCACCAATCAGGCAACCCATCATTATCACTGTCATTACCAACCGGCACCCAACGCGTATTGGCATAAAAGCGCAGACCATTCGCAAGATTCAAAGTACCCGAGGTGAAAGCCGATGATGGGAGTGTTCCATTTGCGCCATTGCCAGTCACTCCTCCAGCAGCTCCGATACGAGCCCCATCTGAGCCAGACCAATCGCCACCGGTCGTGCCAGACTGTGTCTCAACCACCCCTCCATCGACAATAATTGATAACGCCTGTAAGCCATTACCATCATCGATATCTACCGTGAAGCCAACCTCCACTTCCCCTCCGTCGACCACCAACTGAGGCAGAGCATAGCTAGCCGTCACTAACGCACGTCCATTATTACCAACACTCCTAACGACAAGAGTACTCGGCCCTTCATAAACAAAGGAAGTTCCAATCGTAGCTGCTCCAGTCTCAAAGATCGTCTCCCGTTGCCCTTCGATCTTATCAATGAAATCTACATCGATTAAGAAGGTGGCATCCAAGACATCTGAATTCTCCCCAAAGCCATCATTCCGCTGATGGAAACTTGGATGAGCGCCTATGGTGGACAAGACTAAGTTTGGAGCATCTGGCAAATCAACGGCATCATCAGCTACTACTGGCAAACTGAAAGCAAGCGCTGCTCGAACGACCTTTAAAGGAATGACGGTTTTCATAGGATCTCTCAGTTGGCGTGGATACTAAAAAAACAATCCCTTATCAAGCTATGTTAGAAGCTAGTTAGGAGAGAAAAAGCGCAAATCGAGAACTAAACAGGCCACCAATTCGTCACTCCATTCTTCCATTTTTCTTGAAACCCCCTATCCCCGCCCTCGTCTGGCGTAGCAATCGTCCTTCACTATTCGCTCTTCACCCTCCACAATCTTCCCGTGTCCGTCGAACTCACCCGTAACTTCTCCATCATCGCCCACATCGATCATGGCAAAACGACTCTGTCCGACCGCCTGCTAGAGCACACCCAAACAATCTCCCAAAGAGAAGCACAGGAGCAGCACCTCGACTCGATGGACCTTGAGCGAGAAAAGGGGATCACCATCAAATCCCACCCGGTCACACTCGCCTTCAATTCAAGGGACGGTAAAACCTACAAGCTCAATCTCCTCGACACTCCTGGCCACGTTGATTTCTCCTACGAGGTCTCCCGCTCACTGGCCGCCTGCGAGGGCGCCATCCTCATCATTGATGCCGCGCAGGGCGTCGAAGCCCAAACCATGGCCAACGTGAACCTCGCCATGGAACAAGATCTCGCCATTGTGCCCGTACTCAACAAGATCGACCTTCCTGCTGCCGATGTCGATCGATGCCGCACCCAGCTTGAGGAAATCCTCGCTATTCCTGGCGACCACGCCATCCCTGCTTCTGCGAAGCAAGGGATCGGGATCGAGGACATCCTCGAGGCTGTTGTGGAGCTCGTTCCACCGCCCGTAGAAAACCCAGACGGCCTTCTTCGGGCCTCTGTCTTCGACTCTCTTTATGATGCCTATCGAGGCGTCATTTCCTACGTTCGCGTTGTCTCCGGTGAGATGAAGAAAGGTGAAAAAATTAAGCTCTTTCATACTCCCACCAACTACGAGATCAAGGAAGTCGGTCACTTCACGCCAAAGATGACGAAGACCGAAAAGCTCCAGACAGGAGACGTCGGCTATATCATCGCCAACATGAAATCGTCTGCTGAAGTAAAAATCGGAGACACCATCACTCACAAGGAAAAGCCCTGCCCCGAACCACTCGCTGGATTCAAGGAAATCCGTCCCATGGTATTTTCAGGAATCTACCCCATCGACACCTCGGACTACGAGGCCCTTAAAGTCGCTATGGGTAAACTCCAAATCAACGACGCTGCCTTCACCTTCCAGACTGAATCATCAACCGCGCTGGGCTTTGGCTTTCGCTGCGGATTCCTCGGGCTCCTTCACATGGAGATCATCCAGGAACGTCTTCGCCGCGAATTCGACATGGACGTCATCTCTACCTACCCCAGCGTGATTTACGAGGTTACCAAAACCGACGGCGAAGAACTCATTGTTGACAATCCCTCCTACCTACCAGATTCACAAACTATCGAAGAAATTCGGGAACCTATGGTCCGCATCTTCATCATGCTTCCCGGCGAATATATTGGCGATGCGATGAAACTCATCATGGAGAAGCGTGGAGAATTAGAAAACACTGAGACCATCGATGAATTTCGGGTCCTACTCACCGCCACCGTTCCACTCGCAGACATTCTCGTCGACTTTAACGACCGCCTCAAATCCATGACGAAAGGCTACGGCTCCATGGACTACGAGCACGCCGGCTACCGCGCCGCCAACATGGTGAAAATGGACATGCTGATCGCCGGCGACCCCGTCGAGGCCTTCAGCACCATCGTGCACCGCGACAAAGCTGTTTATCGGGGCCGGGAACTCGCCGCCAAGCTCAAGGAGGTTATTCCTACACAGATGTTTGTCGTCGCCATCCAAGCCGCCATCGGAGGAAACATCATCGCGAGAGAAACTATCTCAGCGATGCGCAAAAACGTGACTGCCAAGTGCTACGGTGGCGACATCTCTCGAAAGCGTAAACTCCTAGAGAAGCAGAAAAAAGGTAAGGCCAAAATGAAAGCATTTGGAAAGGTTAACATCCCCCAAGATGCCTTTATCAAAGTCTTAAAATCGGGAGACTGATTTTAACCTTCTTAGGAAAATATGAGCTAAAAAGGCGGTTCTGAAACAACTCGAGTTTTGAAGTCGTTTACGTTCGATAATCCGGCATCACGATAAAACACGAAAATCCCAATTCGGTTTAATTTGCAACAATGTTGACGAGTTTTCCAGGGACTACGATGACCTTGCGAACGGTTTTCCCATCGATGTGAGCCCTGATATTTCCGTCAGCGAGAGCCGCTTTTTCAGCGTCTTCTTTTGAGACGTCAGCCGGGACTTGAATCCGCGCACGGAGCTTACCGTTAACTTGGACGATAAGCTGGATTTCGGATTCGACGAGAAGCGACTCATCAAGGACGGGCCAAGTTTGTTCGCTGAGGAGTTCGCTTTCTTCGAGCATGGAATTGATCTCTTCGGCGAGATGTGGAGCGAAGGGGCTAAGGAGCTTGAGGAAGGTGAGGAAAAGATCCTTGGGGACTTCCTTGGCTGCGGTGTAGGCGTTGGCGCACTCCATCATGCCGCTGATGGCAGTGTTGAAACGGAGCGAATTAATCGCTCCTTCGACGCGCTTAATAGTTTGGTGTGTGATCTTAGCAAGGTCATCATTTCGACCCTCAACGATTTTTCCGCTGAGCTCCCATCTCCCTTCGGAGTCCTCGGAACAAGCGACCCGCCAGACTTTGGCAAGGAAGCGGTGGACGCCTTCGACACCTTTCATGGCCCAAGGTTTGTCCTGGTCGAGAGGACCCATGAACATTTCGTAGAGGCGGAGGGAGTCAGCGCCATATTTCTCGACAACATCATCTGGATTAACCACGTTGCCAAGGGACTTGGACATCTTTTGTCCGTCCTCGCCCATAATGAGACCAGGAGCGAAGTATTTTTTAAAGGGCTCCTTAGACTTCAAGTGCCCAAGATCGTTGAGAACCTTATGCCAGAAGCGAGAGTAGAGAAGATGAAGAACAGCATGTTCTTTGCCACCAACATAGAAGTCAACGAATCCGTCTTCATTACCCCAGTAATCTTCGTTCTCGGGGGAGATGAAGTGGTCCGTATTTTTAGGATCGCAGTAGCGAAGGTAGTACCAGCAGGAGCCAGCCCATTGGGGCATGGTATTCGTCTCGCGCTGGAGCTTATCGCTGTAATTAATCCAGTCGGTACAATTGATTAAGGGACCACGAGGATCACCGGTGGGCTTGAAGTCCTCCATCTCGGGTTGCAGAAGAGGCAGCTCGGATTCGCAAACGCCTGAATGCTGGCCAGTTTCTTTGTCCCAAAGGAGCGGGAAAGGTTCACCCCAGTAACGCTGACGGGAGAAGAGCCAGTCGCGAAGCTTGAATTGGATCTTCTTCTCGCCTTTCCTGTTCTCAACGAGCCAGTAAATAATCTTCTTTTTAGCGTCTTTAGTTTTAAGGCCATCAAGGAAACCGGAATTAATGGCCGTTCCAGGATTAGTGCAGCCCTGCCAATCCTGATCACCGTGTGGCTGAACCACCTGAAGAATCGGAAGACCGAATTTTTGAGCGAATTCGAAATCGCGGGTGTCATGCGCTGGCACAGCCATGATGGCTCCACTGCCGTAGCCCATCATGACGTAGTCGGCAATCCAGACAGGGATTTTTTCGCCATTCACTGGATTGATCGCAAAAGCTCCGGTGTCGGCTCCGGTTTTTTCCTTATCAAGACCACGCTCCATGTCCGACTTACTGGCACACGCAGAAACATATGCTTCAACCGCTTCTTTCTGAGGCGCGGTTGTGATTGCCGAAACAAGCGAGTGCTCAGGAGCAAGAACCATGTAGGTTGCTCCAAATAAGGTATCAGGACGCGTAGTGAAAACAGTGATATCATTCCCTTCGACATCAAAGGTGACTTCGGCCCCTTCGCTTCGACCAATCCAGTTTCGTTGAAGCGCTTTAATCGATTCAGGCCATTCAAGTGGCTCAAGCTCATCAATGAGGCGCTGGGCATATTTAGTGATGCGCAGCATCCACTGGCGAAGCGGACGGCGCTCGACGGTTTCACCTTTATCTTTCCATTCCTGAACTTCCTCGTTCGCAAGAACGGTCCCCATGCTCGGAGACCAGTTCACAGGCGCCTCGTGAATGAAGGCGAGACGCACTTCATCAATTTGTTCCTGCGTCCATCCTTTCTCTTCCAAATCAGAGACCGGCTTAGCTTTCTGATCCTCGTCACAGAAGTAAGAGTTATAGAGCTGAAGGAAAATCCACTGGGTCCAACGGATATATTTTGGATCAGTCGTATTGACCTCTCGGTCCCAATCGTAAGCAAAGCCCAGCTCCTGGAGCTGGCGACGAAAGTTGTTGATGTTGGCCTCAGTGGTAACCCTCGGGTGCTGCCCTGTTTTGATGGCGTATTGCTCGGCAGGTAAACCGAAGGCATCCCAGCCCATTGGGTGTAAAACGTTGTAGCCATTCATCCGCTTATAGCGGCCTACTATATCGGTTGCGGTATATCCCTCGGGATGCCCAACGTGCAAGCCAGCACCGGAAGGATAAGGGAACATGTCGAGAATGTAATATTTCGGCTTAGACGCATCGAACCCCTCCTCACCCGGACCAGGTGCACGGTAAGTTTTATTCTCGGACCAATGGGACTGCCATTTGGATTCGAATTGATCGAAAGGGTAGGGCTTGCGTTTCTCGGACATAGCTTTGCTGGGCGGGAGGGAAACCGCTAACGGTGGGAAAAACACGCAAAAAATACGAGGGAAAGCAGGCTTTTCTTATCCCTCCACGATTTTCTCCGCCCAAGCAAACCTTTGAATATCGCTAGAAGTAGTTTCGTTCTTGCGACCACTCTTCCATTCAGCGCGTAATTAGTCATCCTATGAAACATACGATCTGCATCTTTGCCTCCCTACTCTTTCCCTTGGCTTCTAGCGCGGAAGAAAAAGCCACCTTGATCTTCGAAGACGACTTTGAGCGCGAAGAAGCAAATAATTCCAAGGAGGAAATCGGGAAGGGCTGGTCGTCGAACAGTAAGAAACGAGCAAAAGGAAACAAGCAAGTCGATTTGAAGAATGGCGCGATGCATATCACTTTTCACCCCGTTGCCGATCATGCTGTCTCTGTGGTCCATCCCATAGAATTTCAAGATGGTCGCGTCACGCTGCGCTTTAAACTCCCAACTGAAAAAGACAGCCTTGGACTGAACTTCGCCGACCTGAAATTTAAAGAAGTCCACGCCGGCCACCTCTGCATGACCAAGATCACTACAAAGAATGTCCAGATCAATGATCTCAAAACCGGCACTATGAAGCTCGCGATTCGCAAAGCCCGTCAGGATAAAACAATCACGGCAGAACAGCAAAAAATGCTCAAAACCAAAACCAAACGCTTCGCAAATAGGCTTGAACCCAATAAGTGGCACACCTTGTCTGTCACAATCAAGGGCAAGACCATGACTGTCTTAATTAATGATAAGAAAGTCGGATCATTGACTTCCGAAGGAATCGCCCATCCGACAAAACGTGCCCTCCGGGTTGCTGTTCCCCAACAGGCCATCATCGATGATCTTAAGATCTACTCCCTCGAAAAGTAACTCATGGAAAAGATCAGGTTTTCATTTTATCCTCTGCCAACGGTGGAAATCTAAACCAACATAAGGATAATTAGAGATAAGGTATCCCTACGAAACAGCCCCGT
>CASICJ010000029.1 GCA_949373085.1 uncultured Verrucomicrobiales bacterium
TTGATGGAAACCTTGTCGCTATTGGTGATTACAGCTTCGAGAATAATGATCTCAATCCTGGAGGGTGGGGCAATAATTTATCACCTGAGTGGCAAGATCGGGATGGAGAAAATAATGGTGGTTCGTTTGAGGAATATATTGATGGCTTTGCCGCTGAGGGGACAGATCATATCGGTATGGCAACCGGTTACTATATCTGGCAAGATACTGGAGTATCCATTTTGCCAAATACGAACTACCGACTGTCTGTGAGTGTTGGCAATCGGAATGCTGGCTATTCAGTGATTGGTAATGAATCGACCTACGCTATTTTGAGCACCGATGAAAATCTTGGGGTGAATGGCAATTTATTTTCGACTTTTGAAGTTTTGGAAGATGCCTCTTTACTTGCCGCAGGATCATGGGATGCAGGCACCAATGTTCCAGAAGGGACATTTGCGGCTGCGCCTCCATTAGAATTTCAGACGGGAGGAGTAGCTCCAGAAGGGACTCTAGTCGTACTTCTTGGCGACAACAGCCCAAGCGGCCGATCGCACTTCGACAATGTGAGACTTGAAATTGTTGGCCCGACTGACACCACACCTCGTATTGAGAATCTTGCATTTGATATTAAAAATGGCTTTATCGATTTTGATGCCGAAAATTTAGTACCTGGCCGCATTTACCACGTTGCTACAGCTGATGACTTGTCTACTTTCGAGGCCATTCAGGATTCTGAGTTCGAGGCCTCTGGTGTGAATGAAGAGGTTTCCGTTGAGGTGAATTTTGAGTCTCAGCCCAAGTCCTTTATTCGGATCGTCGAGGGCGCAGTTCTTGCTCGTTAGTTCAGGATTGGGGCTTCAAAAGAAGAGTCTCGTAGTGGGACTCCAACTCTTCCCTTGCGTATGTTTGACTTGCAAACAGTTCAAATCACCGCGTTATCGTGGCTTAGTTTTTTTTCTTTATTAACTGAATCAGCGCGTGCTGATTTGGGACTTAAGGAGGAGGAGATTGCAGCTCAAGCCTCGGCTTTTTGGAAGGAATGGACGCATGCTTGGGATGATTCAATTGAGGACTATGAGCTGGTGAATTCGCTAGCCGAGGGCGCTTCTTTACATTTGGATAATCCCGGATCCATTAGTGTAAATTTACGCGGCCCTTTTCAACTTAATCGTCGCAAACAAGCCCAAGAGCCAATTCAAGGGCGAAATGCTGTCTTGAAAGAATTTCGCAACTGGCCTTCAAAGTGGTCGAGAGGCGATGTTAAGCAGAGTAAATTTAAGGTCGTGGGCGTCGAAATATCCGGGAACCAAGTTATTACAAATGAACTTGTGGCGGTGACCGTTGCAGGCGCAAAAATTTGGGAGTATAATGGTCGCTGGACAACACATTGGATCATTGAAAAAGAGAAATTACTTTTTCAATATAGTGAAATTTTGGAGGGCGAGGTTGGTCAAACCGACCATCTGATTTTCAAGGAAAAGACGACTGGAATTCTTCCGGCAAATAGCACTACTGATCTTGAGTTAATTGAAGAAAATTTTTATTGGCGGGAGCGGATCCCTGCCTCATTTGAGCCCGATCAATTTGGAGAAACTGGTATTTCAATTGCCGATGTGAATGGGGATGGCTTGGAGGATGTCTACCTCTGCCAAATTGGTGGATTGCGGAATAAACTCTGGTTAAGAACCAAAGAGGGAAGATTAATTACTTCTCCATCTTCTGGCTTAGAAATTCGTGATAATACAGCCGCAGCATTGTTCTTAGATTTTGATTCAGATGGGGATCGTGATGCTATTTTAGCGACCACAGCGGGGATTGTTGTATTTGCTAACGATGGGGAGGGTGTTTTTAGAGAGCACGTTAGATTTCCTGATCTTCCCTATGGATTCGGAATGGGCGCTTGTGATTATGACCAGGATGGGGACCTCGACGTTTTTGTTTGTCAGTATTATTCAAAACGCAACTTGGAAGGTGAAACTTTGCGCGGTTCGTTTCCTGTTCCTTTTCCAATTCAAAATGCTACCAACGGAGGACCAAATGTTTTGCTACGAAACGATGGGGGATTACAATTTGTAGATGCAAGCCAAGAGGCGGGATTAGCTAATGACAATTCGCGTTACAGCTTTGCGTGCCTCTGGGAAGACTTCGATAACGATGGGGATCAAGATCTTATCGTCGCAAACGATTTCGGACCCAACAATTTTTATAGCAATAATGGAAAAGGTGGTTTCGTCGATCATAGCGACGCCCCAGGAATAAAAGATGGGGGTTTTGGCATGGGCCTGACAGCTGCTGATTTTGATTTAGATGGCTTATATGATCTTCATATCAGCAATATGTATTCAGGCGCAGGCAATCGGATAGCACGGCAGCAGTGGTTTCATGTTGATAAAGACGAGAAAACACGGATGACCCTTCTTGGCTTGGCTCGAGGCAATACTCTGCTAAAGAACTTAGGTGGGGGTATTTTTTCTGATATTTCTGGTCACAGTGGAATTTCGATGGGGCGTTGGAGCTGGGCTTCGCTTGCCGTCGACTTGAATAACGACACTCGCGAGGATCTCCTCGTCGCTAACGGATTTGTCACGGGCAAGGACCCAGACGATTTATGAAGTTTTTGGTGGCGACAGGTCTTGTCGAATTCTCCAACGCAGGTCGATATTGAAGGTAAGCGACCTATCGAATCGGCTTACGTCAGGCATTGGGGCGAAATGAATGATCGTCTTAAAAAAGGAGGATCGCTCAGCGGAAAGGAGCGGAATTGCGCGTTTCTTAATATCGACGGTAAGAAATTTGCGACTGTTTCGGGTGTGAGCGGGTTTGATTTTCCAGACGACTCGCGGGCCATGGCCTTGAGCGATTGGGATGGGGATGGACGCATGGATGTTTGGGTTTCTAATCGGAACGCACCTCGAGTTAGATTTTTTCATAATAGATTGATTGAGATTGGGGATTGGATTCAGTTCGACCTAGAATCAAACAGGATGTTGGACCCAATTGGATCCCGGATCGAGCTTACCCTAGGTGATGGAAGCAAGCTGATGAGAAGCCTGAGGGCCGGAGAAGGCTTTCTTGGACAGTCATCTCGGTTCATTCACTTTGGGCTGTCGAAAAAGAAAATAAAGGCGATTAAAGTTCGGTGGCCACAAGGTGATTGGGAAGACTTTGCACTAGCTTCTCCGGGGAGTCGCTACCTGCTTAAAAAGGGAAGTGGAATTCCGACTGCCGTAAATAGTAGTCAACTGTCGGAGATACAAGGAGAGGGCCTCGAGAGAGTCACCAAGAGGAAATCACCTTGGATTCAAGTCCCTCTCACAATTCCGATGCCGCCCATCGTGATGACCAAATATGATAACCAGAAAGTGGTTTTACCCCTCGGGAATGAGAAAGCTTATCTCGTCAATTTTTGGGACCCTGAGTGCGCAGAGTGTGCGATCGAACTATTAGAATGGAAAGAAGAGCGTAGCAAACTGCCCGGCGAATTACAGATCGTAACCTTGCTAGCAAACTCAAATCTTTCGTATGAAGTTGGCCGTGAATTTGTCGAGGAACATCAATTGCCCTTTACTTGGGGGAAGATTGAGTCCGACTCAGCTTTTTTATTAGCTAAACTTCTCCAAAAACTTTTCCAGACTCGAGATCGCTTTAAGGCTCCTGCCAGCTTCCTTATAAATAGAAAAGGTGAATTGATCTCATTTGCCCTAGGCAAAGTCTCAGTGGATGAAATTAACGCGGAAGTGGCTGCTATCCCTAAAGCTCCTGAGACCACAGAAGAACGATTAAATAGACTCTATGGCAAAGGCGTTTGGCTAGCGCCGGTTGAAAGGGAGAACCTCTTGTTTGTGCCTGAGAGTCTTCTCAATAAGGGAGAAGTGGCGTTGGCTGCGGATTATGTGCGGCGGGCATGGGACCATCTTTCAAGGCATCGAGAGATTAATGCCCTTCTTGTCGCTATTGGTGATCATTACTTCAAAGGGGGTAATATCGCACAGGGAATAAACTTTTATCTAAACGCACTTAATAAGGGACACTTAAACCCTGTCGTTATGAACAATGTTGCTTGGCAACTTGCGACTCATAAGGATCGAAGAGTAAGAAATGGAAATTTGGCGGTAAAGTGGGCTCTGAAGGCGCTTCAGATCACCAAGGGAAGACAGGCCACTTATTACGACACTCTTGCCGCTGGATACGCTGAACAGGCAATGTTTATTGAGGCTCTAAATTTCGTAGAAAAGGGGCTTAAGACAGCAGAACTATCTGGCGACTTATCTTCAAGAACTGACTTGCTTAAAGCAAAAGAATACTATCTCAGAAAGATTCCCCATCGTGGTGAGTAGATGTTTTTCGAAAAAGAGTCAAAAATTGTCAAGTTTTAGCTTGCTGAGGGCCACCGTTTAACATTCACTCATTTTTAACCATCAAATTTATGAAGATTCTAACAACAGTAGCTATTGCTTTCAGCGCTATCGGTGTTCACGCAGCATCGATCTCTATTAACGATCCAAGCTTTGAAAGTAACTCAGGTGGCGACATGAACCCAGGGGGATGGAATAATGGTCTTGATCCTGACTGGACTGGGAAAGATGGACAAAATGCAGGCGGTGCATTCGAGGAATACATCGGTGGATTTGTGGGTGCTGGAACTGATCACGTTGGAATGGGGACTGGTTACTATATCTGGCAAGATACAGGGGTCGCAATTGCACCTAATACAACTTATACCTTAACAGTCGCTGCAGGAAATCGTAACGCAAGCTTCTCCTCTCCAGGTAATGCTTCGACATATGGTCTCCTTGCCGGCGCGACCACCCTTGGTGCCCAAGGTTATGCAAATACGGCGGCTGTCATTGCAGACACCAACCTGACCCTTGCGTCTGGATCAGTTGATGCATCAACTTTCGATGAAAGTTCCTTCGGTGATGGTGCCCCACTTGTTTTTACAACTGGTGCTACTGTCCCTAACGAGAACCTTGTTGTCCTCCTTGGCGATAACAGCGCGGCAGGGCGTTCGCACTTTGATAATATTCGTCTCGATGCAGTGGCAGCTGTGCCCGAGCCTTCTTCACTGTTGCTAGGCGCCCTTGCTGGGATTTTTCTGCTCCGCAGACGCCGCTAGTGTTAAGCTATTATTCAATTTTAAACCGAGCTCCTAACCGGGCTCGGTTTTTTTGGGCATAGTCATGTTTTCTCGAAGGAGTTGCCCTTAATTTCCGTTGTCCTAATAGGGCGACTCTTAGGCTAAAGAAAGTCATTCTAATTTCTTGGTGATAAGGAAGCTAATATGACAGTTGGGAATAAGCTCCGGAGTTGGAATCGGAGGAACTTTTTCGGATAGGGGGAACAATACTAATGGCGATAATGTCGCCAACGAGGTGGTAATTTCTCTGGGAACCGATCCACTATTGTCATTTTATTCACTGTTCTAGAGATTGGCGTTACGCCTTTTACTTTTGAAGAAACATGGAGGTCGATCCTCTTAAGGTTTAAAAATCGGCCAATCACAGCTTGATAATTTTGTCGTCGAACAATCTAGAAATCTCGAAGAAAGGGAGTGGCTGACGCTAATCTAGAGTTTTTGTCTGGAGTGACATTAGAATATGAACAGTCAATGTTGCGATATCGAAGAGCTTTACCTTTCAATAAACCGGAAACAGAAAGTCTTAGCGTAAGCCGTTAAGGTTGAAAATGATGCCAAATAATCTTAACAAGGTTCTCATCAGGATTATCTTCGACCAATTAGCGCCCATCTGACAGCCTAACGTGGCGGTCGGAATGCGGGTCCGGTAAGCCTGGGAGCAATTGGCTTAATTGAAGCCTATTGACCGCTCAACTAATGCCTCAATAGACCATGGAAATAAAATCATCAATTCTAGCTCTTGTTGCGCTTCTTAGCTTTCTACCATGCGATTTCATCAAGGCTAATGAAACTGCTCCTCTAAAAATTGAAGCCGGAGCAGAATGGAAAGTTGAATTCATGAATGCAGAAGGAGAGGGTTTTTTTACAATTAATCAAAAAGCTGGAGGTGCCGGGGAGATGACGATTTCTCGTTGGCCAGTCCCTGGCGGTGTAGAGGAGATCGCATCTTCTATGCAACTGTTGGTAGATAGCTTTATCGAAGTATCCAAAGAACACCCAAATCTCCAACTAAAGGAAAAGAAGGCTAAAATGGAAAAGATAAAGGGTGTGGAAATTGTAGGGGAGGTCGCAATTTTCGAACTTAAATTAGGAATTTTTCAGACGATGTTTATGTTCAATGACGGGGCACAAACATGGAGTGGTCAGTTTACTGGATCTGAGGAGGAATGGGGAAAAGCGAAAAAGCTAATCGAGCAGATTACAAAAACACCAAAGATCAAAAGCCCTGAGGCCAAGTGAGGGCGTTTTAGGTCAAACGACACAACGTTCCACCTAACGTTTCATAAGCCCTGCGAGACCATACCGAGTCACAGACTCCATCAATCAAAGACCTCTCTATGCCTCCAGGATCGATACCTAAGAGTTTTCGACCGATCCAGAGACACAATTTATCCATATCCCTGGGGAAGAACCAACCGAGAGGGAGAGATACCAGCCCCTCCAAGATTTCCAGTGTTTCAGACGCACGATTCCTGGGGCAAGAAGCCGACTCCACCCCCTCATTTTAGGGCATTTCAGCGATTTCCTGTGGAATTTTTTTTACCTTTACGTCGTTGCGCCCATTCCTGAATCAATCATTATGAATGGCAAACTAATGCCCGGGCGGTGATCCGGCCGGGCATTGGTTGAGGATGACTGAAAATTTTCCTACTTATGGTTTTCGAGGTAGTGCTTTTTGAGAGAATTACGAGCAAAGTCATTTTTAAGATCGCGCCAAACCAAATGAGCATGATTGGCATCATTTTGGGTGTTTGCATATTCAACAATGAAGTCAACACCTTGGATCCGAAAGTAATGAGGCCCATTTCTTTCTAGTGAACCACCCCAAGCAAAGTGCAGCTTCTTGCGCTGCATTGTATTAATTTTACGTAAAGTTTCATTGGTGAGTTCGCCACGTTGCATTGAGGCAACCTGAGAAACGATCGCCAAAATTTGTTTCACTTGCTCTCCATTCATCTTATCCGAAGTCGCACCCATGATTTCCTGAGCCTTGGCCGTGCTGTCTTGAGCCGTAAAAATCTCTTTAGGAGCCTTTTTCGAAAAAACTGGGGACATGCCAGCCTTCATTAGATCTTTTGCTAATTTGCGGCCTGCATCCTCGATTTCCCCGAGTGGGCGCATTCCTTTTAAAGGACCTTTCTTAAGCTCAGCCGGGTTCGTGCCATAGAATGCTGGGAGACCGATAACCTTGTCACCGAGCAGCGAAAAATTGAGTGACAAATGATGTCCCTCAAATCGCCATCCCCAGGGTTTAGTCGGGGAGGGGGATCCAAAAATGGCAATGTTATATTTCTCGGTATTGCGAACCTTGGGGTCACCTCCACGGCTCCGGAGAATCTCCTCAAGAGTCATAATTTGAGTCGCCGTCATAAGACCTTTCTGGGTCAATCCTGTCCCAAGAAGACCGAATGCAAGGTGCTGTTGGTGTGGCTTTAGAGCGTCAAAACGCACTCCTTCACGATCCATCGGGACAAAGTGCCAGTTTTCACGTTCCTTGTTATCGAACTTGAAGGAAGCGGCTTTGCGCTGCGTTCCATCGAGACTTGCGAGGAAAACGGTAGCTGCTTTATTCATTTCAGCAGCAGCCGGATTATGGTTATGGCCTTCGTGAGCGAAGACCGCCGTTGTCAACGTTGCGAGAATAGTTGGGAATCTCATACCCCAAGAATACTGCGCGCAACCGTAAAATAAATCACCATTCCTGAAACATCTACAATTGTTGTGATAGCAGGAGCCGCAATCACCGCTGGATCAATCCTTAGAGCCCTTGCACCAATTGGCAAAAGAGCGCCAATAAGAGTTGAAGTGGCGACTTGAACACCCAATGCAATTGCGACCGTGCTCCCGAATTGCGTGAAGTGAGTCCCGCTGGGTAAAGTAAATTGAAGAGCGGGTGGGGCAAAGACGGCGAAAAGACCAATCAAGAAGGCTAAAAGAGCCCCCAGTAGAAGCCCCAGTCGTAATTCCTTCCAAGCGACTTTCATCGTATCCTCAGGATCCAATTCCCCGAGCGCCATAGCCCGGATCACCATTGTAGAGGCTTGCCCTCCAGTATTACCACCTGCAGCTACTACCATTGGTAAAAAAAGCGCTAGAAGATAAATTTCAGTCAATGTCTGCTCAAAGCGCATCATCACAAAGCCAGACAGAATTGCGAGAAAAGCAAGAATAACAAGCCACCCGCAACGCCTTTTGAAATGAGATGTGATAGAGGTGTTCAGGTAAGTTTCCTCTGACTGATCACCAGAAATACCAGCCCCTTTTTCAATATCTTCGGTGGATTCTTCTTCGAGGATTTCGAAGGCATCATCAGCTGTAATAACTCCTAGCAAGCGGTTTGATTCATCTACCACAGGCAAAATGAGCATGTCGTAGCGAGAGATCATTTGAGCAGCTTCTTCTTGATCGGCCGTTGCAAGTATTGAGTGATCTATGGACTGGACCAGTGATTGCACTGACACATTCCAAGCGTTAAAGGCAAGGTCGCGAAGCCGAATCTTGCCAACCAATCTCCCTTCATCATTGATCACGAAAATCCGAGCGAGAGTCATCGTAGATTCTTGATCACCTCGGAGATGCTCGATGGCATCTTTCACTGTCATATGTTCACCAATTTTCCCAATATGAGTGGTCATACGACCGCCAGCCGTTTCCTCATCATAACGAAGAAGAGTCCGAGTATCCTCCTTTTTATCCTCGTCAAGAAGCTCAAGAAAATCCCGACGTTTTGAATCACTGACATCCTGAAGGATATCAACCCGATCATCATCCGGAAGAGAATCTAGAATTTCACGTTGCTCTTCGGGCTCAAAGCAATCGAGGGTTTTCTCGACAAGTGTGTCGGGAAGTTCGGCGAGGATTTCTGAAAATTTCTCCGCGCCCAAAGTTTCCGTTAAAAACGCACGGCCATATTTGTCGATATCTTCAAAAAGCTCAGCGAGATCAGCATAATGCAAATCTTCACAAAGTTGAAGGACCTCCGAGCTATTACGATTTGCGATAGCTTCCTCAGCTCGTTCAAGAATCTTTGCCAGTTCCTCGGACACACGAAGAGTGTGCCGGAAGTTTCTGGGCCCGGAAAGCGCGATCTGATTGAATCCCAGAACATCGGGATAAAATTCAACCAAAAGTGAATAAATTGATTCACAGTTAAAATCGGCAGTAGAGAGGAGGTTTTGTTTCTAGTTACAGAAATAGTTCTTTCGGGTATCCCCATACTCCTTGGGTTCGCTTGGTAACTTCACACAATATATGTAATGCTGAATTGTTAATACGGTTTAAACGGGGGCCGTCGAAACCCGCCCCCATCCCATCAAATAAGCAAGAATACCAAAGACTCAGTCAGACATAATAACTGCATTTGCAGCAGCGTAATCCTTAGAATGCGTCAAACTTACAAGGACTTGGGACGCGCTCACCTCCTTGGCCTTTAACTCAGCCGCACCCCTCAACCGGACCTCTGGTTCACCACTCGACTTCTTTAGAATTTCCATATCAAGCCAGCTCACATCCTTGCCGATTCCTGTCCCAAAAGCCTTTGAGATCGCCTCTTTCGCTGCAAATCTTGCCGCATAGTGCATCTCTGGCATTTTTTGCCGTTCGCAGTAATCACGCTCTCTCTCAGTGAATATCCGCGCGAGGAACTTAACTCCAAACTCATCCATCGACGAGCGGATGCGGGAAACTTCCACAACATCAATACCGATTCCGACCAAGCTCATCTTATTGATGAGTCGGGGTATTTCTGCATAGCAGACTTCATTTCCTTTACCGCGGATTTAATACCAACAAAAAGACCCCTTGAAATTAAAGTGTGCCCAATATTGAGCTCTTTTAAGTTTTTTACAGAAAAAAGGCTTTTAATGTTCTCTAATTGAATCCCGTGCCCTGCATTTATTTGCAATCCTAAGGAGCTCCCTAGATCTGCCCCAGATTGTAACCGCTTAATTTCGGATTCGTGTTCCTCGCCAGTAGTTAAGGCAAATGTTCCGGTGTGTAATTCGATCATTTCTACCCCGATATCTGCGGCCGCTTTAATCTGGTCCCTTTCTGAATCAATAAACAAACTCACCTGAATACCTAGACTCTGGAGAGTAGCGACAGTTTGACGCAAAGAGCCCTGATTTCCGACCACGTCAAGCCCCCCTTCAGTCGTGACCTCCTCGCGTTTCTCGGGAACTAAGCAGGCAAAGTCCGGTTTCAAATCACAAGCAAACGCGACCATCTCAGCAGTATTTGCCAGTTCAAGATTTAAGGGTAAATCAATTTCCTGCCGAACCAATCGCGCGTCGTCATCCTGCATATGGCGACGATCCTCACGGACGTGGACGGTGATTGAGTCAGCTCCTCCAGCTTTTGCCTCGCGTGCCGCCTCTAAAATCGAGGGCTCAAGAATTGGAGCATCTGGATTCAGGGCGTAGCGAGCCTGACGAAGCGTGGCGACATGATCGATATTAACACCAAGAAGAAGCGACATTTTCTTAGGAAGTTAATGTTTGAAGTGCCTATACCCGGTAAACACCATAGCAATACCAGCGGCATCAGCCGCTGCGATTACTTCCTCATCCCGTATTGACCCTCCGGGCTGAATACAAGCAGTAGCGCCAGCCTTGATCGCTGCGTCTAAGCCGTCAGCAAACGGAAAAAGAGCGTCAGAGGCTATGATACTTCCCTTTAGAGAGAGGCCAGCTTCTTCAGCTTTCCAGACAGCAATCCGAGAAGAATCAACACGACTCATTTGACCAGCGCCGATCCCAAGGGTGCGATCACCTGAACTAAAAACAATCGCATTGGACTTCACATGCTTAACCACGCGCCAACCAAATCTCATTGCGGTCAATTCTGCCTCAGTGGGTGGACGCTTCGTCACAACCTTGGCCTCTAGGTCCTCAAGGCCCATGACGGTATGATCCTTATCCATCACCATTAATCCGCCAGGCGCGGGCCGAACAACGGAATCTTTCCGGAATTTCTCATAACCAGGCTCCATCTTCATGAGGCGCAAATTCTTTTTCTTCTGCAGGATTGCACGCGCTTCAGGCTCGTAATCAGGCGCTATGATCACGTCCGTGAAAATCTCCGAAATCACTCTCGCTAGATCTTCATTAATCGGGCGATTACAGACGATCACTCCGCCAAACGGAGCCGAACGATCAGTCTCGAAAGCTTTCTGCCAAGCTACCCGAAGATCCTCATCTTGACCAACTCCACAAGGATTCGTGTGTTTAAGAATTCCAACAGTCGAGCGCTTGTAGTCCAAGATAAGATCAGCCGCAGCTTCAATATCAAGAATGTTAGTGTAACTCAGTTCCTTACCCTGCAACTGGGTAAAACATTCGCTGAAATCACCATATAGCCGGGCCTTTTGGTGCGGATTATCGCCATAGCGAAGATCACTCACTAGCGGAAGATTAAGTGAAAAACTACAAGCAGTGCCCTGATCGCACTGGCCTAAATAATTGGAGATAGCGCTATCATAAGCCGAGGTTCGACGAAAGACCTTAATCGCAAGTTCCTCCCGAAGGTGGAGAGTCGTATCACCATCATGTGCTTCCATTTCCTCCAGAACTCTTCGGTAGTCAGCAGGATCTGCTAGCACGGTAACCGCAGAATAATTCTTGGAAGCGCTGCGCAACATGGAAGGCCCGCCAATATCGATATTCTCAATTGCTTCAGCTAACGATACATCCTCTTTGGCAACAGTTTGCTCGAAAGGATAGAGATTCACTACAACGAGATCGATGGTTGGAATGTCATTCTTTTTACCTTGGGCAACATGGTCCTCTGAATCCCGCCTCTGAAGCAATCCACCATGGATCTTCGGGTGAAGAGTTTTTAGCCTCCCCTCGAAGAGCTCGGGCGCACCAGTATATTCAGCAACATCAGTGACCGGTAGCCCACCATCACGAAGAGCCTTGGCTGTTCCGCCCGTTGAAAGGAGTTCAATACCGAACCCTTCGTGAAGGGTCTTAGCAAAATCAACCAATCCGGACTTGTCGGAAACCGAGAGGAGCGCGCGTGCAATCGCCATAAATTTGAATGTGTTTAGAGTCAAATTGACTCCCACGAGGGCTAGGCTACCTCACGTCTTGGGGCAAGGGTAATATGGAGCTAGGGGTGTGAATAACAATTCACACTCTCCAGCTTTTAGGGCGAAATTTGCGTTCCCCTTTTCTATTTCAATCACTAAAATTCAGGCCAACAATGGATGACGAAGAGAGTATCGAGGAAATCATGCGTCGAGTCAGACGGCTTGAAATCCGGGCACGACGCCTTGCGCAGGAAGTTTTCTCAGGAGATTATCATTCATCATTTCGTGGACAGGGTCTTGATTTCGATGAGTTCCGCGAATACCAGCCAGGAGACGAAATCCGGTTCATCGACTGGAATGTCACCGCCCGGATGGGAAGCCCCTTCATTCGGAAATTTCGTGAGGAACGAGAGCTTTCGGTAATCCTCGCCGTGGATATTTCCGGTTCGACGGAATATGGAAGCGATTATCTTAGCAAACGCGAACGTGCTGCCGAAATTGCAGCGCTCCTCGGTTTTAGCGCGCGTTATAACGGTGATAAAGTTGGGCTTCTTCTTTTTGCTGAAGAGCCAGTTCTCTACTTACCTCCAGGGAACGGAGGACGCTCTGTGCTCAGAGCAGTAAGAGAGATATTAACGGCTAAAGCTCCCAAACCGGGAACTTCAATCGCCGAAGCTTCGAATTTCCTTCTCAAAACCCTCAAACGGAAAGGCCTTATCTTCTTTATCTCAGACTTTGTAGATTGGGGATTTGAACGGCCGTTAGGATGCCTCGCTCGTCAACACGATGTTATTGCCCTTCCCATTTTAGACCCTCTCGAAAAAAGGATTCCTGATGTCGGTAAAGTTTACCTGCGCGATCCTGAAAGCGGCCATGAAATTTTAGTAAACACCTCAAATAGCAATACGCGTATGGGGCTCTCAAAACTCTCCAAAAGATATCGGGAAGGACTTGCTTCATTTTTTAAGAAGCATGGGATTGATAGTGCTCAAATTTCTACCAAAGATGACTATATTGCCGATCTCCACAAACTCTTTCAGCGCCGAGTGCTTCGTAGACGATAATTATGGATCCCGATAATCCACCCACCCTTCAGCATGGTATCCCAGGTCCAGAGACCTACTTACCAGAGACCCCGGATTGGTTCCTGTGGTTTCTGATTTTGGGAGTAATCCTCACAATCCTTGCGATTTGGTGGCTAATTCGCCTCCTGTTCACTGAAACTAAAAAAACAAAACCAATCTCAAATCTCGATTTTTTCAGGCCCGCGATGAAAGTTCTTGATTCGCTTGAATCGCAAGCTCACGAGAGATTAATTTCAGAGATCGCAGCTCAGGCTTCATTGGCAATCAGAACCTACCTAGCCGGAGCTCAGGCAGAGCCTGCGCTTTACGAAACAGTCGAGGAATTCCAGGCCCGACAAACCATACTACCAGCTGATGCCAATCATGTTCTTAACCGCTTGAACGACGCGAAATATGATCAATCGGAAATTAATCAAACTCTTTCCTCGAAGCTGATTGAGGAGTCACGAGTATGCCTCACAAAGCTTCGCCGGTTCACGCCAACTAAAGGCAAAGAAAACGATCAATTACCAATTTTACCCGAAACCAAATCGGCAGGCTGGATCCAGCGAACTTTCGCCAGGCGGACTTTAGCAGCCTTTCCCTTCGGCATGATCCTTGCACTCGGAGGGCTAATGGGCAGCACCTATAAAAGGCGTGGCGCAGGCGCCGAACTCGAAGGAAACGCTTTGGTCTGGGTTGGGCTCTCTATCAGTGCCGTAGCCCTTATCACATTTCTCTTAGTTCGTCCTTCGCAGAAATCATTATGAGCTTTTTTGATAATTATGATTTCGCGGAACCATGGTGGCTTTTGCTTCTTCTGGCCGTTCCACTGCTCATGTTTCTCGGCTACCGTAAAGGAGCTCGCAGTTGGCTCATCTATCCAACTTTGAGAGTATTAGGTACACTGGGACTTAAGCCTAAAGATCGGCCCTTTCAATTCGCACCCTTAATCCTCCCGCTCATGCTTATCCCCGCTATTATTGGACTTGCCCGACCGCAAGAAACTAGGAGCCGGACCTCGCGGACAGCGAGTGGAATCGATATTATCATAGCGCTTGATGTTTCCTACTCAATGTCGACAGCTGACTTTTACGAATCCGACAAAGGCATGCGACGCCCCCAACTTCGAATCAATGCAGCTAAAAAGATCATTACCGAGTTCATCGATCGTCGACCTGATGATCGAATCGGAATCGTAAGCTTCGCGGCGCGTCCGTACACGGTCGCTCCAATAACCCTTGATCATCAAATTCTTGAATACACTTTACGCGACGCCGCCCTAGTGAAGGACCGAACAGAGGGTGGCACTGCTATCGGTAGCGCCATCGTAGCGGCAGGTGATCGTCTGGAAACACTTGTCAGGGATACTGGGAAAAAAGATCCGAAGAGCAAAAGCAAAGTCATTGTTCTAGTTACAGATGGCGCCAGCAACTCGGGGCAACTCTCGCCGATTGAAGCAGCAGGCTTAGTAGCCGAACTTGGCATTAAAGTTTACCCGGTAGGAATTGGAACTCCCCAAGGACGGATTCGAGGAGTGAATACCGGACAAGAATTTGACACCGAAACCCTTAAGGAAATCGCCAAAATCACGAAAGGAGATTACTATCGGGCGCGCGATTACTTAGGACTTAGAGAGGCTTTCAAGAGCATCGACGACCTCGAAAAAATTGAGGTTGAACGTAAGAGTTGGATTATAAGAAAAGAGCTCTATTTTTGGTTTGTGGGGGCGTCGGCCTTTCTTATCTTGGGCTACCTTTCTGTTTCAGCACTCAACCCACCAGCAACGCCATGAATTTAGCGCAACCTGAATGGCTTCTCTGCTTAACCGCCCTCCCGTTAATTGGATTTATGGCTTGGCTTTCATGGAGGAAACGTCGCCATCGCTGGGCAAGAATGGTAGCACATCGTTTAAAAGGCCGCCTCAGCCGCACTCGTCCATCGTGGGTTCACTTCACCTCACTTGGTCTCGCTTTAGGAGGAATGGTTGGGTTGATCATCGCAGTCGCGCAACCAGAATCTGGTGAGGAATGGATTGAAATAGAAAATGAAGGACGAAACATTCTTTTTTGTGTGGATATTTCCCGCAGCATGCTGGCTCGTGATGTCGATCCCGACCGGCTACTAGCATCTAGGGCTGCAGCCCTAGAAATCTTAGAAAAATTCCCTAACGATCGGGTGGGAGTTCTTTTGTTTTCTGGGGAAACACTTATTCAGTCCCCACTTACAATCGATCACAGTTTCGTGGAACAAACTTTGGCTCAGCTCGACCCTAATGACATTCCAGTAGGAGGTTCCAATCTTACTACAGCGATCGATTCTGGAACGCGACTCCTAAGGGAGACAGGTCAAAAAAGTAACATCATGGTCGTATTCAGCGATGGTGAAAAATCTTCTGAAGGACTGGAAGAAGCTGCCGCTAGTGCCGCTAGAGAAGGTATCTTCATCTACGCAATTGGAATGGGAACCACGGAGGGGTCCTTCATACCCGACCCTAGGGAAAGTGATGGGAATTTTCGAGATCGCTCCGGAAATGTCGTTTTCTCAAAGCTCAACGAAGAAGCGCTACAAATTATAGCCGAAGAAACTGATGGATATTATTCCAAAGGAATAGGAGCCGGCTTTATTGGTAAATTAGATTCAGCACTTGCTGAAATGGATCGCTTTCGAGAGGAAGGAAAACACCAACGAGTTGCTAAACCCGCTTATCGGTGGTTTGTTTTTGGCGGATTACTTCTAATTATGGCTTCTGTTTTCATTAAGTGCCTTCCTTTCCCCCCGACCATTGCGCTGGTGGTATGCCTTCTCGCTACCCCACGGGCTAAAGCAAGCTTGGTGGAAGACGGAATCGCTGCTCTAAAGGCAGGCGAAGCAACTACAGCACAGCAGTTGTTCGGCGAAGCAGCCAAAGATAGTTCAGGTGACCGTGCGGCAAGGCTATATCTAGCATCCGGCTCGGCAGCATCCAGAGCGCAAGATTGGCCTACCGCTGTCACTTCATTTAGCTCAGCACTTTCAGCCGAAGACTCTGAAATTCTGCAACAGGCCCATTATGCTCTCGCGACCTCGTTATTCTATCTGGGCGCATCAAAAGCCAACGAGGAAAAAGTAAAAGCCTGGGAAGGATCAATTGAGCACTTTAAAGCCTCTTTGAAAATCCAACCTAAAAACGAGGCCTCGAGGGAAAATCTACAGTCAGTACAGAGGCAGTTAACTAACCTCCAAAAAGAAAAGGAGCAGAAAGAGGAAGAAAAAAGCCAAGAGAAGAAAGACGAAGAAAAACGAGATTCAGAAAAAAACGACCCCCAAAAAGAAACTCAAAATGACACTAAATCGGAAGACACATCGGACGAGTCAAAGGGTGAGAAATCAAATCAAAATTTGGACGAGGAAAATGAAGATAACCCATCGAATAAAAATAGCGATGAGAGTCAGAACGACCAATCTAAAGATAGTGAGAGTGAAGATGATCAACGGTCTGAAAAATCAAAGCCTAACGATGAGAAATCAAATCAAAACCAAAGTAATCAGGGGAAGAATAAGAAAGACATTAGAAACAAATCACAGGCAGAGAATTCAAACTTAAAGGACGATCCGAATGCTCCGGAAAACGAAACGCCCCGCGAAAGAGCTCGGCGGCTCTTAAAGCAGTATTCTGACTTTGGGGGAAAGGCTCCGCGGAGGATACGGAGGCCTTACAACCGGAGTCCACACGATTGGTAATTTGCGAGAAAACTATCGTGAGATTTTTCGTAATAATTTTGTTATTGGCCCTTGCTGGAGGAAGTCACCTCCTAGCGGAGGGCACCCCGGTGATCGAGACAAAGCTCGATAGTTCGATCATTGTAGTTGGGGAACAAACCTACCTAACGGTCTGGGTTGAGAACCTCACGCTGATCGATTGGCCAACCACCCCGAAAGCAGCCCCTCTCGCTCTTAAACGAGAGGCCCAGCGCCGATATCAAATTAATGGAAAAATCCGTGAAGGCTTCCGCTATTTGGTTTCAGCTTTCGAGCCAGGAGTCTACAGGGTTCCGCCCTTCGAGCTTCGAACCGGCTCCGGAGTGATTCGCTCAAAAAGCCACACGCTTCGGGTGGCTCCAGTCGAGAGCCTGCAAACTCACGGCATTAAGATTAATGGAGAAGTCACTCCATATCTGACCGGCGTTTTTCTTGAGAAACAAAATCCTTACTTGGGTGAAACACAGGACGTCGAAGCTAAACTGTATCTTTCTCAAGCAGCACCTCACTTACTTAGGTTATCAGATGGTAATGTCATTAACCTCAAAAAGGATGGTCTTGCGGCATGGCGTTTCACAACAACGTCCGAACCAACTGGATATCTTGATTATGATGGGCATCAATTCGCAATTTACACCTACCCCAGCTCGATCAATGCGCTTCAGAATGGACCTCTTGTCATTGGCCCTGGTTCAACTAACGCCACCTTACTCCGGCGTCAAATGATTCGCGGAGGTTTCGCCACCCGCTCCTTTACCGCGAAGATCGACTTCCCATCAGTTACTCTAAATGTTCGTCCTCTTCCTGAAGGTGCGCCATCCGGCTTTAGTGGAGCCGTTGGCACATTTTCGATTGAGGTACGACCTCTCAGTCTCGAACTCGAGCTTGGCGGGTCACTCACTGTTGAAACACGTATCACGGGTTCTGGAAATATCGATCAATTCCCTGGACCTCAATTGATCGATATTAACAAAGATTGGAAACAATTTGAAACCATGGCTAAGCCGAGTGGTGGTGAACGGCGTTCGAGTTCAGGGACCGCTGAGTTCTCGCAGGTATTAAGACCTCTAAAAAAAGTTGAGACACTCCCCCCCTATCGTTTCGTTTATTTTGACCCATTACTCGACAATTACGAAAAAAAGGAGTCTCTCCCTCTTCCGATAAAAATCACCGGAGAACTACCTGCCCCAGAATCCCTTGGAGAGTCTCTGGAGTTCCTCCCCCCGGGCAAACTTCCGCTGAGGGTTCTTGGAAAATCATCGCCTCTCACCAGATGGGCGTGGCAACTGATCCCGGCATTAATCACCTGCTCAATTCTTGGAATCGCATTCCGAAACAAGCTTAAAGCTCGCCAAATCTCTTTGGCGCCTCTGAGGGATTTTGAAAACGAGCTCAAAGAGGTGATATCGGCAAGCAATGACCGGGTGACCTTCTTTCGAGAAGCCGCCCGGTTTGCGACGGAGCACGACACCACTGAGGGGCTCGAAGAAATTTTTGAAATACGA
The DNA here is from genome assembly GCA_949373085.1 of uncultured Verrucomicrobiales bacterium. Classification (GTDB taxonomy): domain Bacteria; phylum Verrucomicrobiota; class Verrucomicrobiia; order Verrucomicrobiales; family Akkermansiaceae; genus SW10. Next base: position 18,460 of record CASICJ010000029.1, read on the forward strand.
GATGAGATCTGCTTTCAACAGGACCCTAAACCAGAACCCCTTCAACCTAGCGAAAAAAAGCGGATTTTGAGACTCCTAAGGACATTGTCTCCCCTTTTATTATTTTCCATATCGATGGCCTTTTTGATCCAGACTAGTAACGGAATTGAGCTCCCCCCTGGGGAAGCCAAAGCCGAAATTCTTGAATCAATGGAAAAAGTAGCGGTAAGAGAGCACCTTCATAATCTCGCTATCTGTGAACAGAAATTAGAGAACTACGGCGAAGCGTCATTATGGGCCCATCGATATCAATTACATGGCGGCGACAGCACCAAGCTGATGAGCGGGCTACCAGGGTTTCACGCCCGTTCACCAGAAGGAATAGAATGGTTTTCTATCCTACCTAGATGGATTTACTTTCAAATCTTCCTCTTAGGGATTTGGTCGCTTATCATCTCTATCCTGACAGTGTGGAATATTTTTGGAAATAAGCGGAAACCTTTCCTTGTCACTTTCTTTGTTTTTACCGGATTTGGGCTCATAATCGGAATTACCGGGATGAAGCTCTACCCAGAAGGAGTAAGCTTTGAGCCACTGATCGAACTATCAATCGTGACGGAAAAGTCGGCTATGAGAAGTCTACCCTTCGAGGGGGGTGATACTATACGAGAAAATGTGATAGGCAGCCTGTGCCGAGTCAAAACAACTCGAGCTGGATGGTCCAATATTGAGCTGCCTGGTGGTCTCACCGGCTGGGTTAGGCAAACAAAAGTATCATGTATTCTAGAATAACTCGACAGGATGCAACCCTTCTAGTCTCAATGCAGCTCTAGGAGCTAGAAACCCCAGCCTTCTTTTGCTTCTTGCGCACCTTTGTTCTAAATGAAACCGCCTTCGCATCCTTCTTCACCTTCGCTGTAACGTGCTGGTCCTCCTTAACAGCACCAGAAAGAATGGCTTCAGCAAGCGGATCTTCAAGTAGTTGTTCGACAGCACGCCGCATTGGACGAGCACCATAGTCGGGATCGTAGCCTTCGGTGACGATTAGGTCGCGTGCGGACTCCTCGAGCACGAGATCGATTTCCTTATCAGCGAGACGTTTCACCAATTTCGCAACCTCTAAATCGACAATCTGGTTAAGACTCTCTTTCTCAAGCATTCGAAATACCACAAGCTCATCAAGCCTGTTTAGAAATTCCGGTCGGAAATGCTTTTTAGCAACAGCATCTATTTTGGCCTTCATGCCTTCGAAGTCTGCCTCATCCTCTGCCATCGCATTGAAGCCCAATGTTGTTTGGCGCTTAATACTTTCAGCCCCTACATTTGAAGTGAGGATGATTATCGTGTTCCGAAAATCTATTTTACGGCCAAAGCTATCGGTAATCATCCCCTCCTCCAAAATTTGGAGCAATAGATTCGTGACGTCCGGGTGAGCCTTCTCAACTTCATCAAAAAGAATAACGGAATAAGGACGACGCCTTACGGCTTCGGAAAGCTGACCACCTTCTTCATATCCAACGTATCCTGGAGGCGACCCGATGAGGCGGCTTGCGCTAAACTTCTCCATGTATTCCGACATGTCGATTTGAATGAGCGACTCTGGATCACCAAACATAAAGTTGGCAAGGTTTCTAGCGAGGTAGGTTTTACCTACACCAGTTGGCCCTAGGAAAAGAAAAGATCCGATTGGACGGCGCGGATCCTTAAGATCCGCACGAGATCGTCGAAGGGCCTTAGAAATTGCCACAACAGCTTCATTCTGCCCAATCACAGTTTCCCTGAGATTCTCCTCCATCTTTAGCAGCTTAGCCGCCTCCTTCTGCTCCATACGCTGGAGAGGGACACCTGTCCACTTTGAAACCACCGACATAATATCGTCCTCGTCGATATCAACGATCTTCTCTTCGCTTTCGCCACGCCAACCTTCGATCTTGTCATCGAGCTCTTTTCGGGTGGTCTTTTCTTCATCACGAAGAGCTGCAGCTTTTTCAAAATCCTGATCGTTAATAGCAGCAACCTTTTCGTTATTGATCTCCGCGATGCGCGCCTCCAACTCCTTAAGTCCGATCGGGCGTGTCATGGTTTGAATCCGAGCACGGGCTCCGGCTTCGTCTACGACATCGATAGCCTTATCTGGAAGAAAGCGGCTCGTAAGGTAACGAGAGGTTAACTTAACCGACGCCTTAAGAGCTTCTTCAGAGTAGCGAACCTTATGATGGCTTTCATACTTCTCACGGAGGCCTTTCATGATTTCTATAGCGTCCTCAGTTGACGGTTCATTCACCTTAACTTGCTGAAAACGGCGCTCCAAAGCGGAATCCTTCTCAATATGCTTCCTAAATTCATTAAGAGTGGTGGCACCGATGCATTGCAACTCGGCACGACTCAAGGCTGGTTTAATGATATTTGAAGCATCCATGGCTCCCTCAGCCGAACCCGCGCCAACAATTGTGTGCAGTTCATCAATGAAGAGCACAACATTCTTCACCTTGCGAATCTCATCCATCACAGCTTTGATACGTTCTTCAAACTGACCACGATATTTTGTGCCCGCAACCATCAAAGCGAGATCAAGCGTAACCACTTTCTTGTCTCGAAGTATTTCAGGCACATCACCAGCCGCAATCTCCTGCGCAAGCCCTTCCACAATCGCAGTCTTACCCACTCCTGCCTCCCCCACCAATACGGGATTATTTTTGGTTCGTCGACAAAGGATCTGGATGACCCGCTCAATTTCGGGGGCACGTCCAATCACCGGATCTAAATCTCCCGCTTGGGCAAGTTTAGTGAGGTCACGACCGAAAGCTTTTAAAGCCGGAGTTTTTGTCTTCCCTTCGGCATCCTCTCCGTTCTCCACTTCTATCTCATCGTCATCATCAAAGTCAAATTCATCATCAGATTCTTCCGCTGCGAAATTAGGATCAATCTCTGCGAGGACCTCATTTCGAGTGGTCTGAAGATCCACGCTTAAACTGGTGAGAACTCGGGCTGCCATTCCTTCACCTTCGCGGAGCAGCCCCAAAAGAATGTGCTCCGTTCCAACATAAGAATGATTAAGCTGCTTGGCCTCTTTGTTTGCAAGAGCAAGCACCTTCTTAACCCGGGGAGTGTAAGGGATATTGGTCGAGCTCTTTGTGTCCGGTCCGGTTCCAACTTCCTTCTCCACCTCCATACGGACTGACTCGAGATCAAGCCCCATGCGCTGTAAAACGCTGACAGCGACACCTTGACCTAGCTTAATAAGGCCTAAGAGCACGTGCTCGGTCCCAATATAATTATGATTGAATCGGTCAGCCTCTTTCCGGGCTAGAGCCAGCACTTGTTGGGCGCGTGGTGTAAAATTATTCATAGAATCTTTAGGATGAAGTGGACTTTGGTTAATTTTCCTTCTCTGATAAGTTAATAGCAGGTGGTAAGTGAGATTGCAACTTCTCGCGAATCATTTGAGCCCGTATAACATCACGGGCTTCAGGTTCAAGTTTGCGTCCTGCACGCCATTGCAGGTGGGCAGGTTGAGTTTCCATGAAGAGGCGATCACACTGCTCGACGAGGTCAGGCGGAAGCAGCGTCAGGTCAGAGCCCAAGCGGAGCATGGAAAGATGATTAAGAGCCTCTTTTGAGGTAATGATATGAGCGTAGGAGAGATTGCCTGCTGCGCGGCCTATTCGATCACGCACCATTATCGGATCCTCACTCATTAATTTTTTTCGCGCCTGAACCTCATATAAAGCCACGTCGCTTATCACCTTAGTCAATCGGTCGAGAATCTCTTCCTCGCTCTCCCCGAGCGTCGATTGATTTGAAATTTGGTAAAGATTCCCAAGTGACTCGGTCCCCTCACCGTATAGCCCCCGAACTGCCAATCCTAATTTATTGATTCCCTTTAACACTGGACCTATCTGATCGCTTAAAACTAAGCCTGGCAAATGAAGCATTGAAGATGCCCGCATACCTGTCCCTAGATTAGTCGGACAAGCAGTTAGATATCCAAGAGTTGGGTCAATAGCGAAGTCGACCAGCTTTTCGAGACGCTGATCAACCGCATGAGCCAACTTGAAGGCCTCATTCAGCTGAAGGCTGGGGCGGATCGCTTGAATTCGGAGATGATCCTCCTCATTGATCATTAAGCTTAGGGTCTGCTTACGATTCACTACCGAACCACTTCCCTCGCTTCGAGCCGCTTGCTCCCGACTTATTAGGTGACGTTCGACAAGAACTTGTTTCTGTAGAGGATCCAAATCACAAAGTTCATGAGAAAAGCCGTCTTTCATCCCAGGAACCAATTCTAACTTCTCCCTCAGAGATAAATAAACTCCTTCGCGATCTTTTTTCCGAGACCACCCCGGGAATGGAGATTTGGCAAGATTGCGCGCAAGGCGAACTCTGCTTGTAAGCACCACCGATGTCTCGGCACCATGCCCCATCATCCAATCGGCGGGATGTTTCAAGAGTGTCGCGAATCGCATCATGACTCAGCCACCCCTTTCTTCTCCTCAATCTTGCAAATCTGGTCCCGAAGCATCGCAGCCTCTTCAAATCGTTCATCCTCAATTGCGCTTTCCAGCTTTTCAGCCAAGCACGCGAGTTCGGATTTCAAAGCCTGTTTCATGGCGACACCTTCCGGCAAATACCCCTTATGGATGCCCCCCTTATGCATGGATGGAAGACGCTCCGAGATCTCACGAGAAAACACATCATAACACTCAGGGCAACCGAGGCGGCCGACTTTGCGGAAATCGTCTAAGGAAAAACCACAGCTGCTACAGTCATCCTGATTTAACTCAGCAACAAGATCTTGAATCTTGGTCTGGGGCGCCGAATTCCCGAGCAAATCCTCTCCCATCAAAAGATCATCCACGTTAGTGATCCCCTTTTTTTTGGCGCAAGCTTCGCAAAGAACAAACTTCCTAAGTTTACCCTCAATCACTTGGGTGTAAAACACCGTGGCTTTTCCTTGGCATGAGTCGCACTTCATCAACAGCAGTAAGGTAACGATTCAACCTCTAATGGCTACCGAAAATTCTGCGATTTCGCTCTAATGCTTTTCGGTTGGGATGTTTGGGCATCGTCCCCTCGTCAATCGATTTTCTTAAAACTTCCTTATTTTCAATTCTTGCCGATAGCCCCACACGCACTAGTATTTCCCTAACATGAAAACAGAACAATTTTTAAAGGAAATTGTTCGGCCTAGAAGGCAAAACCGCCGTCGTGATTGGAGGTACTGGAGAGCTCTGTTCCTGTATGGCGCTTGGGTTAGCTAGGGCCGGAGCAGAAGTCGTTTTGGTGGGAAGAAATGAGCAAAAAGCGAACGAACGGCTCAAATATAATCGAAGAAGCAGGCGGGAAAGGATATTTTGCATTGGCAGACGCTAGCGATCGTCAATCACTCAATGAACTCCTAGATTCGGTGGTAGAACAGTCTGGCAAGGTAGATATTCTCGTGAATGGCGCGGGAATTAACTCACCGACCCCTTTCGTGGAGATCACGGATGAAGAAGCTCTCAAGATTCTGAATCTGAATCTTGTAGGTGTGATGCGTGCCTGCCAAGTATTTGGGAATT
>CASICJ010000030.1 GCA_949373085.1 uncultured Verrucomicrobiales bacterium
GCTCTACCGACGGGAAATACGTTCGTGATCTCTTAAAGAGAATGCGCGATGGAATTCCTGACCTTTCTATAAGGACTACTTTCATCACTGGCTTTCCAGAGGAGACTGATGACGATCACCAAGAACTTCTAGAATTTATAAGAGACTTTAAATTCGAACGCTGCGGCATCTTCCAATATTCAAAGGAAGAAGGAACTCGCGCCCATAAAATGAAGGGGCACGTTCACCACGCAACCAAGAAGAAGCGCCACCGCGAACTCAGCTCAGCTATCGATGAGGTGGCCGGGAAAGTAAATGAGTCCCAGCTGGGTAAACAAAAACGCGTCCTTGTAGAAGAGGAAGGAATCGCCCGATCAATGTGGGACGCACCCGATATCGATGGAAGGATCTTCGTTCCTATTGACTCCAGGGTTGGGGAGTTTATTGACGTCGAAATCAAAGATCACCGTGGCTACGATCTTGTCGCCAAATAAATTACGCATCTTTATAGGACTTAACCACGAGTTCGCTTAGTGAACTTGTCCGGATCATTCACCGCCGTCTCGGTAAGGACAAATTCTGCTTGCCCCGTATTTTTTTGGGATCAATTTTAGGCCAAATTGGTAATCCTTAAAGTGCTGCCGGGCGACCTGAAAGACACTTCGCGCCTGTTCACCAGCCATTTTCACGAGCTTAGCAACTGCCTCGTCAGTAAGCTTGATCACAACACCGTGCTTAACCTTAAACTCACGGATAAAAGCCCCCACTTCTTGGCGAGCCTTTTCGACTACTAATTCTTGTCCCAACTCACGATAATCACCGAGATGCTTCTCTCGATTCTCGATTAAATCTTCGTCTAATACGAGTTCAGTCACCGAAGTCCCCGGTAACTCATATTTGAAATCGCGCAGAATCCGCTCACCCACAGTCATCAGGCCTCGGGCACCCGTTTTTTTCATCTGCCGCCATTTCAGCAATCTTAGTGATTCCAGAATCCTTCACCTTCAGATCGATCCCATAAGCCTCAAACTCGCGCTCATACTGACGCAAAAGACTCCCCTCAGAATATTTTAAAATAGCCTCCAAATCGTTAGCCTCCAGGTGCTCGCAAACCACACGGACAGGAATCCGTCCAATAAATTCAGCTTCAAATCCAAAATCAATGTAGTCCTGAGTCGTGACATGCTTAAACAACTCGTTATCCATCATCGGTTCAGCCTGCTCTGTCGAAAACCCGATTTGCGCGGCTTGGCTTCGCTTTCGAACAATCTTCTCAAGCCCCAGAAAACGCCCCACTAACGATGAACAAAATGTGTTTGGTATTAATATTTTCTTTGTTCTTTTTGCCATTCTGCATGTCCATCATGGCCATCATTTGACCACGCATATCTTGAGGATTCCGAAGCGGAACATCGGTCTCTTCCATTAATTTTAAAAGAGTCGTTTGGGACCCCCCGCCCGCTCACATCTCGGCCGATCATTCCTCCACCTCCACTTGAAGCCAACTTGTCCACCTCATCGATGTAAATAATTCCATACTCGGCCAAAGAAACATCGCCATTGGCTTTGGAGACCAATTCCCGAACGAGATCATCAACATCCCCCCCAACATACCCAGTCTCAGAAAACTTGGTTGCGTCTGCCTTTACAAACGGAACACCGATCAACTCGGCGATATGCTTCACCAGATAGGTCTTACCTACTCCCGTTGGACCCACAACCATAACATTTTGCTTTTGCAGCTCGAGTTTCTCCCCACCCTCTTTTTGTGATTTGAGAGTTTTAACGTGATTGTAGTGATCGCAAACCGCGATCGACAGGGCCTTTTTAGCCTCATCCTGACGAATGACAAAACGATCAAGATGCGCCCTTAATATCTCGTGGCAAGAGAGCAAATTCGAAAATATCGTCAACCTCTGGCTCCACAAAACTCTCCTCCGAACCCTTCGTTTCGTCGGTAAAAGAGGGGGATTCTGCACCCGTAAAAGTAAATCCCCCTTTCCCTAATTGGCCAAACATTCCTTCGAGAGTTTTCTTAATCTCCTCGGGATCTGGATAATTTGGTTCCTTGGGACCGCCTTTATCATCATCGCTCATATACTTAATATCGGCGGCAATGGAACCGAGGCAAGGGCGAATTTTGAGAGTCTGTTTACGCCATACTTAAATTATTCCTTCATCGAAACCAGATAGGATATGAGGTGATTAAACTCATCAACCGTTAGCGTTGAAGCAAGTCCAGCAGGCATCATAGATTGTGGTTGATGATCCCGCTTAGCTATCATGCCCTCCCTAATCTGTGTCACGATGCCGGCGATATTTCGAATGTCGATCACACCATCTTCCTCGCGAGTCACAAAACCCATGTGAGCTGTTTTGTCTTTCATCGTTATGAGTTCTGTTTGGAACCCCTGCGCAACGACCGCATTAGGATCAAGAATAGACTGAATTAGATAATCTTTAGTAAACTTGCTACCAGCAGACCCGAGATATGGGCCCTTTTGAACCGCTTTTTGATCGACGGCATGGCAAGCAACACAACCCTGACGAGTATAAATCTTCTCGCCAGTTACCGCATCACCGGTAGATGCCATCGCCAACTTGGTAATGTCCACACCTTTAAGATTTTCCAGCTTTTTGCCAGCACTTGCTTTGGCCGCCGCGATGAGCCTCTTCGCACGCTCCGCAGCTTCAATTAAGGTATCGTTGTCGCTATCGATGGCATTTTCGATCTGTCTATCAAACCCAGGCAAAAGAAGATCAGCAAGAGCAAGAAACAGGCCCTCCTCTCGTGGATTCTTCTGGATCATACTGAGAATCGGTGTCTTTTGATTCTCTTTAATGAGGGGGCTTTGCGTGAATATCAGGAGCGTTCTCCAAGCAACTCTACTTTCCGACTTGCTGCCCTTGGCTGCTACTTTACGAAGGGCTTTCGTGGAAAGAATGAGAGCCGGCTGGTTCACAAAATCATTCAGCTCAAGCTCCACCTCGGAGGGTTTGACACCTTGATCAAGCCATGACCCGAGGATCCCTACCTGATTCACGACCGTCTTTGCCTCGAGACGTCCCAGCGCTCGATAGGCAGACACTCTTTCCTCCCAGAGCCGCCTCTTATCTTTCGCAGCGCCAGTCAAAATTTTAATTTGCGATTCATCAGGAGTGGGTGTCGCAAGAGCAATGACAAACGGATCCTGTTTACCCAAGTTAAGTTCGGAAACCGGCACACGATTGAGTCCGAGAATACCGAGCATTTTCGACTGATCGGTTTTAGCAAGTTGATTAAAAACACTCTCAAGTGCCGCTTTAATATTACGAGTCTCTTCCCAGGCCTCAGGTGCAAAATAAGGACCTCGATCATCTGGACGGGTCCCCCACCACGCTTTGAGATCCCACTCTGCTTCACGATAAAAAAGTCGAGCAAGAATCTCAATGAGTCCCATCCGTTCGCTACCCTGGGATTGTTGTAAACTAGCTGCAACTCCAGAAATAACCTCTGGTTGATGAAGGCGCATTAAAGCGAGACGGGCTGTCCTCTTATTTACGTGGGACAGAAGGCTCTCCACATCACCAATCTTCACCAGTGCACCAACAGCCGTGTTTTGAATGCGGAGATCCTGAGCTTCAGCCACTACCTTTAGGATTTGCGCGGTCGCATTTTTTGATGGATTAATGATCCTCATCAGAAACACCACAGCCTGCAGGCGAGTTCGCTCATCGCCAGATTGAAGAGCTGCCTCAACCAAGCTAAGGCTATCACCCGAGATCTCTCCACTGAGGTCACCAGCAGCCCGGGTAAGATATTGCTGGATCTCCTTAAGGTCATTCCAGTCCTTCGCGAAGGTCTGAAGAAATTGATCTGCAGTCATCCCCTTCATTTGGGAGAGAGTGAAGATCGCGGCGATTCGAGATTCGATACTCAAGCCTGAATCCTTAATTAAACTAATAAGAAGTTTTGCTGATCCAGTCTCACTTTTAGCCAAAAGCACACGCTGAACCTCAAGCCTCCGCACGGCTGAAGAACTCTTAAGTTGCGAAACTAATTCAGAGGCGGACATCTCTCTTAGCTTTGGGAAGGGGCGTGCCTTCAGACCCTTTTTGATGAGCTTCTGGACCATCCCGACCTTCTTTCCTTTTCCAGCAAACTTGAATCTACCACCCCGCCAATCACAAACAAAAAGATTCCCAGAACCATCGACATCAATATCAATCGCTCGGGGAAGATTCAAGTAAACGCTTTCCTTGAGTGAGTAGCTCGCTCCTTTTTCAGAAACCTTGTCATTGTATATTTTTCCAGTGGTCCAATCGCAGGTTAGAAGAAGTTCGTCGTGTCCAGGCTCCGCCAAATAAAGAGCACCCGTTCCACTTCCCCCACCTAAATCGAGGATTGGCTTCACAGCCTCATCTGTAAAATTCTTGTAAAGACGGGGGTATCCATGTTCTGAACCATTAGTGAGATGGTGCACACGAATATTCCATCCTTTCCCATCGTTGGTATTATCTCTCGTGAAAAGGTCAAGTTTCGGACTGATCGCAATGTCGCAAATGTTGCGCGTGTGATAGGAGTAAATTTCGAGATCACTTCCATCGGGTCTTACCCGAGCCACGCCGCCACCACGCAAAGTCACCACTTTACCATCGGCTCCCTTCGTAGCCTCCATCCCGAAATCACCCACTGCGATATAAAGCCAACCGTCAATACCCATCCGGCAGCCATTTGTAGTATGATCGGAGCCGCGAGGATGCCTTAAGCCAAACCCAATATTTTCGAGTAGAACCTTATGCTCGTCCGCAACCCCGTCACCCGTCGTATCGCGAAAGGAACTCAAAAAAGGTGGATGAATTAGATAGAGGGTATCCTTGACAAAGTGACCACCACGCGGGCTGTCAACATTGGGAACATAGTCCTTAAATTGATCGGCTTTACCGTCACCGCTTGTGTCACGGCAGGAAATAATCTTCCCCATATTCTTTTCCTTACCGAGAGAACCATTTTTATCGACTGAAACATAAACAGTCCCATCAGCCGCCGCAGTGAGAGCCGTCGGGTAGTCAACATCGAACGGCTCAGCCCAATTTGAAATTTCATAACCATCAGGAAGAGCAATAGCTGGTGCAGACAGCAAGAGGAAAACGTGGTGTTTTTTCATGACATTTTAGGCGCAGCTCCTGCGCGATACCCAGATTGTTCCTTCCAATCGCCTCTTGATCAAATCATTCTTTGCCCATGCGCAAAGCCTTCCTCCTCGGAGCCGGACTAGGAACCCGGCTCCAACCGCTGACCGGAACTCTTCCAAAACCACTCATCCCATTTGCCAACCAACCCCTCATTACCCACGCCCTTGACCACTGCCTTCAAGCCGGAATCACCGACTTCGCCATCAACACTCACCATCTCCACGAGACCTGGGAGAGAATCTTTCCCAACGGCAAATATCGAGGTGCTAATCTCACCTTTTTCCATGAGCCCGAACTCCTAGAAACTGGCGGTGGAATTAAAAATATCGCCAATTGGATAAAGGATGATCCTGTCTTGGTCTACAATGCTGATATTATCACCGATTTGCCGATTGATCGCCTCATGACGGGCCATATGGCCTCTAACAACACCGCAACTTTAGCAGTGCAAAATCATGGACCTGATTTGCGAATAACCGTGGATGGTCACCGCGTGACAGATATCCGTGGCTTAGTTCATCAACAGCAGGGAACACATCAGTTTACGGGGATTTATGTCATCGACCCCGAGATCCTCGACCTAATTCCGCCTGACAAAAAAATCTCTATTATTCCAGCCTTCTTAGAACTGATCAAACAAGGCGAGCTGGGAGTATATCACGTAAAGGGCCATCCAAAGTGGCTGGACCTCGGGACGCGCGGAAAATATCTGGAGGGAAGTCTCGCCATTACCCCCAAAGTATCAGAGGAAGCTCGCATATCTGAGACAGCTAATATTCAAAATTCATGGGTCGCTCAGGACGCCATTGTTGAGTCAGGAGCCATTATCAAGGACAGCATCCTCTGGCCGGGAACTCATGTTTTGCAGGATGCGGAATTGACAAATTGCATCGTTCACAGCAACTCCCCAACATCCGGCGTGCATAAAAACGCCGATCTCTAAAATTTCGCCCTACTAAAGATGCCTGCCGACACCCTGCTCACCGCCGTTCGAGCACACCTAGATCTCGCGCCAACCCACCGCGTCCTCATGGAGCCGATCCAAAAGGGTGCTTCGGGGAGGACCATTATTCGAATTAGCCCGGATGACTATCCCAGTTTTATAGGCATTCACTATACTCTCGAACGATCGGATAACGCAAACTTTCTACCTGTTGCTGAATTCCTCAAGGAGGCTGGCCTAAATATCCCGGAGGTCCTTTACGACAACACCCGACGCCAGGTAGCGCTCATTGAGGATCTAGGCGATCAGGATCTCCTCAGCCTTAAGGATGCTCCTTTTGAAGAGCGCGAGCCCTACTACCGCTCCGCTTTCGAGCAACTCGACAAACTTCTCTACACTCGACCACCCAAAGACTTCGATCTTCAACCTACATTTGACGAGCCCCTTTACCGCTGGGAGCAAGAATATTTCTTTGAACATTTTATCGAAACTCATCTTGGCAAGGATTCGTCGGCCCTGTCTGCAGATCCTAACCTCCAAGGTCTCGCCAAGAGACTTGGCGCTACCGCACCTCACATGGTGCATCGTGATTTCCAATCGCAAAACCTCATGCTTAATAGCGAAGCGACCTACCTAATCGATTTTCAGGGGCTACGCATGGGGCGTCAGGAATACGACCTCGCCTCGCTGCTTTACGATCCCTATATGAATCACTCACCCGAAGATCGCCGAATGATCCTCGAGCTCTGGGAAGAGGTTTGCGAAGAAGAGCCAATCCAACCGATTCTTAAGGATTGCGCAGCCCAGAGGCTTATGCAGGCACTTGGAGCATTTTCCAACATAGGCAACAACCAGAATGACGAATGGTATCTTGCCCAAATCCCAACTGCCGTTGACTTCCTTAAGGAGGTTATCGACGATACTCCACTCGAAGACGCGCTTGGTCCTTTCCTCGACTAAAAATCATAATCCTGCTAGAACCCGGCCGTAGCCATGTCATCTCTGCGGCCTTCCCTGTCATTTCTTCTTCCGCTTATCGGTAGCGTAGGATTGTTGACCAAATTACCGGAAATCGCCCCCCTTTCGCGCATTGAGCGGTCCTTCTTCCTCTTTCCAGAGCGCTTTCAAAGAGACCATTCTTTTGTAGACCAGAGTGAGTCCAAAAAATTTGAGCTGACCTGCTTGGACTTCACGCCCGATCCTGCAGCTAATCTCAATATTAAGAGCTACTTACTCGACAAGGAATCTCTCGATATTATGGGACACGACGGAGGAAGCTCTATCGAATGGGCACAATTTCTCGCTCAAACACGGCTCGATGATGACCGTCTAACCGTGATCACTTCGTCTCTTTCCTGGGACGACACCTCAGAGCTGGCGATCCTCGCATTACAAGACGAAATTAATGGAACTCCCTCTCTTGTAATTGGTCTTCAGGCTGAATTTATCAACTCTGAAGCCCCTCTTCCGGAATACCTCGAATCCACTGTGATCCCACTCGAAATCCCCGACGAGTTCGATCTCCCCAAAATTGACCACATCCGGCGCCCCCCTTCGATTAACTCCAATTCTTTTGGCATATCCGAAGTTAGGGGGCTAATATTAGAATTTGACGGAGATCAAACACTAGCTCCAATGCTCGTTCGCTGGGATAATCATATTTTACCAAGTCTAACTCTTGCCAGTATCTTAAAATCTTACCGTCTAAACTCTGCTGACCTCATTTTAGAAAAAGGCGGTTACCTTCGCCTAGGAACCGAAGGTATTATTTTAAAGCTAGACCAAAAAGGACGAGCTGCGCTTCCAAGCAATAGCCAAGAGCAACAATCCGCTTCAACCCTTCTGATATACCCTAATCAAGCTGAAACCTATAAGATCATTTCGCTTCCCAGCGCCCCAAAATCAACTTTCGGCCTAGAAGGTCAAATCAGGCAGGCCCTCTCCCAAAAAACCGTATACGCTCACACCTACAAACGCTGGCCATTACCTTTGGAAATTGCCTTGCTCCTAACTTTCATTTCACTTCTCCATATCCGGAGGTCATGGATCGAACCTTTTATACTCATTTGCATGATCGGAGGATCAGTCCTAGCAGGAAAATGGATGCTTCTCTCGCCCCTAGTGTTGATGATCATAACCTTCCACCTCTGCCCGAGGAGAGCCTCTCCCCGACAGAAACACTGAAGATCTTCCTTTCCTCTTCCCCCGGAACCACGAAAACGTTACTTCATTGCCATGCGTGATGACGTGAAGCAATTGCTCGCCCTTCAGAACACCGATCAAAAAATCCAGGCACTGGAAGCGGAGCTCGTTCGAATCCCCCAGCTGCAGGACGCTGCCAAGGATCGCCTCGCCAATGACACTCTGGCCCTAGCTACCGCGAAATCTAATTTTCAAGCCAACGAAATCGAAATTAAGAATGTCGAACTCGATGTCGGCACTCGAAAGAACACAATTGATCGCCTTAAGAACCAACAATTTGAGACAAAGAAAAATGACGAATACACTAAGCTAGGCGAAGAAGTGGTTCGTTATGAAAACGAAGTCGACAAGCTCGAAACTCGTGAGCTTGAGCTGATGGAGACAGCCGATGATCTCCGATCGAGGATCACTGAAGCCGAGCAAAACCTAACCAAGACCCAAAGATTAGTGGATGAAGAAATCGCAGAACTTCAAGCGCGCCTTGATGAACGCAAAGCTGGGTTGACTGAAACCAAAACCACTCGCGAAACCCTTGTTATCCAGGTCGATGACGAAGATCTTCTCGATACCTATAATAGGCTTTACAACAAAAGAGAAAGCCAAGCTGTTGTGCGCGTTACTAGCGAGCGGAGCTGCACCTCCTGCCACGTTCAGGTTACACCTGCAACCTACGCTCTTGCACAGTCCGGAGCCGCCATTGCCTACTGTGACAACTGTAGCGCTATTCTCTTCCCTTAACAGTCACCGATTACTTCAATCGGTTTCGTATGGAGCTTTCGCAGGACGGATCTCTTTCTTCTTGGACAGAAGAATTACAACCAACCAAAGAAAGCCCGCGATCAAGCCGCTTACCGCGAACCAATCACCAAAAGCTGCATAAAGTGTAATGTCTCCTTCCGAGGGAATATAAACGGTGGCTAATAAGTATCCGCGATGAAAGTAACTTCCATTCTCATTCACAAGGTGGCGCGTCTTTTTAGAATAGGGGTCGACCAGCGAGCCAGCTAAGGTAACAACCCCGGTAACACCACGGTTAGCACATCGAACCATCGGTCGACGTAATTCGATACTACGAAACAAGGCATTCCGGAAATGTTGCACAGACCCCTCGCTTTCTTGAAACCAACCGTCATTCGTCACATTCACCAAAACCTGGGGTTCATTACGCACAAACTTTCGGGTCAATCGCGGCACAGTATCTTCAAAACAAACCGAAGGAATTACACTAACCGGTTGCCCTCCTATCTCTGCCTCCAAAGGTTCAAAAACAGCTCCGCGACTTAGCCCTTTCCCAAATTCCACACCAGTTGTTTTAAGATATAGATCATGCAAAAATGGTAAGTCTGGGATAAACTCGCCAAGGATTACCAAATGGTTCTTCTGATAGCTCTGTCTTCTCCCTCGGCCATTATCCATAATCAGGGAGTTATAAACATCCACCTCTGGATCAACCACGGTTTCCCCCCGCACCTCGCTCATTCCCAGCACGAAGGTGAAATCTCCTAAGCTATGAATGTATTCAAAAACACTCTCAACTTTTGGTCCTCCTAGAATTAACCCACCCTCCTGTTCATAAAGATAGGCGGGTAAACACGCCTCGGGCCAGATCACTAGATCAGGCATCCTGATTCCCACGATATCCTCTTCTGATTCCGTCTCTTGTGCAGCTTCTGCAGCTTCGCGGAAAACCTCCTCCATACCCTCTGCTGTTAGTTCCTCAAAACCTCCTACGATTTTTGAAGGCTCCCACAAAATCTTGTCGGCAAACTGTGGAATATCTTGTTGCACCATCAAAACCCGACCTTCGATCTTTGGCTCATTTGTCACCGAAGAAATCCGGATTGTTCCCCAGGTGAACGCCAACATGATGACCAGCAGCGCGCTCGCAAAGTCCCAATGAAGAACCTTCACCTCATTTGCTTTAAACTGTTGGTAAAAACGCCGTGCCGTCTGCACCACCACTGCGCTTAAAAAGACCGGCAGAAACGAAAGTCCGATCACTCCAATATATTCGGCATTCTGCGCCAAAATCAGATTTTTGGCAAACGTCACGCCCAAGCCATTCCAACCAAACCCCGTCATGAGCCAACCACGCACCCACTCTAGCCCACACCAAAACCCTGCAAGCAAGGAAGCATAACCAAGGCTACGCAAGCTTTGTTGCGCCCGATCACGAATCGTCTTTGCCCTCTCATACTTCACCCGCCAAGGATTGATTGAACCTGCAGCAAAAGCCCCAAATAAACCAAAGTAGACGGAAAGATAAGCTGACAGAGCTAAAGCTCCTGGCCAAGTCACTGTCCCAAGCCACTTGAGATTGATCACCCAGAACCCCATGCCAGCTAGCCAAGCCAAGCCAAAAGCTTTCAGACAACGCCTCTTGCCTGAAGTTGTCCAAAGCAAAGGAAGCAACAGCCACATCCACCCCCAGACTATCCAAGCCTCATCAAATGGTGCAAAGCTAAAAGCAAGGGCGATCCCACTTAAAACCGCTGCCAAAATTTTCAAAAAACGGACCATCATTCCATCCGTTTATAAGCGTCTCTCTCTAAGGCACCCCAAAGTGCGTCCAACGACTTCTGAACCTCATATTTATTTTCACCCTTCCCAAAAAGGTAATATTTTATTTTCGGTTCTGTTCCAGAAGGACGGACCGCAAATCGACGTCCATCCGCCAAATCCACAAAAAGCATCGAGGCTTCGGGTAGTTCATCCCCCTCTTGATCGTAGAATCCTCCCCTTGCATAATCTCTCACCGCAATTGCATTCGAACCATCCACTAATTCCGGAGGGTTCACACTGTAAGATTTCACCAAGGCAGCGATCTTCCGCGCCCCCTCGCCCCCGTCCATCACGAGCGATTTCCCCTGCTCTAGATGAACTCCATATTCACCCCAGATTCGATCACGAAGCCCAGCAATCGTGGTGCCCTCGCTCATAGCGTAAGCAGCCAATTCAGCAAACATAACAGCTGAAGCATTTCCATCTTTATCCCGAACAAAATCACTTCCAAGATAGCCATAACTTTCCTCGCCACCGAAAACGAAAAACTTCGAATACTCCAATCGAAGCTTCCGACTCTCTTCTTCGGTCAAGTTCCGATAATCACCTTTCTTCTCATTTGGAATAGCGTCCTCATACTTCTTAAGCTTCTCCCCTATATATTTAAATCCAGTCAATGTGTCTATTACGTTAATTCCGTATTTTTCCGCAATAGACCTTTGTAATTCAGTTGTTACTAATGTTTTTACTAAAACCGCTCGACTTCGATTACTCTCAGTAAGCCAACCAAGATCGAACATTGTCTTAATACGATACCAGCCTAGCAAGGAACCGATCTGATTTCCTGTTAATAACTCCATCTCACCCTCATCATTTCGTATCGCAACCCCCATACGGTCACAATCTGGATCAGTTGCGATGACCGCATCCGCACCCACTTCCTCGGCCAACGCAATCCCCTTCGCCAGAGCTGGAGCATTCTCAGGATTCGGAGATTCGACTGTCGGAAACCTTCCATCTGGCCCGTCTTGCTCAGGCACCGTAACGACCTCAAACCCGAGTTCACGAAGCATCGGCACGATGATAACCCCTCCTGTTCCATGAAGGTTAGTATAGACAACCTTAGCCCTCCGCACCTCAAGTAGATCAGGACGTAAGAGCACCGTCTTCAACTTGTTCATATAAGTCCGATCCATCTCGGCCCCAAGAATGGTCAATTGCCCTTTTTCATCTCCAGGAAGAGCTTCATAATTTTCACTTTCCAATGCATTGACCTCATTGATTACTCCAGTCGCGTGGGGTTCAACTAATTGCCCGCCATCATCAGTGTAGGCCTTAAAGCCATTATCATGTGATGGGTTATGACTGGCCGTCAGACAGACACCCGAATCAGCCCGTAAGTAACGAACTGCAAAGGAGATTTCAGGCGTAGCACGCTCAGCCTCGAAAAGATAGGCATCACAACCCAGATCAGTCGCAACTTTAGCGCAGGTTTCCGCAAAATCGCGTGAGAAATGACGAGTATCATGGCCGATCACGAGCGACGGACGCCCTTCCCCAGAAAAAGTCTTTTTCACGTATCTCACCAAACCAATCATAGCGCGTTTAAGATTGAAAAAGTTCATTGAAGCAGTTCCTACACAAGGATGCTCTGGTCGATCAAGTGGCCCGCCCTCCCCTCGCTCGGCTCGTGTTACAATCTTCCCGATCGTCCGGCCGCGCAGACCACCAGTCCCGAAGGTCATTGTTTTAAAGAATCTATCATCAATCTCCTGCCATTCATCGGATTCGAGTAGCTCCAAAATGGCGGCTGTACCCACCGGAGAGTTCGCGCCCCGAAGATAGAGACCAATATTGGCACCTGCCTCAACAGAGATGTCACCGCGGCTCACAGCATCATCAAGAAGGGATTTCCATTCGCTCATTTCGCTAGCAATGCTAGAACGGCCCCGCGCAATGTCCAACCCTCGCCTTCATGAAATTATCTCACGCTCTCTCGAAAAGCGTGAAAGCCTACAAAATGGAGAAACAAGCCTCATCCGCCTGATTGATGGACAAGGCGATAATCTCAATGGACATATCCTCGAGAGCTACGGCAAAGGCTGGCTAGTTTCAACTACCGGATCAAATTTAGGAAAGGATATTCGCGACATCCTTAGCAACTACCAAAAGCCCCTCTATTGGAAAAGGCTAGACCAGCACCAAAAGGAATCACCCGTCCATTTATGCGGAGAAGAACTCCCCGAGTTCTTCTCCGGTCTTGAAAACGGATTAAAATGCCGCCTTTCCTTCAAATCTGGCTACTCTCAAGGGATATTTATTGATCAAAGGAACAACCGCGAAGCATTAAGAAAAATGGTCAAACCAGGGCAAACCGTTTTAAACACTTTTGCTTACACCGGATTCTTCTCAATCGCTGCGGCTGCCGCCGGCGCAATCACCTCTTCTCTCGACCTCTCACAAGTATACCTCGACTGGACTCGCGAGAACTTTCTCCTCAACGACATCGATCCCACAGATCACTACTTTTGCAAAGGCGACACCTTCCACTGGCTCCGCCGCTTCGCTAAACAAAGCCGCTTTTTCGACTACATCATTCTCGATCCACCCACTTTCTCGCGCGACGACAAGGGTAAGGTTTTTCGTGTTGAAAAAGATTACAGTCAACTCTTTGAGCTCGCTTCCGCATGCCTCGCGCCAGGAGGGAAAATTCTAGCCTGCACCAATTTTCGCGGTATTAATATTAGCGATTTTATGAAGCAACTCGAAGGAGCAGACCTTAGGATCAGCCCGATGCCAGAGGACTTTACCGACACTCCTTATTTAAAATCAATCTGGGCTACCTTTCGCTAGATAGGGTCTAAAGCTAATTTAATGAATCGGACAGATAGTTGCCTGACGTAATACCTTTGGATCAACTAATAACCGGGAGTGAAATCTTGAATCCACGGTAGTTTTCAATGTCAAAAACTTGAGCAAGACAACTCTGCTCGTCACACCTAACAAAGGGACAATCTCTTAAGCAAGGCGCTTTCACTCCACCTCAGCCCAGGGCTCAATTCTAACAAATGGAGCCTCTTTGAACCTTGAGTTACTTTATAAGAGTGGTGGCTCATCCCGGAATCGAACCAGGGACACAAGGATTTTCAATCCTCTGCTCTACCAACTGAGCTATCGAGCCTTACAATCTTTGTTGAGGGCGGGTGATAAGACGGACCGAGAGGCTTGGCAATATAAAATGACTCTCAAGGCCCCATTTTTTCAATCCCCTCCTTCGAGCAGCTCCATGAATTGTGGCAGCACATTTAAGAAGAGTGAATTCTTGCCACCACGAGACAACTGGCTCGCGACCAAACCTGCTGAATCATCGTCATCGGCAGGTCCACTAAAATCGGCGACGTGATTCTCGGCACAAATCGATTGGCAAAGGTGAGAATTCCCGGCCTCACGACTGATTCTCGCCTTAAAATTTGGCGCGCTCATCTCCAATTCCGAAATCGGAGCTCCCTCGTCATCCCAAATTAGATCAACGACAACCTCACTACCTTCAAGGGATTCTAAGATCACCCGATCAGTCTCTTGGCATTGAACCGACCAACCCGAACGCGTAATTACCCAGGCCAACATCAGGAGAGCCGCGATACGATGTTTCGACTGAGCTTTAATTCTTACTCCCTCAATTTCAGGGAAGGCCTTATGAGCCATAGGATCATCGAATAGCCGGGCGACCGCCAGACGATAGAAATAGCTTCTCGTCCACGACAGATCCTGCGTCACCATCCCACCCTTAGTGTCGGAGCGAGCTTCCAGAAGTCGCCTGAACCCTATCTTTGGATCAGCCCAGTCAGAGCTGTCAAAAATCAGCCGATTCAAAAGCCGATAGAGCCGTTCTTCGAAAAGCTCACTAAATTCGCCCTGCCACCAAAAAACTAACGGAAGATCGCTATTTAAATGTGCAAAAACAGTATTTCGAAGTCGCCCGAGCGACTTACCATGAAGCAAAAACGAAACTTGTTCGGAGCAGATCGACTTTTTGCCGTGCGCGAGATGACAATGGGCTGTAATCCAAGATTCCACCTTCACATCGGTCGCCTTGCGATTCATCGCAATTAAAACTGCCCGACATGCATTTTCTCGGGTGAGCTCTTGGATCGTTTGCGAGTTCTCCTGTAACCTTGAAGGATCTTCAGTATATACTAGAAAATTCATCAACGACGCATTCGTGCTCGCGTCGCCAGCTTCCCATAGCTTCTTAAGTTCACCATCGATCGCACCAATCTCAACCGGTATTCCGAGATTTTCAGTAGAATTTAACATACTCATTTCTAGAGTCTCCTCCAAGTGCGCCCATCCTTGGCGAGCAATTCATCGGCCTCCCACGGCCCCCACGATCCAGCGGGAAATTCTGCGATCGGCAGTTGCTCGGCGCTATCAGCCCAAGCTTTATGAATCTTGTCAATAAAACGCCATGCTTCCTCCACTTCATCACGACGCGCAAACAAGGTTGCATCGCCCGCCATGGCATCAAGAAGGAGACGTTCATAAGCTTCAGGACTGCTCTTTCCGAAGCTGCTAGCGTAGTGAAAGTCCATTTTCACAGCCTCCATGCGCAGAGTCGTGCCTGGAAGCTTTGAGTTTATCATAAGTGAAATCCCCTCATCCGGCTGGATCCGAATCACAAGAACATTACCCGTCGGCACTCCGCCAGGCATCGCGTTAAAAAGCACACTAGGAGTCTCTTTAAAGTGAACTGAAATTTCAGTCGCTTTTTTTGGAAGGCGCTTTCCCACGCGGACATAGAAAGGCACTCCGCTCCATCGCCAAGTGTCGACCATACAACGTAACGCAACATATGCTTCGGTCTCTGAGTCAGATTTCACTCGGTCTTCATCGCGATACCCAGGCACTTCCTTGCCATTGATATTCCCAGCAACATATTGACCACGAACAACATTCTCCGCGACGAGTTCCGGGGTATCCCACTGTCTCAACGAGCGAATCACCTTCACCTTTTCATCACGAACTCCATCCGCCGTCAAATCGGTTGGAGGTTCCATAGCGACCAAACTCAGAAGCTGTAAGAGGTGATTTTGAACCATATCCCGCAAGGCTCCGGCCTCGTCGTAGTAGCCACCACGTCCTCCCTCCATTCCAAGGTGCTCGGCACAAGTAATTTGAATATGATCAATATGCTCCTTATTCCACATTGGCTCAAAAATCGCGTTAGCAAAACGAAGGACCAAAATATTTTGGGCAGTCTCTTTACCTAGGTAATGATCGATTCGGTAGGTATCCTTCTCCTCAAAAGTCCCATTCACAACTTCGTTGAGATGCTGGGCAGTTTCCAGCGTCGTCCCGAAGGGCTTCTCGACAATCACACGTGACCAACAGCCATCACAGTGGGGCCGTTCTTGACTCAAGCCTGCCTCTTTAAGATTCAAGAGAATATCGTCAAAATACTCGGGTGCACTTGCAATATAGAAAAGGCGATTTCCCTTCCCTCCGCGTTCACGGTCAATCTCATCAAGGCGATCAGAAAGCCTCTTGTAGCCGTCCTTATCCTGAAACTCACTTTTGTGGTATTCAATATTTGCCGCAATACTTTCCCAAATCTCCTCATCGTGTCCCGTGCGGGAAACCTTACGATTTGAATCTTCAAGCCCCTCGCAAAAAAACTCATCGGACCAGTCTCGACGGGCAAAGCCGAGAATCTTAACCCCCGCGGGCAATTCCCCATCGATCGCCAAATTATAAAGTGCGGGAATCAGTTTACGATGGGTTAAATCACCCGTAGCTCCAAAAATGACAACACTGCATGCCTCAGCAAGATTGCGGGATACTAAATCCTCGCGAAATGGGTTATTCACGGGGCTTTTTCCCACACCCCGAACACCTTTTCAACCCCCAAGCATTTCTTTTGTGTCTTGAGCCCACATAACCCCGCCCAAGAACATCGTTAAGACCCCTCCCGGACTCTCAGCTCAAAGAGCACACTTTCGGCTGACTTCATTCTTTATTAGTCACCTCAAGACCTTGATTACTTGGTGCTAAAGCAGACTCTCTTGATCTGTTGAACGTCTACCCGTTCCAAAAATTTCCATTTCGATCACGCCCATCTTCACCACAAGAATTTTTCCATTATATCAAATAATATCTACACTCTAAATACTCATTACAACACGCCATTAGGCAAGAAAGTCTTGCTTACTCTCGCCTCTGGGGGCATTTCAATACCACTATGCCATCCCAACTTGACAGCCTGAAACAATTTACAGTCGTGGTTGCTGACACAGGTGATTTCGCCTCAATGCAGGAATACCAACCTCAAGATGCGACAACTAATCCCTCGCTAATCCTACAAGCGGCCAGCAAACCAGAATACAAGTCTCTTGTCGAAAAGGCAGTTGCTGAAAACAAAGGTTCCGACCTCTCAGGAGATGCATTGATCGAAGCAATCATGGATCGAGTTCTAATTCTTTTCGGCCTCGAAATTCTTAAAATCGTTCCTGGCCGAGTTTCTACCGAAGTCGATGCACGTCTCTCCTTTGATAAAAAAGCGACCATCGCCAAAGCGAAGCAACTCATCTCAGCTTATGAGGCAGAGGGCATCTCCCGCGGCCGTATTCTAATCAAGATCGCTTCAACATGGGAGGGTATCAAGGCAGCTGAGGAGCTGGAAAAAGAAGGCATTCACTGTAACCTCACCCTTCTCTTCGCCTTTGCCCAAGCAGTTGCTTGTGCCGAAGCGGGAGTTCAACTCATCTCACCTTTCGTCGGGCGTATTTACGATTGGTTCAAGAAGGAAAACGGCAAGGACTACTCCGGAGATAACGATCCAGGAGTTCAATCCGTTACTAAAATTTATAACTACTACAAAAAGTATGACTACAAGACGGAGGTCATGGGTGCTTCCTTCCGTAACACTGGACAGATTACGTCGCTAACCGGTTGCGATCTCCTTACCATTTCCCCCGGTCTTCTTGAAGAACTTCAAAATACTGAGGGACCTCTCGAGCAAAAGCTCAACGAGGAGTCTCCTGAATGCAATTTGGAAAAAATATCTTTCGATGAGAAAGCCTTCCGTTACAAATTTAATGAAGATGCCATGGCCACTGAAAAAACCGCTCAGGGTATCCGGGCTTTTTCTGCTGATATCGTGAAGCTTGAGCAACTGATAGAGTCGATGGTTTAGAACTTCAACTTCCTAACTTTCAAAAATCCCGCATCGCTTGATGTGGGATTTTTTTGTTCTCAATCTGGAATAACCCTTTTGACTCATTTGAAAACTCATATTGCTGAATTCGTCTCACAAACTCTTTTCCATTACCACACCTCTTCAAAAAAAATATTCCCGTAAAAGCGAAGCGAGTGCCTCAAAACCGAATAAATCTTAACCCAATCCCTTTAACTGCCCATCACCTCGGACGCGATACTGATACGAAGTCAGCTCACGAAGCCCCATAGGCCCACGCGCGTGTAGCTTGTCGGTTGAAATTCCAATCTCCGCTCCAAAACCAAATTCTTCCCCATCACTAAACCTCGTAGAAACATTATGAAAGACGCAGGCTGAATCAATCCGGCAGAGAAACGCCTCCGCCATAGCTTCATTCTTTGTAACAATCACCTCAGTGTGCTGAGAGCTGTATCTGTTAATATGATCAATCGCAGCATCCATCGAGGCAACAACCTTCACCGCCAAAATATAGTCTAAGTATTCTGTAACCCAATCTTCTTCAATGGCGGTCTTGGCAGCGATGATAGCACAGGTTGCCGCATCGCCTCGCAATTCAACATTTTTCTCAGTCAGAACTGCAGCGACCCTAGGAAGGAATTCTGATGCAATCGCTTTATCAACCAAAAGTGTCTCCAGCGCATTACAAACGCTAGGCTTCTGAGTCTTCGAATCGACGACAATCTTCACCGCCATTTCGAGATCGGCATCGGGATGAATATAGGCGTGGCAGATTCCATCGTAGTGCTTAATCACCGGCATGCGAGCAAGGGAAACAACGGTTTCAATCAAACCCTTTCCGCCCCTAGGAATGATAAGATCTAAATATTTATCCATTCCTGCCATAACCGCCACACTCTCGCGATCAGTAAATGGAATGAGCTGAATCGAGCCTTCCGGAAGACCTTCATTTTCACCACCCGATTGTAATGCGTCGGCCAATGCTCGGTTCGAATGAATGGCCTCGGAACCACCACGTAAAATAGTGGCGTTCCCTGACTTCAAACAAAGAACCGCCGCATCACTAGTCACGTTTGGTCGACTCTCATAAATGATTCCGATCACCCCGATTGGGACACGGATTTGCTGAATCTGAATCCCATTGGGTCGATCCCATTCATCCAAAATTTCGCCCACTGGATCAGACAAGGTTGCCACTTTTTCGACCCCACTAGCCACAGCCTCCAGTCGATCGGAATCAAGTCGAAGGCGATCTAGCATGGCCAAAGTCAGACCTCGCTCTTCACCCGCGACAATATCCTTAGCGTTCGCTTCAAGAATTGAGGGAGCCGCCGAACGAATCCCAGCAGCCATCGCTCTGAGAATTTTATTCTTTTTCTTTTCGGAAAGAACGGCCAACGCCAACGCTGCTACCCGAGCTTTGCTTCCCATTTCGTAAACATGCTTTTTAATCTCGTCGCTGGTCATCTAAGAAATGTCTAGCGCGCTTTAGGCAAGAAGGCACCGTTAAAAAATTATCCTTCAAGAACTTTTTCGCCCTCACTCTTGGCTATCACGAGAGCCGCGCAACTGTCTCCAAAGACGTTCACCGCAGTCCGGGTCATATCGAGTAGGCGATCAACAGCCAGTAGCGCAACCACCGCCGTCTCGGCTCCCGGGATCTTGGAACTGGTAAGAATAATCATTATAGCCACCAGGGACGCCGATGGAATCCCAGCAACCCCTACGCTCGTAAGCAAAGCGCTGATAACAACCATGAACTGGGCCGCAAAGGACAGATCAAAACCCATAACTTGAGCAACAAAAATGACTGCGACACATTCGTAGAGAGCCGTTCCGTCCATATTTACTGTAGCTCCAAGGGGAAGCGTAAAACTTGCCGTTGATTTGGAAACTCCAGCATTTTTTTGAATACAGCTCATCGTCACCGGCAGAGTAGCCGATGATGAAGCCGTCGAAAAGGCCGTCAAAAGCGCAGTCCGCATAGCCCTAAAGTGATCGAGGGGATTCACACCCGCCAAAATCTTGATTACCAGCGGCATGATTACGAAGAGATGAATACCAAGCGCCAGTAACACGGTCACAAAATACTTAAATAAGGCTCCGTAAAGGGCACCTCCCGTTTTGAATACAACTGGAAGAAGAAGTGCAAACACACCAATAGGAGCCAAGGCCATAATCCATTGGGTCAAGACAATCATCACATCATTCAATGAGACAAAAATATCTCGAATCGGTGAAACCTGGTGGAGAGGAAGACGTGTCATGGCTATCGCAAAAAGAAGACTAAAGAAGATCAAGCCTAGCATCTGACCATTATTCATGGCCGCCGCAAATACGTTCGTTGGAACCATACGGACAAAGAAACCAGTTAGCTGCTTCGCAATACCACCTTGCTCTTCTCCCATTCCTTTTGCCACCTCCACTTTTTCTAAGGCAGCTTCGCCGGCAACATTTTCCTTATGATCCTCAAACGCTAGGCGAATGTCCTCATTAGGGCTTCCGTTAGTAAGTCCTGGCTGGATCACGTTGACTAAAATTAATCCTAGGCAAATAGCCAGCAGACTCGTTAGCGCATAAAACCCCGCCGTTTTTCCTAGAAGACGACCAAATCCCTTCATTCCATGCAGGCTAGTAATCCCAGAAATCACAGACGAAACGATCAAAGGAACAATAATCATTTTGAGAAGATTCAGAAACAGTTTCCCTATATCAGCCGAGAACGAAACGACGCTATTAGCAAACCCCTCACTGCCCCCTCCATTAGCTGCTACATTTCGAAAAATGAGCCCAGTAATCGTAGCAAGAATCAAAGAAACAAGGATCTGCCAATGAGGTTTAATTTTCACGAGAGAATTTTAGAACTTCCGGCTCACAACTCCAAGAAGGAAGCGAATTTGTTATCGATACCCTCGATGAATAGACGGTTGACACTTATAAATGTTAATAACTTTCATAAGGTCAATATTTTGGCAATGCCGTGTTTGCTTCTCCCAGCCTTCACGCTAGCGTAGCCCCCGTTCCACGTTTTGATTCATGCGTCGCTTCCTTCCGGCACTCATCCTAACCATCATCGGTATTATCCTCGCTGTGCTGCTAGTTTCTCGAGAAGCAGCAGTCGTAAGCGATCACCTCGTTGGCTTTCCGGATGATGATAAGACAGCCCATCTTTTACGACCGGTTGTCCTTTGTGTTCTTTGCCTAGTTCCAGCCTTAGCAGCACTTTACTACGGTTTTCTTGGTTCGCTCGACCGCTACCTTATCCGCTCCTTTATGGGTGCGTTCACGCTCTGTTTCACAGCCCTCTTTTCAATTTGGCTGATTGGAGATCTTACAGAAAACATCTCGAGCTTCCAAGGAAGCGGAAACACTCTGCACTTTATGGGGATGTATTATGGTGCAGCATTTCCAAAATTCTTTGTCGACTTCGCCCCATTCGGACTTCTTCTCGCGATGCTTTACTCGCTTGGAAAGCTTTCGCGGGGCCAAGAGATTGTTTCTATCATCCAGACAGGTCGAGGTGTGCCAAGGCTGATCGCTCCACTCATCACGATGGGTTTTATGGTTGGGTTAGTTTGCCTCGGTTTCAATTATCGGTGGGCACCAGCAGCGGCAGCTTACCATGACGCTCTGCTCGAAGAAGCCAAAGTGGGGTCGCTTAGCAGGGCCCGTAACGTTGTTTACTTTACCGAGGATAATCGCCGGCTTTGGTTCATTGGAGGTTTTCCCTATGATTACCATCAAGGAGAACCGCTTAAAAATATCATTGTCCGGTCTTTTTCTGAAAAAGGCTCCCCTGAATGGCGCCTTCAGGCAGAGAGAGCAGAATGGGATCGCCATAGTAACAACTGGACGTTCCATGGTGTTTCAAAATGGGACCTCACTAGCCGGCTTAGCACCGAAGAATCCCCAATTAGCCCAAAGCATGACCTTGAATTACCTGATCCTTACATCGTCGAAGTTTGGAGCGAAACTCCGTGGCAGCTCATTAAACCAGGTCTTAAAGCAGAAGAATTAGGCATCCCCGGCCTCTACAGTTGGCTAATTCAAAACCGAAAATCTGAATGGGGAAACCAAAGGAAATTTCTGACCCAGTGGCACTATCGCTGGGCCCAACCAGGGATCTGCCTCGCAATTGTTCTCCTCGCCGCACCACTAGGAATTGTTTTTAGCCGGCGAGGTGCCGCTGGAGGGATAGCCCTCGCGATCTTCATTTGCTCAGGCATGATGTTTTCATCAACAGTTTTCCTCTCGCTTGGCGAGTCGGGATACATCCCTCCTATGTGGGCCGCTTGGGGAACTAATATCCTTGCCTCTACAATGGCACTCGTCCTCATTCAACGTCGACTTGTTGGACGGCCGATTTACCAGACCTTAAGAAAACTTATTCCAGCTTAAATCCACAACATGAAAGAACCATGGAGCATCAAATCACGGGCCCGTGAATGTGCCGAAAGCGGAAGCGCTTTTGAGCCAGGACAAAAAATACGTGCCGCTATTTTTCCTGATCCTGAATCGTCCGGCTATTTACGTAAAGACTACACGATCGAGGCATGGGAAAATCGCGCGGATGAAGAAAGTCCATTTTCTTGCTGGCTTACGACTTACGAGCCACCAGCTATAGAAGAAAAAGCGGAGGATGTTGTTGATGATGACCCAGAAACCCTCCTAAAGCGCCTTGTCCATGAGGAAGAGGAACATACAGAGAACGCCAGATATATTATAGCCGTTATGCTCGAGCGAAAAAAGCTACTTCGAGAAACTGATACTCAGGAAATTCCCTCAGGCATTTTGCGAATCTACGAGCATCGTAAATCCGGCGATGTTTACATCATCAAGGATCCACAAATCTCTCTTACAGACGTTGATCGTGTTCAAGAAGAAGTCCGCCAACTGCTTAATCCTGATTCTGCGACCAGGATTACTGAAGAGACTACTAAAGATCTAGAATCAGCTGATGGACACCCTCAAGAAGGGACTACCAATTCGGAATTAGAATCAAAAGATGAAGGAGAGGATAGATCCTCAGAAATCAAAAACACTGAAGAGGCAGAATAATGCTCCCTTGGTTCAAGGATCAATTTCCGATCTACCTCGCGCCTATGGCGGGCGTGACTGATGTAACTTTCCGCACTCTCTGTAAAGAATTGGGTGCAGATGTCATGGTTACAGAGTTTGTCTCGGCTGAAGGTATTATACAAGCCGACCACCGAACTCGGAAATACACCACTTTTACTGATGAACAGCGCCCTGTTGGCGTTCAGCTTTTCGGGGCCGATGGAAATCGGATGGGCGAAGCAGCAAAAAAAATTATCGATTGGAAACAGCCTGATTTTATCGATCTTAATTTTGGCTGCCCGGTAAATAAAGTCGTCTCAAAAAACGGCGGCTCCTCACTCCTAAAAGACTGCCCACTGTTGACAGATACAGCCGCGAAAATAGTAAAGGCAATAGGGGGGAGAGTCCCCGTCACAGGGAAGATAAGGATCGGCTGGGATCAGAACTCTATCAATGCGCCTCACGTTTGCCGCCTTCTTGAGGATTGCGGCATTGAGGCAATCGCAATTCACGGCCGCACCCGTTCGCAGGGATATCGTGGCGAAGCTGACTGGGAGGTCATAAACGAATGCGCGCAATCCGCCGGAGTTCCTATCATTGGAAACGGGGACATCAACTCAGCTGAGACCCTGAAATATCGTAAGGACACAACCGCCGTTTCTGGGGTGATGATTGGCAGAGCTGCGATGCAAAATCCTTGGATTTTTTCTGAGGCTAAAAGCTTACTAAAAGACGGTGAACTACCTTCTCGCCCGAGTATCGTAGAGCGATGGAACTTTGTGATTCGTCATTGCCGCCTTGCCGTGGAATCTGACCGTTATGGAGGAGAAAAGCACACCCTCATGGCAATGCGATCGCGCTTGATGACCTACTGCAAGGGATTTTCCGGCGCCAAACCTCTTCGACAACAACTCTCACAGGTAACCTCAATTGCGGATGTTGAAGAAATCGCAGCCCGCAGCGAAAAGATGCGTGATTAAAGCCGATAAAAACCCGGGAGATATCATTACTTTCGTCTTTTTGAAGATAAAGAGAGTTGAATTAAATTTCTAAAGAACCTACATTGAAGGGGTGTGCGCGCGTTTAACAACCTTGGCCCTATTTTCGGGGGCCTTCATGCTTTCTGCAGAAACAATTTCCGGCCGATTAGATCGACTCGAGTCCGAAGTCTCAGCAATCAAATTCTTCTTACAGAAATTGGCCGACGAGAACCCCGAGAAACGCAGCGTTTCACTACCTCCCTCCTCGAATCCTAGCGCTCAGTCCTACGAAATCAATTCCGGCGATTCTTATTGGTCGATCGCGCGGCGCTATAAGACTACAGTCTCGGCACTTCTAGAGGCTAACCGAGGCATCGACCCACACAGCCTCACAATCGGCACCAAGATCACAATTCCTCGAGACAGGGTATCTCAAAAAACTAGAACCTATCGCGTGAAAAGTGGGGATATCTTGGGGCGCATCTCAATCAACCATAAAATATCCCTTCAACAGCTTCTCAGCGCAAATCCAGGTCTAAACCCCAAAATTCTCAAAATTGGAACTATCTTAAAGATTCCAGGAGCCAACTCTCAGAGTTTTGTAGTCCCCAAGATCCCACTTCACCCCACCCAAGGAACAAATCCAGACCTTTTTAAAAGTAATAAATTCAATCAGATCGAAGTTCGTAGGTCGCAGGGCGATGATCCAAAGAAGCCCCGCCTCGTAGTCGTTGAGGATGATCTTCGCTTTTTCGAAATTGCTGAGCGTTACGGAACAACAGTGGAGGATCTAAACAATCTCAACCGACGCAATCTCAGTGCAAAGCAGATGATTAAGAGTGGATCCCAGCTCTATATTCAATCTCGTTAGCAGACTTGCCTAACAGAACTCTCCTCGCTACGATTTTACAATGGAGAGCCACGAGATTCTTAAGCAAGCCTTCAAAAACTGTAGCCCAAAAGAGATCGCTGGAGAATTAGGGATCTCACTTTCACTTGTCTACAAATGGGCCCAAGAACAATCTCATAGTGGAAGCGGCTCTCGCAATCCGCTTGATCGCCTTCTTGAAATCGTCCGCCTCACCGAAGAAGAACAGATCATTGAGTGGCTTTGCGAGCGTTGCAACGGCTACTTTGTGCGCAACCCGCCCACTTCCTCCCAACAGAGTTTTGAGGTACTTCCAGCCACCAACGAAATTGTCTCCCAATTTTCGAATCTCCTTTCCCGTATCTCGCAAGCAGCAATCGACAACTCAATTAGTCTAGATGAAGCCGAGGAGATCCGGAAACAATGGGATCGCTTAAAGGGTATTGGAGAAGGCTTTGTTCGTTGCTGCGAGGAAGGCGACTTTACAAAAATGGAGGGCGAGAAGGAAATAGAGTCCGGCCCTCGCAAAACTCTCTACTAAAAACTGAAATACTTTTTGATCCCGGTTGCTCGTTCACTCGGGCCAGTTTATAAATGAATTGATGTCGACTGAAGTCCGGACCCGTTTTGCCCCCTCGCCCACCGGCTACCTCCACGTTGGGGGCGCTCGCACCGCATTGTTTAACTGGCTCTACGCTAAACATCACGGAGGGACATTCGTCCTCCGTGTTGAGGACACAGACGAAACGCGAAACACCGAGGCAGCAAGATCGGCTATTTTTGAGGGTATGAAGTGGCTGGGGCTCGACTGGGAAGGCCCAGGAAATGAGGGTGATTATCGACCCTACTACCAGTCCCAGCGTTCCAGTCTTTATCTTGAATGGTTTGAGAAGCTCGTTAAGGCAGATCGCGTTTATGAAGACGAAGGTGCTTGGCGTTTTCGCTTTGAGCGGAAGCTTATCACTATGAATGATCTCGTTTGCGGCGAGGTAGCAATCGACTATAGCGATGAATCAAATACCCCTGATATGGTAATCCGCCGTTCCGACGGATCATTCGTATTTCACTTCGTAAATGTGGTAGATGACCTCACGATGAGGATTACTCATGCTATTCGGGGAGAGGACCATCTCATGAACACACCAAAGCACCTTCAACTATTCGAAGCCTTCGGGAAGCCTCCCCCACAATACGCCCACATCCCCCTCATCCTAAATAGCGATGGTTCCAAGATGTCAAAACGCGACGAAGGAGCCGCCTTAGGCGACTATCCAAAGCAAGGTTTCCTCTCCGGGGCAGTCGTTAACTTCTTGGCCCTACTCGGTTGGTCACCAAAAGATGAAAGTGAAATATTCTCATCTTCTGAACTGATAAAAAAATTCTCGCTCGATGCTGTCAATCGCGCACCCGCACGCTTCGATTCCGATAAATGTCGATGGGTCAACCAGCAACACATAAAGGCATTATCATCTCAAGAATTCGCACACCGATGTGAAGACCTAGCAAGCCCTGAAATACTTGATTCTGTAAAAGAAAAAGTGAGTCTCCTCACCGAAGTTCCAGAGGCTGTGGCTTTCTATCTTGATGCCGAATTTCCCATCAACTCAGACGCTTTCGCCAAGATCAGAAGCAGTGAAAATACGGGAACTTTACTCAATAGTTTAGCAAAGAATTTTGAAAGTCTTGAGAACTGGGATTTTGCAAAAGAGACAATTGGCTTAACAGCTAAGAAGGCCGATATAAAACCAGGGCAACTTATGTTTCCGCTAAGAATTGCACTTTCAGGAAAATCAGGAGGCCCCGATTTAGAGGCAATTCTAAAGATTCTTGGAAAAAAAGAGTGCGTCCGGCGACTCCAACGATTCACTGATCTTCTCGCATGAAATATTATACGATCGATCAAATTTCGACCCTGAATCATGACCATAAGAAGCTCGCGCGTTTTGCAGTCATCGGTAACCCAGTGGAGCATTCACTGTCCCCGCAACTTCATCAGCCTGCTCTTGATGATTTAGGAGAAGATGCCCGCTATCTTCGGGTTGAAGTAAAAGCGGGCCAAGTGAGAGAAGCATTTCAAAAGCTTTATAGCGCCGGAATTCATGGAATCAATGTGACCGTCCCTCACAAGCTCGAAGCTCTTGAAGCTTGCGACATCGTAGATCCCGCCGCCCAAATCATGGGTGCTGTTAACACCATCGTCTTTGATCAAAATGGGAACTGTACTGGGCTCAATACCGATGGACCCGGTTTCGCTCGCGCGATACGCGAGGAATTCTCGGTAGACCTTGGTGATTTGAAGGTTGTCGTGATTGGCGCCGGGGGGGGAGCCGGAAGAGCCATTGCCACCCAATGCGCTATCGAAAACTGTCCACAAATAATCTTAGCAAATCGTACGCTTGAGAAACTTCACCCCATGAAGGAGCAGCTCTCAAATTTAGTTGCTCGTGAAGAACTTAAAGGTCCGCGGGACCGGATTGAGATCATCTCTCTCTCTGACCCTTCGCTTGAGCAAGCCATCGAATCTAGCGAATTGATCGTTAACACAACTTCGGTTGGACTCAAAACGATAGATCCCTCACCCTTTCCATCCCACTGGGTAGAACCACATCATCTGGTTTACGACACCATTTACAATCCAGAGCGAACTCGGCTCCTCAGAGAATCACAAGACCAAGGTGCAAGAGCAGCCAATGGACTTTCTTTACTGATTCATCAGGGGGCTCTATCTCTTGAGTATTGGCTTAATCGGGATGTTCCGCTTGAACTGATGAGGGAAGGCGTAAAAAACGCCCTCAGGGAGTGACCCAACCATCGTTAAGATACTCAACAATTTCGAACTGTCCCTCTGAACCGATTTCGCTTTCGAATTTAAGGCGCAGGGTGGCTTTTTGCTCCTGTAAAGGAGGCTCGTTGGATACAAAGCTTCCATAATTTAAGAGCAGACGAAAATCTTGATCAATAGATCTACCCCCGGGTCTATCTAAATTGACATAAGCGAAAATAAATTCGTCGGATACTTCCCCCGTTAACACATATCCAGAGTAATCATCTTGACCGAAGCTCTGATCATATCCGGGTTTCTTCCCTACTCTACAACGAAGAAAAACTTCATCTTGAGGTAACTCCTTAGCGATCTCACTGAGACTCATTTCTGACCAACCTATGCTAGCATCCCAATCGAGAACCAACTGGTTTTCATTTCCTTGGACAAAAAACACTTCGAATGGATTTCCGTTTTTACGCTTTCCGGTCAGAGAAACATAACCCCTCTCTTGTGAACCAGGGATTCTTGACGAGTTTACTAACCTAGCGGACCAAGAAAATTGCGACCAAGCATTGGTCAACAAAGAACTTCCCCAGTCCTCGAAATTGATAGCGGCATCCCCCCTAAAAGCAGATTTACGCAATCTTTTATCAATCTCATCTAGTTCTTTTCCCTGATTGAGGATTCTGATCGTCTTCTTAGCCTCGTCCAGGATTGTCATCGAATCATCAAAGAACCAAGTTAACCGATCATCTGCAAGAGGTTCCGCATTATCAAAGCCCCCAAAAAAAGTAGGTTTATCCCCTTCGGTCTCGTCCTGGCTCGTCCAGATAGCAAGTCCTACCACGATAGCGATAACAGAAAAAATTACACCAAAAAGCACGATCCAGAGCCAACTTGTCGAACGTTTCTTAGTTCCCCACACTTCATCCAGAGGCCTATTATCCTCCTTCTTCCTCTTGAGTCTTCTGAGCTGCTCCGCTACGTCGACCGGCCCAAAGTCTTCATCCTCATCATGCATCCCAATGAGGAGCTCCTTGGCTTTTGCAAACAGCTTATTAGCCTCCTCCTTTCCAGAAGAGCGTTCTGGTGATGACGAACGCCTCTTGCGTACGCGGCGCTTCTTTCGAACCATCCCATTTGGAATTGGTTCATCCGCATTTCTCTCATCAGCTTCACTCATTTACAGACTCATTTAATTGTTCCTTACCCGACGATTCAGAAAGCGTTGTTAACGGTTCTTCTGCAGCTGCATCTTTCACGCTTTGCCTCAGTCTTATAATTCGCTCACCAAACCAGCCTGCTCCAACGATTTCTTTCAATTCCAAAACATTCTCATCACGCTTATCACCTTTCCATCCAAGCCGAACTGTAATCCTCATGTAAGTCCTTGGTTCAGGATCCAGAGCTCTTCCTAACATTGATCCCATCGGATCGTTTTCCTCCTGATGATCCTTCCAAAGCTGCATGAATTCAATTGCAAGGTCGCTTCCCGCCAAAAGATCAATTTCGGGTGATTCGCTCTTTTTAAACTCTCCATCACCCTCTTTGACATGCGGAGCCCGATAAAAGCTTAAGGAAATCTTTTTATCATCATCCGCAGTCCTCCGCTTTCTCACTAAAAGACGAAAAGTTCCTTCATTCGATGAACCATCCAACTGGTTGATAAATCTAGACCAGGACGCAGTCGAATAAGGTGCAAAATTTTCCCAGTCGAGCTTCCATCTGCTGGTGGTTTTATCCAAAAGATGAAGAGCACCCCACTGATGACCCTCAGAATCTTTCCAAATGGATTCAACAGCGAGCTCGTCCTTCGGAAGTTTAAGAACATTTACCCCAGTTTGAGTCAATGTTCCCGATGCTCGAGGAAAGAGAGCAGTCTCCTCATAATACCTTCTGAAAGCTAAGGAAAATTCAGCCGGATTATCGATAAATTGAGTTTGCCCGCTACCTTCAGGTAACTTCATAAAGGCCTTAAAATCCCTCTTAATTTTCTCGCGGCTTGCATTAACAATCTGCTGATCCATGAGATTTCGACCTTCTTCTACTACCGGAGCATTGGAGATTTTAGGGGCCCCAAACTTACCCGTCGCAAAGATCACTAAAACGGCGATAACGATACACACCCACGCTCCTAGAAATATTATGAGCCCTTTATTCTTCTCCGCCTTCTCACGCTTTTTTCTCCGCCGAACTCTTCTTGAACCATCAGACATAATCGTCTCATCGTCGCTCGAAGAATCTACGGACTCATTCCTTGCCTGCTCCAGCGTTCTCACAGACATCTTGGGAGCTTCAATTACACCTACCGGCAAAATTGGCGCAGATTTTTTACCAATTAAATCACGGACAACTCCACTAGAACCCCTCTCCTTTTTGCCCCCAGGAATCTGAGACTTAGGGTTCGGCGAACCATTATTACTCCCGAACACGTGCAGACACTCTCCACAAGTAACACCCTCATGAAGTGGCCTATCGCTTTTTACGACAGCTTGACATGAAGGACAAATAAAGACGCCTTTTCTCCCGCTCATAAATCTTTGGTTGGTGAGTCTGCGGGACCACTTCCCTCCCGTCAATCTTGAGGATTTGAAAAAATGGCCTTTGTAGCCTCCTCAACCAACATAGCCGCGAGAGATTCAGTCACGCCGTCCAACTGCTCTACTGAAACCTTCAACTCCCCCACCTTCCGATCTTCAATGGCTTTCTCCACCCGCTCTTTGGCCTCCTGAATTTCAAAAATCTCCTTTTGAGTCAAAAAATTACCAGCTTGCTCCAAGGCAATCGCAACAGCAGGTAGCAGTTCCTCGGCCTTTAGTCGAGACTCTTCAAAGACTCGTGCATTCATATCCTCAAAAGCAAACTCAACACTCTCACTCACCATTTGCTCAACCTTAGTCTCCTGTACGTCGACCGCCGCACTCCCGATCTTGACGACCGTATCGACTTTACTCGCTACATCTCGAGCCAAAACCGACAGAATCCCGTCCGCATCTATTCGAAACTCAACTCCGACCCGCGCCTGCCCCCGGCGATCAGGCTTAAACCGGACCTCGAAAGATCCTAACTCCCAGTTGTCTTTTGCTAACTCTCTTTCCCCCTGCAAAACCCTAACCTTCATTGACTCCTGGCCTTCTACCGCATTGGTAAACATTTCGCCTGCCTTGCACGGAATCGTCGTGTTCCTAGAAATCAGCACATTCATTAATCCTCCCATCGTTTCAATCCCAAGGCTAAGAGGAGTCACATCCAGCAGAAGAACTTCACGAACTGTTCCCGCCAGAATTCCAGCTTGAATCGCCGCCCCACGTGCAATCGCCTCGTCTGGATGCTGGCTCAAGTCCGGCTCTTGTTCAAAAACCGTCGCTACCCGTTCCTTCACCATCGGTATTCGACTACTCCCTCCAACCATGATTACCGCCGCAAGATCTTTGGCTGTCACTTCCGCATCCAGCATTGCTCTTCGGCAACACGACTCCATTCGAGCTAAAAAGGGTTTCATCAAGCCTAGGAAAGCGTCCCGTGACACCAGCACTTCGCCAGTGAACGGCATTCTAAAAGTAGCGTCCTCAGCGTCGCTGAGAACTAACTTCACACGGCGACCTTCGGATAACCACTGCACTCTTTGCATTGAATCAAATCCATCAAGATCGAGTCCAACCTTTTCCGCTGCAAATCCGGCGATCGCTTCGTCAAAATCATCTCCTCCTAAATCAGTATCTCCACAAGTCGCAGAAACCTCAAAAACGCCCTCTCTCATCTCCAGAACCGAGACATCGAAGGTCCCGCCACCAAGGTCGAACACTGCAACGCGAGAGGACTCATCCAAACGATCCAGCCCATAGGAAAGAGCCGCCGCGGTAGGCTCGCTGAGAATACGCACTATCTCCAATCCAGCAAGCCGCCCTGCCTCTTTAGTGGCAGCTCGCTGCCCGTCATGAAAATAGGCTGGGACTGTTAGAACAGCCTTAGTCACTTCAGTTTCAAGACGATGCTCAGCAATCCGCTTGAGCAGGGCCAAAATCTCCGCAGACACTTCCTCGGGGAACTTCAACCCTGCAGCAGTATTAATCCGCCCATCCGGCGTCAAACCGCCCCCGGATTCACTAGCCCTTCTTCCGATCAAACTCTTCACACTCGTGTGAACCTCCTCAATACCAGCGAGACGCAAAGCCTCATGCCCAACCTTAATTTCGCCACCTTCAGAATACCAGACTGCACTTGGAACTAGGGAACGCCCTTCTTTATCAGCAAGTAAAAGGGGGAACCCCGAATCCACAACAGCAACAGCCGATTGGGTCGTACCTAGATCAATCCCGATAATCACCTCGCTCATGGTGGGCAGTTAAGACCAAGTTATCCTGCGAGCAAGGCCTCAAAAAGCTTTCCGTTCGCTTCCTTCAGCTGTGCCGACCATTTGGTCAAAAAAATTAAACCCCGCGCAATTTCACACATCTCCACCTCACAATTCCTCCATCCTCTCTCATCAAAGATCTTAAAATTCGTAATCATTGCGGATTTCAGCTCATTCAGCTTGCTCGTTACATCCTCTAAATCACCCTTCAGCCTTGGAACACGTATATCTAAAACTGCCTTACCTAGGCTACTCAACGCCTTAGATCGCTCGGACACAAAAGAATCAACATCCTGTAAAACTGAGGCGATATGCGAAAAGTATTCCATCACCTTCGCTGGGATTTCTCCACGCTCATCAAAGGAAATCCCCTCACATTCAATTGCAGCCCTCACTCTCTTTGCTGGAGATTTTAAAATTTCGCCAGCTAAACGAATTTTTGAAAACGAATCCTGATCACCCCCGTTATCCGGATGATGAAGTTGACTGGCCTTCAGAAGCAAAAGATCAAGGTCCGCGTCCTTTAAAGCGAGCTTTCGAGGAACATTAATTAGAGCAAATGGATCCATCACGCCGCAAAACTTTCGCCACAAGAACAAGTCACTACCGCATTTGGGTTGCTGACTTTAAATCCCCCCTGCTGAAGATCATCGGAGTAATCAAGCTCGCTACCACTCACAAATAGAGCGCTCTTGGGGTCGATCACCACGTTCACGCCATTGCTTGAAACCATAATGTCACGATCCCGTGGCCCATCTACCAAGTCCATTTGATATTGAAGACCACTGCAACCTCCCCCCACAACTGCAATCCGCAAGGCTCCCTCGTCCTTTCCCTGCTTTTTCCAGAGCCCGCGCAGATGTTGCGAGGCTCCCTCCAAAACTTTAACCAGCTTCTCGTTCCCTATGGTATAACCTGCCTTCAAGATAATGCCGGAGTCTAGCGAACGATCGTCTCTTCGCAACTCCTGAAACCCATTTAGAAAATAAGGTTCTAAAAACCCTGATTCTTAAATACTTTTCCTTTTGTCCCCGCTCAATTCTAAGATTTTATCCCTCTAAGATAACTGGAAAGGCCAATTTGAAAGAACTCCTCATTGAGCTATCTCACTCCACTGATCGCTATCAAACCTTGGGTTAGCCAATCTATTTTCTTTTAATGTTTACCGAGGTAAATCCACTTGAATTAACGAGCTGAATCAAAATATGGTTTAAAAATGCGACCTCAAGTCACAGCCTAGAAATAACAAATGGTGAGACCCACCGACTTAAATAAAAAAAGAGCTATTTCCATTTGCATTGGAGAACTTAACCGTCGAACGTCTTTAATCAAAATGAGAATCGTCCGCTTAGTTTTCACAGCTACAATGATCTCTTCGCTTCACGCTGAGACAATTTATACTATTCCACAGGGGTATACGAAAGTAACCATTGCCGCTGCAGCCTCGAATATAGAGCCAACAATTACAGGGATTTCTGTCACTTTGCTGAATGATCTTGAGTTTGCGTCATCTGCAACAATCAACAGTGATTATGACCCTGTCCAAGGTAGTGGCACACAAACTTTAGGAATTACCGGGCAAAATTGGTCTCCAGACCAATGGACAGGGCAACCACATCTCGCCTACATTACCGACGCCAATGGAGCTGAAGAGGCATTTCTAATTTCTTCAAACACCGGTGATGGCCAGCTTACTCTTCTCACAACGTTTGACCTTCTCGGTGACAAGGATTCTGGAACAGCTGGAATTCAAAATCGCTTTCCTTCTTCAACAACGGTTAAAGTTCGGGCAGCTAATACGATTGGATCTATTTTTTCATCAAAGGCCGGTGAATTCAGCGCTGACGATCGAGTTTTTGTATGGGACGGCTCCGAATGGCTGTCTTTCCAAAAAAATGGTTTTGGAAACTGGGCTTTGGCGTCCGATCTTTTTGGCAACGAAAATGGCACGGTGATTTTTCCCGATGAGGGGATGTTCATCCTTCGAAGCGATACGAGTGCAATTGAATTAACTCTCTTTGGCGAAAGTCCCAGCTGTTCCTCAAATCTCGACGATTACCAAAACAAAACTTCTGTCGACACGGATTCCTGTTGAAACAACGCTAGCTGAACTTGGAGTAAATGACAGCCTTTGGAAAAGTGACGACCCGCCTCTACATTTGGAATGGGAGTAGCTGGGACGCTTATCTTATAAATGGATTTGGTAACTGGGCCCCAGCTAACAATCAGTTTGGTAACTCAAACGACCTCCCAATCGCCGCCAATGCAGCAATTTTTGTAAATCGGGAAACTGAAGTCAGTGGACCGGAAGGGATCATAGCAGCACCACTCCCTTACGATCTATTGTCCGAATGACCTAGCACTTGATCTCAAGTAATGACCACTTAAAAGAACAAAAAATCTTGAAAAATATTATAAAAAAATCTTTGGCATTCGTCATTTTGAATAGTGTAACTCATGCGGCGTCTGTTTCGATCGGAGGGGGATCGTTTGCAAACCTTCTCGATGCATCAGGCAATGATCTTCCTACTGGCTCACAAGTCCAATTGGGATTCTTTTTGGGGGTTGCGACATCAAAAAGTGGGGATGACTACACAAGTGTGGATTGGGATTCTTTTAGCCCCTTTCTTGGGGTCGGCTCATCAAATCCTGATGAAGTGATCGGAACCTTTGACGCTGGTGGCGGATTCGAATCGGCCTTCCAGATTAGTTCTACACTTGATACTGATCTTGGAGATTCCCTACCTCTAGGGTTTCCAGTGCGTTTGGGCTTCCGAATCTTTGATACGACAGAAAGCTTAATCGAGGGAGCAGCATATAACACCGTTGTTCGTGATGTTTCGACATGGGTTTTCAATGATCCCGGAATTGTAACCAACCAACCTCCAACCCCTTCGATTTCGGGTACCGATGATCCAGCTATGTTCTGGGAGGACAGAGCAAATCCGTTTCGAACTTCAATTGCTATTCCCGAAGCAAGCAGTATTATTACCCTGTTGCTTGGGGCAGGATTATTTGCAGGACGCCCGTAATCGCTCCTAATACCTGATCCTAATTTCAAACTTCCAAAGCTCTCCTTCACCTGTGACGGAGGGTTTTTTATTCATCTAAGATCGCTGACATCGTGCTAAAGAACCCTCGAAGCTCCTCCTCGGAAGCCTCGGCACCCATTATATCTTCGTAGCCTTCCTCATGAACCCAATCAGGGTTTAGTTCTTGAATGAAACTACTTGCCTCACAAGCTTCTTCCTTGCCCCACTTTTACTCGGGTCGCGCAATACGTCATTACCATCTTTTCCTGCGCCCGCGTTATCCCAACATAGAGAAGTCGCCTCTCCTCATCACGTGTTCCCTCTTCGATACTTCTTTTATGAGGAAGAATTCCTTCTTCGAGACCCACCAAATAAACCACCGGATATTCTAAACCTTTAGCTGCATGAAGTGTGATAAGCGTCACTCCACTCTTTTTTTCTAGATCATCCTCCTTTTCAGCATCAAGCGCAGTTTGGTCTAGAAAATCACTGAGACTCTTCCCCTTTTTGATCGCTTCAGTGAGAGATGCAATCGTTGTAGAAACACCCTCTCTTCGGGAATCTTTCTCTTTATCAGTCTTACATTGGCGTATCAACCACTCGTGAAAATCCATTTCCCTAAGCCATTGATCCATCACTACCCCGGCATGCATGCCGTCAACCAAACGCCTTCGAACCTCTTCTACCTGACCCGTAAAAGTCAAAATTGATTTCATCACTTTACTGGAAACTTGCGCCAGAAAATCACTATCGATTAATGTCTCCCATATACTCTGATCCTTGTCTCGACTCCAATCCAAAGCAGCCATCGAGCTTGTGTTTCCAATCCCCCGCGGAGGAGTATTGAGAACTCGAAGTAAGGGAATATCCAGTTCCGGTTGATTTAGAACTTGGATATAGCTGAGAACGTCCCGCACTTCCTTACGGTCGTAGAAACTTTGAGCTCCAACCATTCGGTAAGGTATCTTGGCCTCACGTAAAACCTCTTCCATCTTACGAATCTGAACATTCGTTCGAAAAAGAATCGCAAAATCCTCCAAAACTCGACCTTCCTCGCGCTGCATCAAGATCTCAGAAACAATCCATTCAGCTTCTTCCTGATCACCCGGCATAGAAACTAGACGAACTAAATCACCACCCGGGATTGTAGGCCGTAACTTCTTTTCACGACGCCCCACATTGTGCCGAATCAGGCTGTTAGCAACCTCTAGAACGGCCTGAGTACTCCGATAATTATCCTCCAGTCGAATAATTTTTGGATTGGGAAAAAATCGTTCGAACTCGAGAATATTTGCGACCTGCGCGCCCCTCCAACCATAAATCGACTGATCATCATCTCCCACCACACAAATATTGTAAGGTTCACCAACCAATTGCTGAAGAAGCTTCATTTGGAGGCTATTAGTGTCCTGAAATTCGTCTACCGTGACATACTGAAATCTCTCCTGCCAATATTCCCGCACCTCGGGATGCTCTCGGAGGACCCTCTCTCCCAAAAGAAGGAGGTCATCGAAATCAACAGCATTTTGCGCTCTAAGTTCGTTTTGATAAGCTACCGCGATCTCAGCGATTAGATCGTCATCGATTCCGGAAAGCGGCAGCTCAGCATTCTTGGACTTCGAAATCTCGCTCAACACCTCGCCGGGCTTCAAATTGATTTTCCGCCCCCCTTTCCGAACGATAAGTTGGCGAATCATTCCTGTCTGGTCGCCGCCAGCCATCACGGCGAAGCTTTTTCTTATAGCCAAGAGACCCGAATATCCCGTTTGAGGATACGCAGGCAGAGCGAGTGAAAAGTACACACAGTTAAAGCCTTCCCTCGTTTCTTGCCTACCATAACCATGAGGCGCTCTGCCATCTCCGCCGCCGATTTATTAGTAAAAGTGACGGCAAGAACATTTTCAGCTTTCACGCCATTTTCTAAGAGAGCTGACATCCGGCAGGTCACCGTCCTCGTTTTACCAGTTCCAGCACCTGCCAGAATAAGAACAGGCCCTTTCAGAGCCAAAACAGCTTCACGCTGCGCTTTATTTAATAATTCTATAGAAAATCCGGCCGACATTGTGATGTCTTGAGAAAACTCCGCCACTGTTTAAAAAACAAGTACTGGTTGAAAACTTCCTTCGAATTAGCATTTGCCATACAAGCCAGCTCTAGTTAACACTTTCGTGGAGACCTTAAATTTTCGGCTCTCTTATAATCGAAACCCAAAAACTACTAAAACAATGAGCCAAATCATTCCTCTCGTGACTTCCGGAATCGCAGGCCCTCTCGGCGTGCTTCACCTTCCTCGCCTCTGGCAAAAAGCTTCTCTTGACGCTGCCGGAAAGCTCCACAGTGATTATCCCGCTGCAGGTGCGGGCTTTGACCAGATGACTCTCGACGCACTCGGCATTGAGCGGGACGCCTTCTTAGCCTATGTCAAGGAGAGCAAACCATCTTACACTCAGTGCGAACAATGGATCCTAGACCAAAAAGGTGGCTCCCTCGACAATGAGGCGATCGATGCACACAATGCTGCTGTTGTCGGTTATAACCACGACGATTCAACCCGTACAACTATCCTTGAGTCTGTTGGCATCGCCGATACCGGGGCTATTCTTGACGCTGTAAACCTCAATAATCTTGAGGATTGGCAAGACTTCTACAACGCAGAGATTAAGGGATAAATCTCCTGATCTTAAAGTTAATCAACCCCGCGGACGACTTTCGTCCCTGGGGTT
>CASICJ010000031.1 GCA_949373085.1 uncultured Verrucomicrobiales bacterium
TGAGTTTCCTCCCGGTGATGCGGTTCGTGGGAAAAGTCTCGTAGCCTCTCTAAATTGCTCTAGCTGTCACGAAGGCCTGGAACCATCAGGGACTTCTGCCCCGAATCTTGCCGATCTCAAAGACTGGACTAAAGGCTGTCTAGGCCCTGACGATCAACGCGGCAAATCACCTCGACTGATCCTCACTGATAAGGAAAAGAAGGCGATCACCCCAGCTATTCTGCCTACCTTACGTTACGACACCGTTGAGGCCTATACCAGCCGACAGATCGAAGCCCTCAATTGCACGTCATGCCATGATTACAACGGTCGGGATGCACTCCTTACCAAAATCCATGGGGAGACCAAGTCACTGCTCGATCACATCAAAACAGCAGACGAGCGACTGATCCAATCCCGGCCGCCCTTAACTCACATGGGCGCAATGTTGCATACTGGATATGTAGAGAAAATGCTTCTCGGTACCGCAAAGCCTCGCCCACGCCCATGGCTTGAAATGCGCATGCCCGCTTTCCCTCTCCATGCCAAACATCTAGCTCATGGTCTTGGCCAACACCATGGTCTTCCGGCGTCGGAACCATCACGAGAGAAACCCGCGTCTGACCAGGTTAAAGTCGGAGAGCAGCTCGTTGGTCTGACTGGTTATGCTTGTGTAACGTGCCACGCCATCAATGAAAAGCCAGCTGTTGCTGCCTTTGAAATTAAGGGAATCAATTTTGGAATTACACACGAACGGCTCCGCTCGGAATACTTTCATCAGTGGATGTTCAATCCTACCCGTCTCGTGGCCAACACCAAGATGCCCCGATATACGAACCCAGACGATGGAACAGGCCTTCGCCCTGACATCCTCGAGGGAGATTCTTATAAACAGTTCGAAGCAATTCGTCAGTATATTCAATCGGTCAGAGCTTCTGCAAAATAATTCAGAACTTCTCTTGTAAGGTGCTTGAGAGATCACCTTTAATAGTCTCTCTACAGCTGCCCCCCCTGAAGACTAATCCTTTTCTCATCACATTCTGCGCAATCCCCTTGGTTGGCTTCACGCAGGCAAAAGAAGTAAAGCACCAAGTCCTCGCCTGTGTTGGAGATAGTATTACCCAGGGAGTAGGGGCAGAACGTGGCCAGTCTTGGCCTGCGCAAGCCCAGAAGGTTCTCGGAAGAAATGGCGGGTCCAAAACTTTGGCCTCAGCGGAACCACCTTGATGAATAGTGGTAACAAGCCCTACCAATAATCTCAGCAATTTAAAGACGCGCTAACGTCAAATCCTGATGTCGTCGTGATTATGCTCGGCACAAACGAT
This sequence comes from uncultured Verrucomicrobiales bacterium, assembly GCA_949373085.1. GTDB lineage: Bacteria > Verrucomicrobiota > Verrucomicrobiia > Verrucomicrobiales > Akkermansiaceae > SW10. The sequence continues at coordinate 1,305 of CASICJ010000031.1, forward strand.
ACCAAGCCGGTGAATTGGAGGAATTCTGCTAAAGATTACGAAGCTGACTACCGTGATTTAATCTCTGACTTTCAAAAGCTTGCTTCTAAACCCCGGATCTAACTTTGCCTGCCGCCATACATTGCAAAAAAGGGTCGTTGGGGAATAAACAACGAAGATACCAAGGCACAGATTCCCATCATCAAAAAGATCGCGAAGAACCTTAAGCTTGAGATTATTAACGTTTACGCAGCTCTCGAGGGCCAAGATGGCCTGATTCCTGACACGGTACACCCAAATACGGGTGGCGCTGCCCTCATCGCAAAAGCTGTAACAACTTCCCTAACCTCCAGGTAGAGCGAGCTAGCGCAGGGAAACGGGCGAGGTAAGCAAACCGTTGATTTGGGGTCCTTAAGCCGAAAATTCCTTGCCAATTTGATCTTTCCCACGTAGATCCATCCCTCTCCTCAAGAGCTGCATTATCAACAACGAGAGACCGGGGAGGGCAATTGCAGCAATTTCTTAAAAAAAATCGCCTTCGTGCTTTAACGGAGGACCAAATACAATGATTAACGAACTCGTCAAAGATATGGTCGAAGCTGGCGTCCACTACGGGCACCAGACTAAGAAATGGAATCCAAAAATGAAACCTTACCTCATGAAGGATAAAGGTGGAATTTATATCATCGACCTCATCAAAACTGTTCAGTGCCTTGATCGGGCGTCGGACTTCCTCGCAAAGATTGCAGGTAAAAATAAAAAGATCCTTTTTGTCGGCTGTAAGAGACAAGCCCAAGATGCAGTACGTGAGGCAGCTGAAGCAACTGGCCAATACTACGTCAACTACCGTTGGCTTGGTGGAACTCTCACGAACCTCGCTACAATCCGTAATTCGGTAAAGCGGCTCAAGTATCTGGAAGACATCGAACGTGCTCCAGAGTACAAGTCCATGTCAAAGAAAGAGCTTTCTTCTCTAAATCGTGAAAAGGATAAACTTCATCGTAACCTCAATGGTGTTCGTGACATGGAAAAGCACCCGGATGCTGTCGTCATTGTCGATACCGCTCGCGAGTCTATTGCAGTGGCTGAGGCCAAGCGTCTGAAAATTCCCATCATCGGAATCGTCGATACCAATGGAGATCCATCCAAGCTTGAGTATCCGGTCCCTGCTAACGATGATGCGATGCGTTCAATTCGAATCGTCCTACAGAACCTTGTTGACGGAATCGTCGTAGGGTCCAAGGGGTAGACTCTATCACCTGAGAAAGAAACAGATATTATGATTACCGCATCTCTGGTTAAAGAGCTCCGTGAAAAAACCGGGGTTGCCATGATGGAATGCAAGAACGCCCTCAAAGAAACTGAAGGTGATATCGATGCTGCTATCAAAATCCTCCGTGAGCGTGGCGAAGCGAAGGCCGAGAAAAAGGCTTCGCGTGACGCCAACGAAGGGATTATCGTTGCCGCCCTTAATGAATCCGGCAAATCTGGGGTTCTTGTCGAAATCAACTGCGAGACTGATTTCGTTGCCAAAAATGAAAATTTTCAGGCATTTGTGGGCGAGGTCGCGGCAACCGTTCTTGCTAGCGATGTAACTGACCTCGAGGCAGCTAAATTACTTCCTAAAGGTGATGAAACTCTTGGGGGGTTTATCAAGACAAAGGTCCTCGAAATGGGTGAAAATCTTCAGTTTCGCCGCTTCGAGCGTCTCACCCTGAATGGCGAGGGTGGCGTTGCTTCCTATATTCACCTCGGTGGCAAGGTGGGTGTCCTTATCGAAGTGAGCTCTGGAAAGGCTGAGACTGCATCTACTGATGCTTTCAAGGACCTTGTTAAGGATCTTACTCTTCATATTGCAGCAACCTCACCTGCGGGTCTCAAGCGGGAAGACATCCCAGCTGAGCTCGTTGATTCAGAAAAGAACATCTTCCGGAAGCAAATGGAAGGTGCTGGAAAGCCTGCTGAAATCCTTGAAAAAATTATCGAGGGAAAACTTGGTAAGTTTTACTCAGAGCGTTGTCTCCTTGAGCAAGGATTTGTCAAGGAGCCCGATACTCCTATTAAGAACCTCCTTGAGGCTAAGAGTAAGGAGCTTAGTGATACTATCACCGTGAACAACTTTCTCCGATTCGGGTTAGGCGACTAGCTTTAGACCAGGTTCTCAATCTTAAAAACCTGACACCCATTGGGTAGTCAGGTTTTTTTAACCCAAAAAACCGGAAGGGGAAACACCGTCCGGTTTTAAAGGTTAATTAGGGTTTTGGGTTTAGAGCTCCCGAATTTTGAGGTTTTTCCAGGCCACATCAAATGGCCCACGATTACCGACACCGTGGACTTGTAGGCCGATAAAGCCCTTGGAATAAGTTTTATACTTAGGGACGTCAGTAAGATCGGAAATCTGAACATCATTAATCCACACTTGAATTCTTGGGCCTTTCGCTAGAATACGATATTTGTTCCACTCGCCATCTTTGAAATGTTTGTGAGGCTTTAAAAGATTCTTAGGAGTCATCCAACCACCACAAGCTTCCCCGTAGATATAACCTGATTCAGCACCTTTCGCGCCACTGGCTTCAATCTCGACTTGGGGGCCGTTGACTCGGCCTTCGGAAGTGTTCCCCTTTGTCTGCGACCTTATCATAACACCAGAATTTAAGTTATTGTGGACTTTGACCTCGAAGATCAGGTCGAAATCCCCATAGAGTTTTTCAGTGCAAAGAAAGGAATTAGGGCTTCCTTTGGCGGTTGTTCCAACGATGGATCCTTCCTTGGCTTCAAAAGTGGCAGTGCCATTCTTCTGTGAAAACCCAGTGAGATTCTTACCGTTAAACAGGTTGGACCAACCTTGCGTTTCCTTGTGGTGATTTGAAAAGACCGGAGAGACCATTGAGATTGCAAGGCACACAGCTTTGATAGGGTGATTCTTCATAATTGAGTTGGTTAGGTTACGGGTGAAAGACCTCGAAGCTATCCGATAATGATCGTCGCAATAAAATTTTCACCATAACATCAAGTGAATGGCTAACCCAGTCAATACCATAGCGTAAAGAAGATCGATCGACCGGCTAAACCTTCTATATCTATCTTTTACTTTGGGTATTTGTAAAAGCCAAACCCAGAGGCACCAGAAAAAAAGAGCCTCAAAAACCACGATCAACCAAAGAGCAAAAGGCCACCAATAAGGGTGAGGCCGAGTTAAAAAAGTTGCGACCACACTCGCAAAAAACACTAGGGCTTTGGGGTTGAGTAAATTGCAGAAGAGTCCACGCAAGTAGGGGTTTCCTCTGGGAATATCGACCTCCCCGGTGGGCTCTGGTTTCTTAAGCAAGCCAAACGCTAACCAAAAAAGGTATAAAGCAGCGATCCCTTCTAATCCCATCGCGATGACCCCTCCCCTTGCTAACACTACAGCAATACCTCCGATTGCGAGGCTGGCGTGCAACGTAAGCCCCGTACTAATTCCAAGCACCATCATCCAACCCGATCGCAAGCCCTCTGCAAGAGAAGTGCGAGTTAACAAAAGCATATCTGGACCTGGGCTAAATTGCCCGATCAACATAATTAACGCAAAAGCCCAAAGTTCACCGATCATTGATCGAAATAGTGCTTCATAACCTCCATTACCCCAATGCTTCCCGGATTAGCAGCTACTTTCCCCCCCCGTTCCGTTACATAGTCCCTCACCTCAGGGATAGCGTTCGAAGGACACCCACAGGCCTCACAGATCTCCGGCCGCAGCATACTCAGATCATTATAATTATCACCGACCGCGAGAATTCTATCGCATTCAAGTCCCCAGCGATTGGCAGCCTCTTGAAGACAACTTCCCTTACGATAGGACCGATGACTGAAGCGGAGATAAATCGAATTACGCTCAAAAGTAAGGTCGCTGTGTAAGGTAAGACTCTGAATCACTTTCAGGATCTCATCCATTTCCTCTTCGGTTGATGAGACGATACCGGCAGCATCCCCTTCGACCGAAACCCAGCGAGCATCAGTATCTCGCTCAATGTGTTCTTTGATCTTAGCAAACACTCGCTTGCACTTTCGAAAAAGGCGATTGTGGTCCTTCTCACATCTTTTATTCCAATTCTCATCAGGAACCCAGCGCCCAAATTGACCGGGAAAGAAAATCTCTCGCTCACGCACAATCACAAAATCTGGGAGGAAGGGAAAACCAGCTTCGTTAAGTCCTTCGATTAGCTGATACAAAGATCGGCCAGTGGCGATTCCCCAAGCCGCGCCATAGGTGGAGCGAACCCACGTTAAGCACTCAAAGAACCGCTCGTCTACTTGCGACGGGCTACCTTTCATTACCAAAGTGTCGTCGAAATCAAATCCGATGACGGCCTTCCAGACTGGGGGTTCGGTCAGAATCTTCAGCACGGCTTCAATGAACTAGACTTCACTCCTTACGACAAGCCCGACTATTCCCCAACTGGGATTACCCTTGGTGACTGCTCATCATCTGGCACCAAAATCGCTCTTGGGATCCCTCCCCCTTCATCATCTTCAACGGGAATACCTCGTGGAATCTCCTCTGGAGGCTTACCAGGCTTAACCAGCACACTTTCAGCTGTATTGTTAGGAAGAATCTTACGCATCTTGATGTCAACTCTTCGATTAGCCGCTTGTGTAACGCGGTCACCTCCTTTCACAACAGGTTCCGTTTTTCCGAGAGCGCGAATCACAATGAATTTTGGTTCAAGTTGTAGTGATCTAACCAACCAATCTTTCACTGCTTGACCGCGCTTCAAGGAAAGCTGAAAGTTGAATTCCTCCCCCCCGAAACTATCAGTGTGACCTTCGACCCAACAAAACATGCCTGGGTTCCGGTCAATTAACTGGGCGACAGTTAGAAGCGTAATACGGGCATCATCTTTTAAGGTGTCTCTGTTAAACTCGAACAGAAGGTCGCTCCCGATCGTTGCCTTGTTTTGTTGCAGCTCACCTGGAGACATATTGGCGTAGGCAGAAAGACCAGTGTAGCCATTGATCTCCCCAGCTGTGTCACTCCCATCACCACCTTGTAACTTTCCTAAATCCTGAACAACTTTGTCGGGGTCAAGAACATCGGCGAGCTGAGTCCCCTCATCGACAATAATCTGGCCTCTCTTAGCGTCTTGGAAATCGATACTGATTTTCCCTGGATCAAGAACATCCGAGTCCTTTTGTTCACCGACCGTAGGTTTTAGCAAATCTCCAATATGAGTGCCTGCTAAGATGGGCTTTTCAATTCTCATCTCAGGAAACGATACCTCTTCCACCTCAGTATCGATATCAATATCGATATCCCAAAGCTCGGCAATAGCTGCCTCAGGATCATCTGCCAGTTCGCTATCATCGATCGGTCTTTCGAGCTCTTCCTCTGGTGGAACCTCCGCGATCTCTTCGGTTTCAGTTTCCGCCATGTTTAGCCGAACCGGCTGCGAAACCCACTCAGTAGCCTCGGGAATCTCGGATTCGTAAAAGGTGTTTCCTGCCCTTACAAGAGCTGCGACGTGAATAATCAAGGCCAAGATGACAGCCACGAGAACATACCAGCCGAGCCCCTCGCGACGTGGAGGAGAGTAGGTGCTGGCTGTTTCCCAAGGATATTCGCGTTCCATCTGATATCATTATAACGGCACCAATAGCGGGTGCAATTCAAGGTTCATTCACATTTTTACTGTTTTTGCTTCCCGAACACTCTTAAAAAACCGCGTGAGCAACACTGTTTTAGGAATTGGTTTAGCCGGATTTGGCACCGTCGGGTCAGGAGTTTGGAAGATCCTTGAGGAGCATGGGGCCCTCATCGAGTCTCGATCACAAGGATCTGCGGCCATGGAAATTCGCAAGATCGCGGTTCGCGATTTTTCCAAAAAGCGTGAAGGGAACGCTCCAGCTGAACTCTTTACTACGAACCTCATGGAAATGGTCGACAACCCTATGGTCGATATTGTGGTAGAATTAATTGGAGGAACAGAAGCTGCTTTCAATCTCGTGACAAAATCTTTGCGGGCCGGAAAACCCGTAATAACGGGAAATAAGGCTCTTCTGGCTGAACGTGGAACCGAGCTTTTTGCTATTTCGAAGGAAACGAATACTCCGATTTATTTTGAAGCTGCTGTTGCTGGAGGTATCCCAATCATAAAAGCGATGCAGCAATCACTTGTTGGAAACCGAATCGAATCAATCGCTGGAATTATTAACGGAACTTCCAACTACATTTTACAGCGCATGACCGAAGCTGGCTTAGGTTACCAAGAGGCATTAAGAGAAGCGAAAGATCTTGGCTATGCAGAAGCAGACGAAACTCTCGACGTGAATGGATGGGACGCTGCTCACAAGGCTATTATTCTTGGCTCGTTAGCGCATGGATTTCTTATCAACTACAAGAATGTTTATGTTCGTGGTATCGAGAAGGTTACCCCTCTTGATATTAAATTTGCCTCAGATCTCGGATACGTTGTCAAACTCCTCTCCCTTGTCATCGCGAATAAGGATGGCGAGATCGAAATTCGGACCCAACCTTCCTTTCTTTCAAAAACTCATATCCTAGCCTCTGTCAATGGCGTCTTTAATGCAGTGGCGATCAAGGGTGATCATTTGGGTGATTCGCTTTTCTACGGCCAAGGCGCCGGCCAGGGCCCGACCGCCTCTTCCGTAGTTTCCGATTTAGTCGAAGCTGCCCGCGGTTCGGAAACCAATAACGGCTTTCTCCCTTATAACGACCTGGGGAACTTAGTAGATATCGATGAAACCGCTACTTCTTACTACGTCCGATTTCCCGTCACCGACCGCCCCGGTGTCATCGCAGATATTGCCAGCGTTCTCGCGAGGCACGAGATCGGGATCTCTGGAACTCACTCACCAGTTGACCCAGATAAGCCCGATGCCGATTTCATTGAGATGGTCTTCCTCCTCCACACCTGCCCGTTCGGAAAGCTAAAACAAGCTCTTGCCGAAGTTGAAAACCTTGACTGCCTCACCAATAGGCCCGTTGTGTTTAGAATTGAGACACTCTGAAGAGATTAAAGATTCTGAATATTAATCGAGAACTAGAATGTAAGAGAGGCTATGTGAGTGGTTACCCACATAGGTTTGAAATCAGTTTTTCAATCTAAAGAGAAGAAAAACTCGATCTCGATGGGAAATCGTAGCCCGCGTTTCCTCCGTTAGAAGTTATTTTTAATCAGCTCTAGTTTTTTAATGCTCGTGTTAAAATTTTCAATTTTTCACTCGAAGGACTCGTTTTTACTTCGGCTCTTGCTTGCCATCGTTCCCCTCAAGCTCTAAAGGAACACCACCCATGGCACTTATTGTCCAGAAATACGGCGGAACCTCGGTTGGGTCCATTGATCGTATTAAGAATGTAGCCAGCCGGATTAAGGCTGAGCGTGAAAAAGGTCACAAGGTTATTGCTGTAATTTCTGCTATGGGTGGCGAAACTGATAAACTTATCGCTCTTGCCAGTGAACTATCTCGGCAGCCCATAGAGCGAGAGCTTGATGTTCTTCTCTCCTCTGGCGAGCAACAATCAATCGCCCTCTTAACCATAGCGCTTAATGAGATGGGTATTGAGGCAGTCTCGGCAACTGGTCGTCAAGCTGGAATCCTAACCAGCGGGTCGCACACCCGTGGAAGAATCGAGCAAATTGACCCCACTCTGATTAATAAATATCTTGAGGCGGATCAAACTGTCGTGATTGCGGGGTTTCAGGGGATCACTGAAGAAGGAATGATCCATACTCTCGGCCGCGGAGGTTCGGATCTTTCAGCTATCGCAGTCGCCTCTTCTGTCAAAGCCGATCTGTGTCAGATTCTAACTGACGTTGATGGGGTCTACACTGCCGATCCCAGAGTTGTCGAAAATGCAAGAAAGCTTCCGGAAATCTCTTACGACGAGCTTCTTGAACTCGCCTCTGTTGGAACTAAGGTTATGCAATCCCGCTCTGTTGAATTCGCCAAAAAATATGGCGTGAAATTCGAAGTTAAATCATCACTCAATAATAACCCGGGGACCATTGTCACCGAAGAACACGAAACCATGGAATCAGTTGTCATTCGCGGAGTCTCAATCGAGCGTTCACAAGCTAGAGTTACTATTACCGATATTCCTGATACACCAGGAATGTCAGGTCGCATTCTTGGGGCACTTGCTGAAGCTGAGGTCAATATCGACATGATTGTTTCAAATATCGCTAGTGATAGGTTGGCACGCCATTCCTTTACAATGCACACAAACGATCTTGGTCGAGCACAGAGTGCTCTGAAACCAGTTCTCGCTGAGCTATCTGGAGATGCCGCTATTGAAACCGAGGCTGGTATTGCTAAACTTTCATGTGTGGGTATCGGCATGCGTAGTCATTCGGGTGTCGCCGCCCAGATGTTTGAGGCTTTGGGTAAAGCTGGGGTCAATATTGGGATGATCTCGACATCAGAAATCAAAATCTCGGTCACGGTCGAAGAGGATCAAATTGAGAAAGCCGCAAGAGTCGTCCACACAGCTTTTGGATTAGATGCATAAGACGATAACAATCATTGGATTTTCGAAGCCTTTTCTTAAAGATAGTCAATCCAATTGAGCTGAATTGTGCTTACCATTTAAGTTGAACCTAACGACCTCGACGCTTGGGTTTGTTAAATTCAAGATAAGTAATACCCTCTACTCTTCGTTCCTGATCGAACCTGCTCACTTTCATCGTTTCGACCGTAAAGACTCCGTTCACCTTCATCACGTCGATAATTTCAAATTGCTTCATTGGTCGTCGACCTGGCTTTGGGCCGTATCCGACAACTCTGGCAAGAGCCCTATGCTTTTTCGTTACCCAAATACTAACTTCGCGGTAGCTTCCAGTTTTCTCAGGATTAACAACATGAATTCTCCAGCAATTTTCGAATCCGATTTTTTGAGCCCCTGCATGTTGAGGGTTAGGCCAATAAAGAAATTTCAAAGCCAGATCTTCATATGTTACATCAGTTCCTGCGATTGATGCCCCAATTTTATTGGCCAGAAACCGTTTCGCTTTCCCGTTATTGATGTCCCAAAATTCCTGATCATTTTCCTTCAGTCGAAGATGAAAGCCTTCAGCACCACCATTTAGAGTAAACTGGATATCTTTACCTCGAAGAAACAAGTTGAGGGGAACCTTTTTTGCCCCCTTGCGTAGAACTCCAGTCAGAGTTTGCTCCTTCTGAAGAACCGTTACCTGACGGACCGATTCCATGATCTCTCTAGCGCTTTGCGCTGATGCAAAAGATGCTAAAATTACTATCCAAATTATTGGGAAAAACCTCTTCACACTCCGTTTGTTAACAGTTCGTTAATTGAGACCGCAAGCCGAAACGATTTATTCGATTAATATTTCAGAATCCTAAATATTATATTTTAAAAAATACCTCACTTTTTTTAGTTTTGAGGGACTTGGAGCTTGCCCACACTACCCATAATCCCGTTGCATCTAGCATCCCGTCGCATCCTTGCATAAAAATTGTCTCATGAGTCTTCGCAATCAACTTTCTGACCTTCTCTCCGAAATGCTTCCCTCTAACCCGAAGGACTCGATCAAAGGCACAGAGTTAATTAGACTGCTTCGGATGAGCCTTGATGGAGGATATTCCGACGCCTCGCTGCGTTATCACTTTTCGGTAATGTCATGCGATCCAAATTCGCCCATCGCGAAGGTCGAAAAAGGTCAAGGATACTACAAACGTGGAGTTGCGGTCCCGGCGCTCTCTAGCGCCAAGGGTTTACTCGCGATGACTCAGGGTAGACTCGATGACCTCGATGATAGCTCTTCAGTCGATGCAGCAATGCTTCGACTCAGCAAATTCCGCGCAATTGTTCAAAAATATGCAGAGACCAAAAGCGTTTTTACTTTTGAATTTCGTGAGTCCCTCTCAGTCGAGGCTCCTCTTGGAAACCTTTGGAAATTTCCGGAGATGGTACTTATCGACTGGGAGCATGGTGAGTTTGATGAAGATGGCCTCGCACTTGATCCAGCCCATCTCGCGCTCAAGCAAACTCTTGGACTTCCTCCCTACCATCTCAGCTCTATCCGGATGCGCGTTGAGACCAGCCACGACAACTTTCGCGAAGATTTATTTCAAACCATGAGCGGTTCGATGTGGGCCAACGAAGGAATTCTATATTTAGCCGATAGTATATCGGATGAATTGTTAGGAGACCAGGTTCGAGCTCTTGCCAATGAGTTGGGAATCGGTATCGTCAGTTTTGGTTTGTCGCCAAATGATCTAGATGATCTCCCACACCCTGCACAGATTCAAAACGCTATTGATCGTGAAACAGAAGCGCTAATGGGAAGGCTTCATGTCGAAAAGATTGTGCCAGCCAAGCGCCGGACACATTGTGGATGGGAATCACTCCAATCACTTCGTAACGATCATCTTGAGATGAACCAACTACTTGCTTGGCTGGGAGGTTCCTTGGAAAATGGTAAGGTGAAGCCGTTTAGACCCATCCGCTAGATTGCTTTTTTTAGAGAAAGCGTGTGAAATCATTAACTATATGGTCATCGATTTGATTCACCATAGCGATCGCAAGGTCTACCATCGCATGATAATCAGACGCGCAGATGATCGCGTTATGAGAATGAATATATCTTGCTGGAGTACCTAAAACGACACTGGGAATTCCCTCGTTTGCTAAGGTGAACGACCCTGCGTCTGTCCCACCACTCGAACGAACGGTAACTTGATGTGAAATTCCCTCGCGACGAGCGGTCTCGATAGCAAAGCGAGCCAAACGTGGATTCATGATCGCGCTGGGATCGTGTAGGCGAATCTGCACCCCCCCTCCTAGAACCCCTTGGGACTCACCGAGAGGCATTCCTGGGGTGTCGTCGGCTGGTGGCCCCTCTAAAACAATTGCTACATCTGGAGTCGTTATGTTCGCCAGAGTTTTTGCCCCTCTGAGTCCTAGTTCTTCCTGAACTGAACCTGCGCTTATCAACTGGCATCCCGAAGCTTCGGCAGCTTGCCCTACCTGAATTGCTCCTGCCATTCCGACCCGATTGTCAAAAGCTTTCGTCATATACCACTCTGGCTGACGCATCGGTGTCCATGGGCTCCATGGCGCAATAGGATCCCCGAGCTGAATCCCCCAATCTTCCACTTCAGCTCGTGATCGAGCCGCGATATCGACGAACATATTGGGCACTCCAATGACGCGGTTTCGCTCTGTTTCTCCTAAAAAATGTGGAGGTTTAGATGCGATCGTCCCGATGATTTTAACACCTTCTTGGTTCTTAATTTCAACCCGTTGAGATAAAAGTGTGTGCCCCCACCAACCTCCAACGGTCACCATTTTTAGATAGCCATTCGCAAGAATGTTCTGAACTCGAAACCCCACCTCGTCCATATGCCCCTCTACCATGACTTTTGGTCCAGCAGAATCTCGGACGCAGTAAACCGAGCCATTCTTGTCAGCCCCGAATTCACCGTAGCCATCCAATTCATCCAGGAAAATTTTCCTGACCTCATCCTCGTAACCAGGAACACTATGAGCTTGGGTAAGAGATTCGAGTAATTGGAGACCTTTGGCTTTCATTACGAATCTGTAGCAAGAGGGACTGGATAATTAAATCCGAAAACTCAAGACTCTTCATCAGCGAGAAAAACCTTCTAAAAATAGGGTTTAAAAAGCTGGTTTCAAGCTTGCTCGATTCCCCGAAGACGCTTTTCAAGCTATTGTTAGTCTCGATAACTCACTTGGCTATTCACCTTCTGGTTCCCCATCGTGGATCAACTAGTATTGAAAATCTCACTTAGATTCATGCCAATTTAGTGTAATCAATTTGGCATCAATCGAGCGATTTCTTGCTATTACCTCGTTTCTGAGGCAAGGAGCGCACGTTGCGCCTTACCAAGGCTCAGCATAATTCCATCCGTAACTACCATGTCTCAGTTTCGCAATCTCGCCATCATAGCCCACGTTGACCACGGTAAAACCACCCTTGTCGACGAACTTCTAAAAGCCGGTGGCGCATACCGAGAAAACCAAGCCGTCACCGAACGCGCGATGGACTCTATGGATTTAGAGCGGGAAAAAGGAATTACGATTAAAGCGAAAAATACCGCCGTTCACTGGGGCAATCATATCATTAATATTGTCGATACCCCGGGCCATGCCGATTTCGGCGGCGAAGTTGAGCGAGTTATGAAGATGGTCGATGGTGTCATTCTTGTTGTTGATGCCTTCGGTGGCCCTCAGGCACAGACTCGTTTTGTTCTCCGTAAGGCCCTCCAGGAGGGGCTGAAGCCCATCATCGTCGTCAACAAAATCGACCGACCTAATTCTGACCCACTCGGCGTCCATGATCAGGTCCTCGAACTTTTTCTCGAACTTGAAGCGACTGACGATCAGTTCGACGCCCCCACTCTATATGGATCTGCTAAAAACGGATTCTTTTCTAATTCACATGATGCGGCTGAGGGTGACTGCGTTCCTCTTCTCGAGGCGATTATCGAAAATATCCCGGCTCCAAAAGTTCTCGCAGATGAGAATTTTAAAATGCTCGTCTCCAACATTGACTGGGATGACTACGTTGGCCGAATAGCTATCGGTAAAGTTCTCTCTGGATCAGTCAAAAAAGGTGACAATGTTTTTCGCTTTCTTAAAGACGGGACAAAAGTGCGCTCTAAGATTGGTAAGGTTTTTGAATACACGAATCTCGGTATCCAAGAAGTTTCCGATGGTGTCGCTGGAAATATCGTGGGAATCGCAGGATTTGAAGATGCCGATATCGGCGAAACCCTCGCAGCAGAAGAGGAAGCCGAGCCCCTTCCTCCAGTCAATATTGACCCACCTTCGGTTCAGATGCAGTTCTCTATTAACGATGGCCCTTTCGCCGGCAGAGATGGTAAGCACGTGCAGTCCCGTGTGATACGCGAACGGCTCTATCGCGAGATGAAAACTAATGTTTCGATTCATGTCGAAGATTCAGAAATGGCTGGTGTATTTAATGTTTCAGCTCGAGGCGCGATGCAAATCGCGGTTCTCGTTGAAACAATGAGACGCGAGGGTTTCGAAATTCTTGTTTCTCGGCCGACTGTAATTATTAAGCGCGACGAGAATGATAAGCGACTTGAACCATGGGAGATTCTTTATCTCGAGCTCCCCTCAGAATATGCCAATCCTCTCCTCAAGATACTTAATGATCGCAAAGGGATGCTTCAGGACATGACGACCAACGATGCTTCTGGGCGAACCTTAATCACCGCTAGCATTCCAACCCGTGGGATTATTGGTCTCGAATTTGAGCTCGTAAATATCACTTCTGGTCACGGGATCATGTCTCACCTCTTCGATGAATATAAGGCATGGGCTGGAACTATCCACACCCGACAGGCTGGGACCCTGGTTTCAATGGATACTGGCCCAGCCACCGCTTATTCGCTTCTTGCGCTTGAAGGTCGAGGGACCCTTTTCGTTAATCCAACAGAGGAGGTTTACACTGGTATGATTGTTGGGGAAAACTCTCGAGCCGACGATCTCCCGGTAAATCCAGTCAAGGCAAAGAAGCTCGATAATATCCGTTCGGCAACTAAGGAAAATACAGCCAAGCTTGCCCCCGCTCTGAAATTCTCGCTCGAGCGTGCTATTGAGTATATTGATCCCGACGAACTTGTCGAAGCGACACCAAATTTCCTTCGCCTTCGCAAGCGCATCCTCGATCCCAATGAACGGAAGCGCGCCAATAAGGCGGCAAAGATGGACTCTTAGCACTCCAGCGGCACTATACGGATTTTTGTTATGTCGAACAATATTGCCTAAGCGCCTGAATCTTAGCCTAAACAGATAGCCGATTTACCAATCTCGAAGCTCGAAGAGACCAAATCCGTTATTTTTCCTCATGGGGCCGAAGGATCAAAATTGACCGAAAGGCATCTTGCCTGATCCAGCGAATCGTTTCCGTATGGTTAGTCGGGAAGAAATTATCCATGACTCCAACTAACTTTACATTATCAATTTCGCAGTAGCCTACACCAGCGACTTCGTGGGGCCACGAAAGTTGGGGTTTGTGGGGCACGCGAACTATACATGACAGAAGAGCTGGGCGTGAGCTATCAATTTCCCTCTTGAAAAGAGGCCAGGTGAACCGGCCTAAACCAATTTGTATCGGTAAATTATAGGCCACTATTTCAGCCTTCAAGACTTGCAGGAGTTCACTTGGATAAGCTCCAGCCAAAGACATTCGGTTCGGGGTGAAGCCATCAATGTCTGGAAATGGAGTCATCTTGAGTTTGCTGCGCAGACGTAAAACAAGTTCCTTAGGATTGTTTTTATTGTAACCGCGCCAACTAGGGTATTTTTGACTAGCCCAATACGAAACCACACTGGCCGCAGCGGTCGGAACGCAACCCGAAGCTATGGGTTTCAGATCTTCACCCATAATTGGGAACTGCTGGAAAGATGGAACGCCATTAATCGCCCGTCCCGAATCACTCTTCACTTCGAACTTTCCATCTAGTGCAAATTCAACAAGTTTCCCCTCGCCCACACTATCCCAAATCAGATGTCCGGACGCTCCATTGGGGCCCGAAATCATGGCAGACCAGACTGGAGGGAGATTCAATGGCTGATGAAGATCAGGCTTCTCGAAAATAAGACGAACATTTTTTAGGGTCGCCGACCTCCAAGCTGTCGCCCAAGGCTCGGAAACAATTTCCTTTAAAATCGAAGGGCCACGCTCACCTAGATTGGGTGTAGCACTCGCGAACTGAATAGTCGCAACCAGAAAAAAGAACAAGATCGTGACCCTCATCACTCACCTAGTTTCCGTAGCGTTTTTTGAATTAGTTTTTTGGTTTTCAGGACACCAGATACTGGGTCTGCGGCGCCTTCGAATTCAATTCCAATAAACCCTTTGAAGCCCCCCTCTTTTACAATCTTCAGCATCCGTGTAAAATCAGTATGAGCTGCCTCGCCGTCTGAATTAATCTCATGAACTTTCGCGCAGATTGCTTTGGCCCATGGCAACATATCTTCAACACCTTGATATTTGTCGTAGTCTTTGAAATTTCCAAAGTCTGGCAAGGTTCCGCAATTCCGTCGCTTTACCAAACTCATTACTTCCTTTACCCAATCGCCCTTGCTGGACCAATTCCCATGATTCTCAATAATAGCATTCACCTTCATTGGTTCGAGTAATTCACAAAGGTGATTGAGCCCATCGACCGCTTGTTTTTTTACTTCTGCCCGACTACCCTTTGAACGACAATCTACTCGTATTGAATGGCAGCCTAGAGTCTTCGCGAACTCGCCCCAGCGTGAAAGATATGCGGCTGCTTTTTTCCGCTCATGAGCTTCAGCTGAATCTAAAGCTAAGTCTGACCGACAAAGTATGAGCTGGTTTTCAACCCCAAGATCACGACAACGGTTTTTAAGCTCTGTCAGAAATTTCGCTGAATCTAGTTTTTCTTCAAAGAAACCGTTAAAATACTCGAGGGCCTTAATCTTTGTTTTTTCAACTGCGAACTTTGGATACTCTAGAGGATCAAGCTTCTTCGAGCGGAACATACGGTTGAAAGAATATTGCTGCAGAGAAATCTGAAGCCAAGGCATCTTGTTTTGCTCAGCTTTCAAGAGGGAAGCCGGAAAAGAGATCGGAATGACAGTAGCTAGGAACGAACGTCTAGAGGTTAGAATATTCACAGTGATAGTTTTAATATTATTTGTGGTAAGATAGAGATCTATGATGATCCAGCCAAGGCCGTTTTCGACAGTCTAGTCATAGGTGACCCGGACACTTTGTCTTTCAAAATCAATGTGAAATCCGATCTAGGAGTATTGAAAAGAAAAAAGAAAGAACCCGCCAAACCAGGTCCTCCTTTCTCCTTATTTCACGAGGCTATGTGAGCACGACTACCTCTGCTGGAACCTAAGCCGCATGTAAACTTCGGTGGCGTTAGGAAGTGCGCTTTGGTAAGTGACCTCAGAGACATTTTCGCCAATTGACTCCTCACTCACAAACGAGACCATTTCGCCGCTGCTCCAATTTTTAAGATCGGTCGAAATCTCCACAATGAAATTCACATCACCAGCCCCGGTGTTCTTTGAAAAAGTAATTCGGAGATCGCCACCACCATCTACTCGACTCCTGATGGCCGCCTGGCCTGACGAGCTATCAGAGTCGGCTGTCCCCATGGCATATTCCGCGAACGCGGTTAGACCATCGTTATCCAAATCCGCGTCAGGATCGCCGGCAAAAACAGTTTTATTTTCACCAATAGCCGGAGTGCCGCCCTCACGACCAGTTGACCAGCTTTCAGGGAGGCTGTGATCAGGTGCGCTGTTTGGGGAATTGAGCACAAGACTGAACCCGTCGCCGTCCGCAGGTTCTGGCCAGGGTGATTTGTCATTGTAGGTGAACTCTTTAATAGGGCTACCGTCGATCCCAACGATCAAAATACGCTCGCCGCTGTTTGATAATTTTGTTCCTTCCTGGAATTGGCCAACAACAAAACTATCGAGCGCCGAACCATGGCGCGCTCTGAACGCTGCGGTATCACTAACAACAAGAACCCGGGCGCCCGCAGCGAGCTGCATCCCCACCGGGAATGTGAAAATCGCACCCGCGTCGAAAGCGACCCCAGACAAATCTATGGCGATGTCACTTATATTAACAAACTCTATGAACTCGAACAGATCCTGATCATCAAATCCGGCAGCTATCTCTGCGGCTGAAGGCTCAGCTGGGTGATACATAATTTCAGAGACCATTAGATTCTCGCTATTAGCTGGCGTGGTGCCCACCACGTAAGGACTAACTGTTGGAGCTCCCCAAAAGTCCCCGTCGCGGACGCGTGCAATGATAATCTGGCTTTCATTCAACAACAAGGGGCTGGCCGCTACAGTTTCGTTGATGTCAAGGCCCGCCCGGATAAGGAAGTCTGATCCATTCAGAGAAGAGTTCATTGCATGAATCGCCAGGATATTTGTGCCGTTACGAAATACGTCAAGGTGGGCTGCAAGATCAATCTGCCGTCCTGCGACGACATTTCCGTCTGAGGTGGAACCCGATGAAGTGCTATTCCAAGCAACAGGGTCCGGCACATTAGCGGAGGCGACCTCAATGCCATTTAAGTAGGCAACGAAGCCATCATCAGCTTGCACATTTAGTGTTCCTCCATTTACGGCGCCAGCATTACTGAAGTCGAATTCCCAACGGAAATAGGCACCCCCATTAACGCCCTTGAGTTCATTAATAATATTAGTCGATATTAATGGTTCCAATGTTCCGCCAGGTGTTTCCCAACCCACCCCCGGGTTTGCCTGAGTCCAATCAGATGCATCAAAATTGGCTTGAGTCCAAGTTAAGCCGAGCGAGTCATTGCTCGGAACTAGGAAGTCCACAGACGCATCCGTCGCTATCAAGGTAGAATCAATTGCCCCCCCATCGAATCGTTTTGCAGTTGATGAAACTCCCCCTCCGGGAGCCCTTGGATCACTTCCGTCGGTTGTGTAAAATGCCTGCCCTTGCGGAAAGTTCATAATCAGATTCGTTCCAACGGGCACACCGCCACTAGCGACACTGAATTCCGGCACAGCAGGAAATTGCGAATCAATCCATTCGGCCCGCGCCTTCAACCACCCCTTCATGTGAGTAATCTCTCCAGTCCAGCCCCTGTCCCCTCCTCCGTATTGCCCGCCATTTGGTGCGACGTTCCACCGCGCGAAATTACGATCCTGTGGAGAAGGTTGAGCCGCATTATTGCCCGAATTCACGTTCAACGGGACAGCATATTTGTCAACCGTAGCATTAAGATTCTCGATAGACATGACCGTCTTTCGAAGACTAAACCAGCGATCGATCCACCTCTGCATTACGTCAGGTCTAGAACTTTGATCGGTTGGAGGTCCTTGTGTGTTACGGCGGTAGCCCATCACTTTTCCATAGTATGGATAGCGGCTATCATACCATGTTCTACTAGAATCCCCGGTTCCATTCCACCCACGATTTGGAGTGCGATCACGGCCGTCCTCGGATCCCATATTACGATCGAAATCCCAGATAGGACCTCCCTGTAACTTCGCCCCACGCGGCTTATGCAAGAATGCACTCAAGCGCCCCCAGTCAACATTCATCGCGAAGTTGTTAAGCATGATGTGGTCAATAAAAGAATCAACGTCGATGTAATCGGAGAAATGCAAACCTGTCTCAGGATTGATTCCATCCGTTGCATCGAGAGCATCATCTGCTTCCTCAAGGTATTTAGTGAGCCATGCCGTCTGATTACGATTTATAAAAAAGTCATCCGGTCGATTTCGGTCGCTGGAACCGCCTGGATAGACATAAACAAAACTACCCATGCCGGAGGAAGAGAATGTTGGGTTACCACGATCTCGTTTGAAGATATATCCACCTGAAACTTCTGCTTCAAATGGTGCCAAATTGCCGGGTCCGCCATCTCCAAAATTATTTTCCATAATGGTTGGGTTGAGACGATCAACATCAATACGAGATTTTCCGCGATCAAGACGCTCACCAAGAGTATAGACTCCAAAGTAATCGTTCCCTCCCACGTTATTTCTTAGATTGTTCCAAAGCTCAACATGTTGAGTCCTGGCCGCATACCGACCAATCTGTCGGCTAACGTCATAAATAAATGGATTCCGGATTAATGCCCGGTCGAACTGGTAGAACGACCCCAGAATCCAGTCATTATCTGCCCCGAATCCGAGTGGCTTAATATCCTTTTCCTCGTAGTCATTCTCGGTCCAGGCTTCGACTGAAAAATGATTCTTTGGCCATCCCCCTGAACTTGACCCACGTTTGCGGCTTCCCATACGAGTTACGAGATCGGGTGGGTTCAGCATCGATGAGCGCATGACACCTCCTCCGATATCCTTTGGCTCAAAGATTGCCATGATCATCGGCAATCTAGTTGTTGCCCCAGCAGAGGGGATATTACCGTTCCCAAAGTTGTCGATAAGAATTGTCGGGAGGTTCGAGGTGAATTCAGCAGCGTCGCTTTCAAGTCGAAAATAGGCGTGAGTTTCGATAGGCCCAGCCAACGCCCCAGAAAGAAACGCTCGCGTTCTCAGCAAAGTGTTGTCTGTAATTGTAAGCGATTCGGTATATTCTGGCGACTCGGAGCCAAGATCGTTGGTTGGAATAGTCCCATCAGTAGTATAGCGAATGGTCGCTTTTGGGTTTTCAGATGTGAGTCCCACACTTATTGACCCAGATGTAAAAGTCCTCGTAGGTGGATCCACCGTCACATAGGCTGGGGCCAGTTTGCCGGGGCTATTCGGTGTTCCTGGGGTAGGTTCATCAAAAAATGCTGCCACATCACCGCTTGCAGCGTCCTTCGATACAACAGTCAGCTTAGGTAGTAGGAGAAGATCAGACCCATTCGGTGAGGTGTTCATGACCTGGAACGCGAGAATATTGGTTCCGCTTACGAGTTTGCCTGTGAAATCTACTTCATAAGTGTCAGGAACTACAGCGAGACTATCTGTATGTGATGAGGTCGCTCTTGAGTTCCAGAGGACCGGGCTTGGAGCGTTTTCTGAAAGGATTTGCTCTCCGTTTAGATAGCCTATCACACCATCCTCCCAATTTAGATCAAGAACCATTCTTTGAACAGCACTGGGATCATCAATCGTAATGGGTATACGAACAAAGATCGAAGCATTCACTCCCTTTGCTACAGATGATAGATTTCCATTGCTACCGAGAAGATCTAGGTAAGGCCCTGAAGTGTCCCAACCGAAGGCAAGTGCGGCACTAGTCCATGCCGAATCATTATATCCAGCAACTCTCCAATTATCGGGGCCTGGATCATTAGCTGGGACGAAATATTTAGCGTTTACACCCTGGTCGACCGGGACTGTGACGATCGATGCGCCAACGGTGCCTATGCCGTATGAAATATCCTCAAATTGAGGGGGAGGATCAAATGAGGATGCGATCGTCTTTCCGTCAGGCTCAACTAGCCCGATAAACTCATCAGGTTGAAGAGTGAAGTTTGTGTGAAGTATTGCGGTTGGATCAATTCGATTCTTATTAGAAGCAAAAATAATAAGAAAGTCATTTGGTCGAAGAGTTACTGCTGGAATCGCCCACTTACTTAAGTCCTTTGGATCATCCGTCAAATACCAACCCTCTAATGACACGTCAGCGTCATCGGTATTCTCAATCTCAATCCAATCAGAAGAATCGCCATCCTCGTCTACAAGAGAACGAGTGTTAAGAGAAACAAACTCGGAGATCCTTGGAGCGGCATTGAGGTGGAGGGATCCCGAGAAAGTTACGAAAAGCAAAAGTGACCAGATAAGAGTCTTAGAGTTCAATATTCTCTTTTTGAGGCCAAAAGAGAGCGAGGATAGGAAATCAAAGATTGAACGTAGTAGGGTCATATTGGCTTGTGATTGTCGATGTGCTAACCCTAAGCGTGATCCCCATGAGAAATGTGTCAAATTAAATTAAAAACATATCGGTATTCACACAACTCGAAAGCGCGATACTCTATCCTTCGTTGGATGGAGTATCCTCAAAAGGTCAAACCTCTGACGAGAGAGTCGCTCAATCTGAAAACAAACTTTTACAGACTGAATCATAATTGTTTTAGGCACTATTACGGAAAATTAGATTTTCGTTCCGATCGTGTAGAATTCCGACAAGATACTGGGCAGGCAGAAGAACGACCCAGTTTCCGTCCTGGTCACGGGCCACGACACACCCCGATGGGAGGGTTACTTCAGGCGGCTCGCGGTCGCTCCTCGATTTATCGGGCTCTCGTTCGATAAACCACTGGACACAATTCCAGCGTGGTTGCTCAAGGCGGGTTTCGACCGAATATTCAGTTTCGAGGCGAGCTTGCAGGACTTCGAATTGAAGCGGCCCGACCGCCCCAAGCAAAGGAACTGCCTGAGCGCTGCCGTGCACCTGATAGGCTTGAGCAACACCCTCTTTCATCAATTGTTCCATTCCTGATCGGTATCGTTTGATATTGGCTGTGTCCTTATTGATAATGTAAGTGAAGCACTCTGGGGTGAAGCGAGGCATTTCATTAAATGTCACCTCTGGATCACTGGTAAGAGTATCGCCGATAAGAAAATTATAATTCCCCACTAGGGCAAGGATGTCACCGGCATATGCCGTATCGAGAGTTTCACGACTCTGACCAAACAACTTTTGTGCATTAGCCAGCCTAACTTTTTTACCAGTGCGTTGATCAACAATCTGCATATCTCGTTCAAAAACTCCGGAAACGATCCTTACGAAAACTGCTCGATCCCGGTGGCGGGGATTCATATTAGCCTGTATTTTGAAGACAAAGCCAGAAAAGCTCTCACCCTCTGGATCCATCATTTCGTCCGCACTCGTATTGATTCGGCCGGCGGGCGGCGGGGCCAGTTCCAAAAAACTTTCGAGCATGTTTTGAACCCCAAAATTATTCATAGCACTTCCGAAGTAAATTGGCATTTGCTGACCTGCCAGAACCCGCTCGACATCAATGGTTTCAGTAAGCCCGTCAAGCAGCTCAATCTCAGACGTGACAGCTAGGTGGAGCTCATCACTTAGAGCTTCGCGAACCTTATCATCTCCGATTCCAGCAACCTCCAGCGGGGCTTTAAACGAGCCGTGAGAGGTTCGTTCAAAAAGGTTAACTTCATCTTTACGACGATCATAAACTCCACGAAATCGGGGTCCCTCTCCGAGTGGCCAATTTACAGGAGCAGGAGCAAGCTTAAGCACCGTTTCTAATTCATCGATCAATTCTAAGGGAGGGCGCGATGGCCGGTCCATTTTGTTGATGAAAACGAAAATCGGAACACCACGACGACGGCAAACCTCAAAGAGTTTCAATGTTTGCGCCTCGATTCCTTTGCCGGCATCGATAACCATAACGGCAGCATCCACTGCCGAAAGAACCCGATAGGTATCCTCTGAAAAATCATGGTGCCCTGGAGTATCAAGTAAATTGATACAGCAATTCTTGTATTCAAATTGAAGGACGGTCGAAGAAACTGAAATCCCTCTTTCTTTCTCCATCGACATCCAATCGCTTGAAGTCGATTGTTGTTCTTTTTTTGAGGTCACGCTGCCGGCCAAACCGATTGCCCCCCCATAAAGAAGGAGCTTTTCGGTAAGGGTCGTTTTCCCGGCATCCGGATGGGAAATAATTGCAAATGTCCGCCGACGTGCAATCTCACGCGCGGCGGCAAAGGGAACGTTTGGAGTGGAGGTTGAATCAGTCAAAAGTCTAGGTGCTGTGCGATGTGACCAGATAGCTTGCAAAGTGAACAGAACTTGTTTGAACAGGCTTATGAATACTTAGCCAACACCAAATTTTTGCTAAGAATCTCTGGCTCTGATTACCCACTGGTTGAATCACCTGCTCGCGAGTTTGTCAACGAGTCTCGGATCCAGAAGAAGACCTCCTCAGCCGAATTGACTTGGCTCGCCCCCCTCCCAATTGCGACGGGTTGTTCCTCCAGCTCAACCGTATCCCGGCCATGCGATCCTTTCACTAAATTTGCGTCGAGAGGAATGACATCCATTAGTCCACGAAAGCCCAGCTTCTTCTTTGCTAAAAATTTGGCGATTTTCACAAGCGGGAATTTAAGGTCAGGGTCCAAAAATAATTCCACCGGATCATATCCAGGTTTTCGGTGAATGTCGATAC
The DNA here is from genome assembly GCA_949373085.1 of uncultured Verrucomicrobiales bacterium. Lineage (GTDB taxonomy): Bacteria > Verrucomicrobiota > Verrucomicrobiia > Verrucomicrobiales > Akkermansiaceae > SW10. Next base: position 23,925 of record CASICJ010000031.1, read on the forward strand.
ATCGGGCAAAGTCTGGCGCCTTGGAATCGTCCTCCCAAAAGTAATAAGTGAACCAAGCATCTTCGTCCGATACCGCTACAAAATCGCCACCGCGATCAGCGGCAATTCCCTTACCCCATAAATCAGAACTTTCTCGAATCTCCTCGACTCCGTCAGCCGCTAAAACGACTTCTCTAACCTCATCAGCAATCGAAGTGTCATTTACGTAAACATGAGCGATCTGATGGTCAGCTACAGCGAATACTTTGGAGCCGCCACAGTCTAGTGTTTCAAGACCAAGCTCATCCTTCACCCGAAGCCAGCCTCTTTTACGGAAAATTCGATTAAGATGAACTGGTCTAGAGACCCTCGAGATTCCGTATTCAGAGAGAACTAGAACCTCGATTCCGCGCTTCTCAAGAAAATCGATCAAGTCACAAGTCACTTTATCAATTGATTCATACTCCGCAGTCATCTCAGGAGCTCCGGGACCATATTTTTGCAGCCCATAATCAAGATGAGGGAGATACACCAGATTTAGATCTGGACTTTCTTTTTCTTCAATCCAACGAGCACTCTTCGCAATCCATTCTGACGATCCAATCCCAGCTTTTGGCCCCCAAAACGACGGAAAGGGAAAATCTCCAAGGTCTATTTTGATCTGCTCACGCATCTCCATTGGTTGAGTGTGAATATCGAAGAATTTCCTCCCGTCAGCAGGGTAAAGCGGTCTCGGGGTCGCTGAAAAACCGGCTGACGAATACATATTATACCACCAAAACATCTTAGCGCAGCGGACTTCCGCTTCCTCCCAAACCTTTTTACCCTTCACGAGGTGATTTGACTGCTTCCAGAATTTCACCTCAGCATCCTCCCGATCATACCAGCCATTACCAACAATCCCGTGTTCTCCCACTGGCTTACCTGTAAGGTAAGAACTTTGCGCGGTGCAGGTCACTGCCGGAAAGGCCGGTTTAAAACTCATTACCTCTCTCTTCTTGCTCCACTCTCTTAAGCGAGGCATTTCATCTATGACCGAGCGTGTTAGCCCAACCACATTGAGGACTGCTATTCGTTTCATAGCCATAGCTTTAAACCATAGAATGAGCCCTTATTTTGAGCTCTTCAGCGCAGCTTTCCCAGATCGCTTCGTCGATCTCGTGAACATCAATACCCACTCCGGTCTCTTTTAAAAGTAGAACTGTGAGTTCGCCACCCAAGTGCTCTCGAAACTCCTGGAGTCCATTAAAAACACGACGCCTTCCTTTCGGATCTTTCATTTCCAAAGCTTCATGCCAAATCGGCAACTCCAACCCCTCGATCAGCTGTAAAACACGGTCCGCTTCGAAGGCTTTGAGTAGGCCAACTTTAGCCGCATAAAGAGTATCGAGCGCAACTCCTACCGAAACTGCTTCCCCGTGACTCAACTTAAAATCAGTAAGCTGTTCCAGCTTATGAGCCGCCCAATGCCCGTAATCAAGGGGTCGGCTACTTCCCAGCTCAAAAGGGTCACCTCCTTGGGCGATGTGCCTTGCATGATGGACTGCCGAACGCTGGACCGCTTCCTCTAGGATTACCTCATCCAAAGAACGGAGGCGCTTTACGTTTTCTTCTAACCAATCGAAAAACTCACTGTCACGAACCAAAGCTACTTTAACGGCCTCTATGAGGCCCGCACGCCGAGTCAACTCAGGTTGGGTGTGTAAGAATCGAAAATCGTTAACCACTGCGTAGGGAACCGCGAAAGAACCAATGAAGTTCTTTTTCCCAAAGGCATTGATCCCGTTTTTAACCCCAACCCCGCTGTCATCCTGCGAGAGAGTTGTAGTGGGAAATCTAACCAAGCGGACTCCGCGGTGGCCTGTCGCTGCGGCAAACCCAACAACATCTAAAAATGCTCCTCCGCCAATTACGACAACATAAGAATGGCGGTCTATATGATGGCGCTCAATCGCAGCCATAGCATCCTGGTAGACTTTGTCGTCTCGCTTGGCCTCTTCACCTCCAGCTAGCCATTCTACCCCAGTGAGTCTCAACCCACTAAGATCCGAGAAATAATCTTGGAT
>CASICJ010000032.1 GCA_949373085.1 uncultured Verrucomicrobiales bacterium
TCGTAGTTAGCAACCGCAAAGCCATCGTCTGACGTCCAAGGGAAATAGGGCAAAACGTGAACAATCGAAACCGAATCGCCCAGCCTTTCACTTACAAACGAAGCCAACTCCTCGAGTGGTGTTCCCTCTCTTGGGATAATCGAATCCCCGTAAGTGATTAGCGCAATATCCTTCTCAGACCAATGATTGGTAAAAGGCACAGGCTCAAAAAAATGCTCATGTAAGCGCATCGCATCAATCAAACGTCCCACCAGAACCGAGTGATCCCCCTCCCCGTATATCGCGGCAAGATGAGTCTCGATGCGAAGGTTAAGATGGTCTAGCGGGCTCATTTCCCCGTAAACTCTCTCTGATCTTCCTCTACCGCTTCGATCAAGCGCTCGTAGATATCAGGCATTGCACTTCTTACCCGGGACCAACTTGGGATAAACGGTTTCTCATGCGGCGAACTTAAAAAGTTTTTACCCGCTGCGATAATATTTTCAGCGAAAAGCTCAACTGCTTCCTCCTCTTTATGAACGTCCAAATCCAAGCCATTAATTATCGCATCATTCTTGTAGCGCTCCACGAAATCAAGAGCATTTCGAAAGTAGGCGGCCTTGAGGGTACGGAAGACCTCCTTGCTAAAAACCGTGCCCATCACTGCCATCTTACGATAAACCAATTTACAAATATCAATCGACATTTTTGACAATCCCTTTGCTCGATCATCAACTGAAATATCCTGGTGCTTGTGGTCATAGACCTCGGCAATATCGACTTGGCAAAGCTTGTTGTTTGAGTAATTCCTGAACATCTCTGAAAGAGTCCCCATCTCAAGCCCCCAATCGCTCGGCATGCGAATATCCGGAATCACACCCTTGCGGAAGGAAAACTCCCCCGCCAGGGGATAACGGAAACCATCCAAATAACTCAGATAATCACTATCCCCGCATACCTGTTGGAGCGACTGTAAAAGTGGTGTGATTAAGAGCCTAGTCACGCGACCATTGAGACTTCCATCAGCAATCCGCGGATAATACCCCTTTGCAAATTGGTAGCTGAATTGAGGGTTAGCCATTGGGTAAATCAAACGAGCTAGAAGCGAGCGGTCATACGTCACAATATCGCAGTCATGCAGCGCGATCGCCTCCACCTTGTCGGTCGCTAACATATACCCTAGGCAGTACCAGACGTTTCTCCCTTTCCCTTCTTCTTCCGGAGCAAGTCCTTGTTCTTGGAGCTCGGCATCTAGAGCGCGCAAGCGAGGCCCATCATTCCAAAGCACGCGATGGTGCTGCGGGAGTTCTCCAAAAAAATCCAATGCTTCACGATACTGAATCTCACTCGCCCGATCCAAACCGATCACAATTTGGCTTAAATATGGAACTTTCTTCACCTCATCGAGAATCTTTGGCATCGCCTCAGTTTCGAGTTCAGAAAAGAGTGAGGGCAGCAACAAACCCATTGGTCGTTTTTTTGAAAAGCTCACCAGCTCGGCCTCCAATTCTTCCAGAGGTCTAGCAGTCAGATTGTGAAGCGTGGCAACAGAGCCACCTTGATGAAAATCAGCCATTGTTTGTTGTTGATTGTGGGATTTGAAGTCGATCGAGAATTTGAGTCATCATTTCAGCCCAACCGCGAGGGCCAATCTCCTTACTGAGGAGCATGTCCTTTGCTTCTAAGACATAATCGCCAGGGGCCTTGATAATGACCCCGATATCCGCAGCCTTTAACATCGCTAGGTCATTAGGTCGATCTCCCAGCGCAATGATCGCCACCTTCTCTTTTCGAAAATACTGCAATGGTTTACTTTTATCTGTCTGGCCAAGAACATGAAGAAAACGCCCTCCACGCAGAGTTCTGAGGCCACGTTCCTTGATTAAATCGCAAAATTCATCCTCCTTCTCTGGCGAGTCTTGCCAGACCAATGGTTCACTGAAATGTCGATCTGCGGATCGTTCCGCAGACTGCCGACCCAGACCAGTCCACTGCATAATCTCAGACACCCCAACATCGGAATACCCCTTAAATTTGAACTTCGCTCGCAACGACTTAAGAAAATCGAGAATCTCGGCACGCGAAACTCCAAAAGTCTCGACTTTTTCGCCATCATAAATAGCCGAGCCATTTTCAACGACGTAAGGATCAAAATTCCCCAATTCTCCACGCATCGCTAACCACTCCGCTCTTGTTTTACTGGTATTGACCACAAGAGGGATCCCCGCTTCGTCCATTCGATCTAAAACAGGCAGAACAAGGTCAAACGAATAATCGCTATGGTCTAGCAACGTCCCATCTAGGTCGCTTACTACCATTAGCTTCATCGTTTCTCTACCCATCACGACTGTCGTAGCGCATCCCGTGCCAAATCCCGAACGCAAAAATTTTCCCACTCCAAAGAGGACAACGTCAGGGGCGGGCAAAAAAAATTCCGCACCTTCTACAGAACGCGTGAAACCCGCAACAACGCTCGTTTAAAATAATCAAAGCTGATGCATACCAATAATTAAATCACTTAAACCAAGCAAGAAAGCTGGTTTCCGGAACCAATCGTTTACATCATAAAATAGGAATTCGGCCTGGGCAGATCCACCGCTTGGTAGACGTTGAGCATTACGGCACCTTGATCGAAAGAACCAACAAAGAAAAAAGGGAAAACAAGTTCATACTTTAAAATACGCGCGTGATCGATTAGAAAACGTTACGGGTATCTCAATTTAGCCCGTCATTAAGAAGTTCATACAGGTCTTTTTATGAGGCCAATTTGGATTTCCTTGTTCTCTGGTCATAACGAGGGGCTCAAATTCAATCTCACACTTTTTCACAAGCGAAATATTTCCAAAGAATCGCCCCCCTCCCTAATTCATGAACTTTATTCGACTGCCGCTTTTTCTCCCCTCGCTCATCCTCGCGTCGGAACCTCTGACTCTCGATCTCAATGACCGAACCACCCACCAAGTCATCGTAGATCGTGAACAAAACCAGTATCTTGGCCACCCTACGACAGCCTTGCTTGAGGACGGTAAGACTATTCTCTGCGTCTATCCTAAGGGACATGGGAAAGGCCAAATCGTTTACAAGCGTAGCTTCGACGGCGGCCTCAGCTGGAGTAAACGCCTTTCAACCCCGAAAAGCTGGGCGACCTCTAAAGAGGTTCCCACCATTCACAGAGTGATCGCGCCAGATGGTAAAAAGCGGCTGATCGTCTGGTCTGGCCTCTATCCCGCACGTCTCTCAGTCAGCGAGGATGATGGCTACAGCTGGAGTGAGCTCAAACCCGCCGGTGAATGGGGCGGGATTGTGGTTATGGGATTTGTAGAGGCACTTAAAACAGGACCCGGCCACTACCTTGCGATGTTTCATGATGACGGCCGCTTCTTCCACAAAGAGCCAGTCAAAAACAAACTCCGCACTTTTACTCTTTATCAAACAAAGTCCATCGACGGGGGGGTAACTTGGTCACAGCCCGAAGCTGTTTACAAATCATCCGACGTCCATCTTTGTGAGCCCGGTTGCGTTCGCTCTCCCGATGGGAAAACTCTCGCCGTCCTCCTTCGTGAGAACGCGCGGCGCAAAAACTCCCATATTATTTTCTCTAAAGACGAAGGAAGAACATGGAGTTCTCCCCGTGAACTCCCCCTCGCTCTCACCGGCGATCGACACACCGGAAAATATGGCCCCGACGGCCGCCTCTTCCTTTCCTACCGCTGCATCTCGCCCAAAGCGAAAGCCAAAGAGCGTTCGTTCGAAGGAGACTGGGTCGGTTGGGTTGGGACCTGGGACGACCTCGTTGAGGGTAATTCCGGACAATATTTTTTCAGACTCAAGGACAACACTAAAAACTACGACACCTCTTATCCAGGAGTCGAAATCCTCCCCAACGGCACCTTTGTTACGACGACTTATGGACACTGGATTAAAGGAGAGGCTCCCTACGTGATCTCAAGCCGCTTTCAGCTGAAAGACCTTGATGCCATGGCCACCAAAGCCAAAAAGTAGCCCATAGCTCCGTAAAACTGGCCGAAGGAGAATCCTCGACTACCCAAAAACTTCTCTTTACAGAATTTTTCGATGGCGACTCGGTCAAAAACTTGACTCGCTCCTGACATGCCTGAACTCGCCGAAGTCGAACTTGCCCGCCGCCAATGGTCTGCATTCCACGGAGACACCATCATCGATGTCGACGTCCACTCCAAGGCTCGTATCTATCGAGATTGCCCCTCGCCCGCTCTGCGCATACTCAAAGGCAAACCCCTCCTCTCCTCCCGCGCCCACGGTAAGCGCATGCTCTTCACCTTCGCACCCGAACTTCATCTCGAAGTCCACCTCGGCATGTCAGGAAAACTCTTCACCGCGCCGCCGGGCTACCAAGAGCAAAAGCACGATCATCTTATTCTCCACACCACCAACGGCGCTCTTATTTTTAACGACTACCGCATGTTCGGCCGTGTCATGCTCCACGATAGTGTAGACCCTTGGTTCGATTTTCCACCCCAACCACAAGATTCAAAATTTTCTCTCGCCCATGTCCGAAAACTCATTAAACGCCATCCAAAAAAACCTCTTAAGGCACTGCTTCTCGATCAAAACGCCTGCCCTGGAATTGGCAATTGGATGGCAGATGAAATTTGTTGGCGATTAGGAATACATCCAGGCAACGCAACCGGGACACTCAAAGCTGCAACGCTTCGCAAAGAGATCCGCTTTGTAACCTTCGGATCCCTCAAACATGTTGCTGAAAAAAACACCACCGCCTCATCCGATGGTTTCGCCCCCGGCAGCTACGTTGCTAACGTGCCCCCGAAAAACTGGCTTTTCCAGCATCGATGGAAAAAGGGCGGCACATGTCCCAAGTGCAAAACTGCGCTTGCCCGCGATACAATCGCATCCCGGACCACCGCTTGGTGCCCCAATTGCCAATCCTAGTCACATTAAAATACCACATTAATTTCAAATTAGAGATTAACATCATAAAGATATGGCTGCGCAAAAAAAGGCTACGGCTTTCTCCTCACCGCTCTCGTTATTCTACTCCTAGGCGGAGGCATCACCATCTTCCTTGGGATAAGCGCGTTCAACTCTGGAAAAGAGTTCACCGCAAATCTCGAAGAGGGCGAATCCTTCGTTACTCCAGAGACATTTAGCTATACTCCCAAGGAAAATAGGGAGATTACAATCTGGATTCTGGGCGATGGAGATATCGACCTCAACGAAATCGAAATCACCGATCTTTCCACAGGTATCACAAATAACGCTCCTAAGCCTAACGGCGCAAACCATGCAAACAATCAATATCATCTCGCCGACTTTCGCGTGGCAAAAGACCGAACCTATCAAGTCACTGCGAATGGCGCTGCCAATGGTAGCACCATTTTGATCTCCCCTGTCTCGCCTGACGCAATCCTACCCATTCTTGGCAAAGTATTCGGAGCATTCGGGGTTGCCGGACTCACCTTTATCCTCACTCTCATCTTTGGTATCATCCGCCTAGTCAAATACCTCGATTCCAAAAAAACAAAACCTCATCAGCTTCCTCCTCTCTCCTAGGGAATTGGATCACTCCTTGCAAAAAAAGGGACCACAATTCCCAATTCCCTCGTTCTCTGCGTTATTGTGGCCTACGCCTACCACTTTCTGAACACCACTAGACGTTAAAACAGCTACTCAGATAGCAAGGAGGACGATCTAAGTCACCGCCCCCACATGGTCTACAAATCAATCATCTCAAAAAGTCATCAGGCAAAACTTGAACTTTCTCCGGATATAGCTCATTCATTGCGCTTCCCGTTGTTTAAAAATGAAATTTCTCTCAATCGAAGAATCCAATTCCCACGAACTTGAGTCTCTTCTCAAACTCGCTGCCGAAATGAAGTCGACTCGTGGCATAAGTTCCAATCAGCCACTTGCGGGACAAACATGGGCCATTATTTTCACCAAGGCCTCTACCCGAACACGCGTCTCTTTCGAGGTCGGCATTCGCGAACTCGGTGGCAATGTCATGTTCCTTTCCGGTAACGACATCCAGCTCGGACGCGGTGAACCCATCAAGGACACAGCACGAGTGTTAGGCCGTATGGTCCACGGAGCTGTGATTCGGACCTTTGATCAAGAGGACGTCGAAGATTTTTCCTCTTACTCAGGCATTCCTACGATTAATGCCCTCACAGACAAGGAGCACCCCTGCCAAATTCTCGCCGACCTTCTAACAATTGAAGAAAAACTTGGTAACTGGGAAGGCAAGAAGGTGGTCTTTATTGGAGATGGTAATAATAATATGTCCCGTTCTTGGATGTGGGCTGCCAAATACCTTGGGTTCGAATTCGTCGTCGCAGCACCAGAATCCTGCCTTCCTCCGCAAGACTTCATCGACCATCTCGATGCTCCCAATGTCGCTCTGACCACTGACCCAGCAGCGGCAGCCAAAAATGCTGACGTCATCAACACAGACGTTTGGCTTTCAATGGGGCAAGAGGGCCAAGATGAAAAAGAAGCACTTTTTGGCGACTATCAAGTTAACGACGATCTTCTTTCGCACTGTTCTCCTAACCACATCGTACTTCATTGCCTGCCAGCCTACAGAGGCAAGGAAATCAGCGAAGAGACTTTGGAAGCGCATGCTAACACCATTTTCCAACAAGCAGAAAATCGCCTCCACGTCCAGAAAGCGGTCCTCGCAACTCTCGTCGGATGATCACTCGGGAAATTGACAAAGCCTGGCAATTTTTTCGGGAGCAAGGGTTCAAGAAAACCCTTCTTACACGTGAAGCGCCCTTCCTGATCCAATTTGGGAAGTATGGCGTTTGTGGAGTCATATCGGTAATAGTGCTCGCTCTTGTGATCGTTCTTGGTGAAATTCTGCTTCCCGAATATTTTTCAAAAAAACTTCCAGATAAAACCCTTGCATGGAACACAGCGATTTTACATTTTATCGCATTTATTCCGTCAAACTTAGTAGCTTATCGGCTCAATCGATGGCTCGTCTTCACTCCCGGACGACACTCTGGAAAAAAGGAGCTGACCCTATTCACGATCATCTCGCTTCTAAGCTTTTCGATCGGAGAATTTTTTCCATTTTGGCTGATTAATAACTTGGACCTTCCGCGACCTGTCGTTCACTTTTCCTTTATCTTGTCTTCGGCCATGGTTAACTTCGTCTGCCGTAAATTTCTCGTCTTCGAAAAGTAGCGAGAGTGCATCCTGCCTGTCTACTTTCTTTCGAACCGAAGATTCTAGAAGCTGATTCTACTCTTCTTTTTTTTCACGGATAAAGCTCGGCTTCTGGTCGAGATACTTTTCCATCACCATTTCGGTGAATGGATCGAATGGTTCATAACCATCCTCAAAATTGCGATTTAAGATCACCGACTTAACCTGACCTTCAGCCCAGACGTAGCTAAGAAGCGGATTAGTCCACCCCCAATGGTCGATATCTCCATGATCAGCCGGATCAACAAAACCCTTTTCCTCTTTGAGAATCGCCTGAAATTCACTCTTAAAGGTCATCCAATCTTGGAGATGGCGAATATATAACAAGGATAGTCCAACAACAATTAAGGAAACAGAAAGAGACAACTTTTTAGTCAACTTCAGACGGGAAAGACTGAATAAAAAGGTGATTAACATCAACAAAGGTAAAGCTGTTAAAGTGAGCGTCCTTGTCGAGAAAGAGATTCCACCCATGATGCCGGGCGATAGCAGGGAAATACTTCCAATAACTAGTGGAACAATCCAAGCCGCCAACAATAAACGAGATGATGTGAAAATAATTCCAGCCGTAGTCAAGGTTACGTAAGAGATTCCTATCCACGGATAGGGATGCACTAGAGAGGCTAGAATTGCCCCAAGAAAATGCCCACGATTCTCAAGATCCCGGGGGAAAAGAATCCACGTCACCGCGATCACCACCGAAGCCAAGGCCAAGCCCGCTAACACCCCACTCCCCCATCGCTCTCGGGGATTCTTTCCAAGCCAAGCCCGAAAAGAAAAAATGAAAGTGAAAATCAAACCTGAAACCAAAGCAGTTTCATAAAGCTTAAGATGGGCCACCAAAAGTAAAGCGGTCAAGAACTGCTCCAAACCCGTGAGCCGGCGTCGCAAGATTCCAAAATAAAAAATAGGCCAGACCAGCAAGAGAAGGGTGAGATGCTCACCATAAATGAGGCACCATGACGAGAGGTTAAGGCTAACCATCGAGATCAGAAGAAAGAAAATAAGAGCCGGCCGCTCGCGAGTAGCATACAGTGAAATGGCAAAAGAAAGAATCCACGGAAACCAAACACCAAAACCAAAAAACATCTCCAAAGCAGTTAAATCGGTAACTCCAGAACGAACAGCAAGAACGAGGGGCCACTGAGTAAGATATTCAGCATGGGCGCGAGAAGGAGCAACATTAGTGAATGTCGCGTTATCGAGGATGACCGCAAAGTAAAATGAACCATCGCTTGCGAAGTAAGTGTCAACGGAAAACCCAACCCAAAGCACTGCTGAGATCACAGTAAATAATACGAGCGCCAACCCTCGGATTCTCCGGGGAGATAATGAGACCGGTTCAGAAATCATATTCATTATGCAGATTTCTCGAGCCCCACTTTTTCCGCCACCAAAAACTGGGGCCGACCCTTCACCTCGGTATAAATCCGATTAAGATACTCACCAATCACCCCCAGAAAAAGTAACTGTACTCCTCCTAAAAACAAAATGATTACAATCGTCGCAGCAAAGCCGGGCACAATGGGCAGACCCATTTCGCGGAAAGGGTCGGGATACAACTTCTGAACCACGAAGAACATGGCTCCTAAGGCTGAAAAAAGCGACACCACGAAACCCACGAAAGAGGCCAAACGCAAGGGGACGCCGCTGAACGAAAAAAGTCCATCGCTCGCTAAACCGAACAACTTTTTAAAGGTGTATTTCGGCTCTCCCGCAAAACGCGCACTACGCTCGTATTCCAGCCCCGTTTGCCGAAACCCCGACCATGCTCGCAAACCACGAAGAAAGCGGTTTTTTTCGGGAAAAGCTACTAGAGTATCAACCACCTTACGGTCCAGTAGGCTGAAGTCACCCGAGTCGAGAGGGAAATCTTCAATATCGGTCATCGACTTCATCAAGCGGTAAAAACAAAAGTAAGCAACCCGCTTGAGGATTCCTTCCTTTCGTTTTTTACGGACCGCGTAAACCACTTCGAAACCCTCACGCCACTTCTCGATTAGATCAGAAATTAGCTCTGGAGGATCCTGGAGATCCGCATCAATTATCGCCACGACTTCACCGGTAACAGATTCCAAACCTGCTGAAACAGCAGCTTGATGGCCAAAATTCCGACTTAAAATCACTAGTTTCCACCGTGGGTTCTTCTCGTTCTGCTCGCGTAGCAGCTTAACCGTGCGGTCGCTCGAACCATCGTCTATACAAACAATTTCATGGTTATCAGGCCAATTCCCCGAGATCTTTTCGATACGCTCAAAGAGAGCCGGCAGCGAATCCTCTTCGTTATAGCACGGGACGATCACACTCAGTGAATTGGGGCACTCTTTCATAAACTGGAA
>CASICJ010000033.1 GCA_949373085.1 uncultured Verrucomicrobiales bacterium
CCGTTTGTGGCAGTTGAGAATCCGCTTGCAGTTGAGGATTTGCACGCCACGGTTTTTCAGGCTATGGGGATTTCGCCGAAAACCTCGTTTGATATTGAGGGGCGTCCATTTTACGCAACCAAAGATGGGATCGGAAAACCAGCAATGGAGATTTTTTCTTAAGTATTGCGAATTTTTCAGACTCGAAATCTTTCTTTTACCGATTTTGCTGAGTTCCCACCCTTTTGGAGAGGGATACGACTTGTCGGATTCGAATTAGCGGATCAAGTCCTTCCTTTCCGAGTATTGCGTCCGCTGTGATGGCGAGAAGAAGCAAAAGGCGGATTAACGGTCCACGATATCGATGGATTGATTACGAACGGGAAGGAGGCTGAACGTTGGGAGAAGATTCTTAAGTTGGAGAGCCTGGAAGACGTGCCTCCGGAGGATGAAGAATAGCCTTCGGAAGTTGAGAAAATCAGGGTTCGGGCATGGATTATGACTGATTTGGCCAAACCTGACAGGTATCTGCACTATCAATATTACAACCAAAGCGGTGACCGGGTGCTGGCGAATTTTCTCATGGGCCTGCAGCATGCTGCCGGAATAATGGCGGACGATTACGGCGATCGTGATCTTTGCTTGAGCCATATTGTCGATCCGAGGACCGTGAGCTAAGCTGATGGTTTCATTTCGATGACTTGCCGGAAGTGCGCCGGCGGTTTAAAGTGTTGCTGTGGCGCGGATTATGGTCGGACTTTCAGGCGGGGTAGATTCTTCGGCAGCCGCTGCTTTATTGGTAGAACAAGGACACGAGGTCGTGGGTGGCTATATGAAGAATTGGATCAATGAGGAAGGACTGCCTGGTGACTGTCCCTGGGAAAGTGATCTTGAGGATGCCCATCTAGTTGCGAAGAAACTGGGGATTGAGTTTCGAGTGGTCGACTTGATCGATCAGTATCGTGAGCGAATCGTGAGCTATTTACTCGAGGGTTATCGCGACGGAGTGACGCCAAATCCAGATGTCATGTGTAATCGTGAGATGAAGTTCGGCGTGTTTTTGGACTACGCTTTAGAGCAGGGATTTGAGGCTGTGGGCACTGGCCACTATGCGCGGAGAGGTCTTCGAAAAGACGGCTCGGTGGATCTTTTGCGGGGGGCAGATCCTAACAAAGATCAGTCATATTTTTTGGCGATGATGACGCAGCATCAGGTGAAGCATGCTATTTTTCCAGCAGGCGAGATGTTAAAGCCGGAAGTACGCGAGGTGGCGCGGCGATTTGATTTACCTACTGCCGAGAAGAAGGATTCCCAGGGGATTTGTTTTATCGGGAACATTAAGATGAGTGATTTTTTACGTTATCACGTTCCCGATTGCCCAGGGGAGATTGTCGATCTGGATGGCAAGGTGAAGGGGCGACATGATGGGCTGCACCTCTATACTCTGGGGCAACGCAAGGGGCACGGCGTGGCGTCGCCGAGATCTGGAATGGCTTATGTCGTGGTGGGTAAGAATGCGGAGAAGAATCAGTTGGTCGTCGGTTGGGACGAGCCAGAAACGAGTGGGCTTTATGCTGAGACTTGCTCGGTAGGATCGCTTTCCTGGATCAACGAGGCGGTGACTGGGGGCAGAGCTGAAGTCCAACCTAGATATCGGGCAAAGAGCGAGGCAGTTGAGGTGAGAGAGATTGAGGATGGTAAATTGTCCTTGTCTTTTACAAGGCATCAACGCGCTTTGACACCGGGGCAGATTTGCGCCTTCTATGAGGGTGGAAAATTGCTTGGTGGGGGCGTGTTTGAGAAGGTTGGTGATCTTATAGATCCTTAATCAGGCGAGGTAAGGTTGAAGCTTGGATCTTTGGAGTATCGATTGAGATGATAGAATGAAGATTGATTATCAATTTTCAAAAGAGCAAAGGTTGGACCATATTTTGGTTGTGAGCGATAATTCAGGGGAGCCCCGGAGGCGAGAATGGCTGTCATTTTGGTCTTTGATCGGGATGCAGTCGACCAATGCTTTCAATGATAGCTTTGCCAAGTTTATTTTGATTCCGCTGGGAATGGGTTTGGCGTCAATGGGCCTTGCGCCCAGTGGGGTTGAACATCTCTTCGCGCTTCTAGCGATTCTTCCGTTCATTTTGTTTGCTCCGATGGCTGGGTGGTTAGGTGACAATTTTTCGAAGAGTTTAATTATAAGGATTTCATCTTGGTTTCAGTTGTTGGTGCTTCTTTTGATGGGCGGTGGACTGTGGTTGGGGACGACGCAGGAGGCGGCTTCGTGGTCGCTTTATGTGGTGATGTTTGCCTTCTTTTTGTTGGCGATGCAGTCGGCTCTTTTAAGTCCTTCTAAAACGGGAGTGGTAAAAGAGTTGGTTGGAAGTGAAAGGTTAGGATTTGCCAATGGAGTGATGGAAGGATCTGTAATCTTGATGATTCTGTTAGGACAAATTATTGGAGGGTTTTGGTATGATGCTTGGGGTTTGCAAAAGGGGCTCGCTCCATGGAATGCGGCGATGATACCAGTTTTGTGGATTTTGATTGGAGCTGTTTTATCTCTTTGTTTTTCCCATCTGATCCAGAAGACGAAATCGCAATCCGATGAGAGTTTTTCGTGGTCGATGACGATGAGGCATTTCGAAGATTTACGGGAGCTAAGAAAAAACGAGGCTTTGTGGCGGTGTGCTTTGGGTATTACCTTTTTTTGGAGTTTTGGAGGTTTTCTTCAGATGCTACTGATTCAGATTGCCGAGGATCGATGGGGTAGTCTGGAAGGGCTAGGAGTGGGGACGGCGATTCTCTGGATACCGGTAGTCGTGGGGATTGTGTTGGGAAGTTTACTTGCCAGTTGGATTTGTAATCGTGGAAATGAACTGGGTCTAATTGTGATTGGCGGGGCTGTGATGTGCTTGTCCACCGGGTTTTTGGCGATCTTTCAAGTCGGGACGATTTCTTTCTTATTGCTTGTTTTAGCGGGTTTTGGAGGAGCTCTTTATCTGGTTCCTTTGAATGTTTTTTTGCAAGATCGTGCCCCCGATAATCATAGAGGGATGGTGCTGTCAGCTTCTAACTTATGCATCAATCTTGGCTTGGTCCTAGCGGTGGGGATCCAGTTCTTTTTATCGTTTCTAGGGGTTCCGTTTTGGCTCCAATTTATGTTAATATCTGGGATTTGTGGCTGGGCGACATTTCATATTATGCGCTTGTTACCAAAGGATTTCATTCGCCTAGTTTTTTTAGGGATCTTTCGTTCGATTTACAGAATCCGGACGCTTGGAGTGGACCAAATCCCGGAAAAGGGCGGAGTCCTTATGGTTCCAAATCATCTGAGTTACATTGATGCTTTTGTGCTGTCGGCGGCTTGTCCAAGGCCGATACGGTTCGTGCTTTTTGCAGATTGTTTTAAGAGCAAGTGGGTAGGCGGATTTGCGCGGCTTTTTGATGCGGTGGCAATTTCCCCGAGTAAAGCGCGGGATGGAATCCGGATTACGGCAAATGCGCTAAAAGAAGGCACGGTGGTTTGTGTGTTTGCGGAGGGGCAGCTTTCGCGAACAGGCGCGCTTTGTGAAATTAAGCGTGGTTATCAAATGATGGCAAAGAAAGGGAATGTGGAGGTTTTGCCAGCATACATGGATGGGCTTTGGGGCTCGATGTGGTCATTTTCGGAAGGCAATTTTCTACGGAAGCTTCCTCAGACTTTACGCTACGGAGTGACCGTGGCGTTTGGTCCGCCGATCCCGTGGAATTTTGATATTGGAGATGCGTTGCGTGGCTTGTCGGTTAAGACTGCTGCGGACCGGGAAAAGGGGCTTCTAGTGAAGGAGAATCGTGAGCCAGAGATTTCTGGTGATTTGCCACGGGGGTGGACCGAGATGAGAGAGCGTAGTTTTGGGAAGAATGAAGTGGGGCGTGGAATGAGAATCAATGCAATGCAGTTGAGCCAAGTGCATATGGCTCATCGTCGGACACGCTTACTGGTTGAATGGCTACCGGAAGATGATTTAAGCGGGATTTTGGGCGTGCTGTGGCCACTGAGTGTGGGGGCGACGGTTTCTTTTGCTGATGGTTTGAGCGATAGTGCGATTTTGGCGAAAGTGGCACGGGAGGGGATTGATTCAGTGGCGCTGCGCGGAGTGGTGGGAAGGGATGATTTGGTGTGGCGTTTACAGAGAAAAAAAGTAATCGTATGGAGTTTTGATGAGGTGGGGTTGAGCGATGGTAGCTCCTTTGGCTGTTTGGTGAAAAATGGTCGGGTTGCAAGCTTCGCGAGGCCTAATCCCAATTATAAAACGACGACGATGCTTCCTCAGAGTGGCTGGCGTGAAGGCAGGCGCGGAAAGTTGCTGCCAGGTTGGGATGCAGGGGAATTTGGTCCGTTAGACGAAGAGGGTTTCATTTTGTAATAAAGCGACGGGTTGACAATGGCGGGGGGACGGTATTGGTTCCCGCCATGCAAGATCACGATCAGGAAACTGAAGTCGTTGAGGAAGACGTCGAAGCGACCGAAGAAATTGTTGAAGAGAATGAAAATGAGGATGTTCCTGAAGAGGAGAATCCTGACATTCCTTTGGCTCCAGAAGCCGAGGCGATGAAGTGGAAGGAGGCGGCGATTCGTTCGGCAGCTGACCTAGATAATTATCGCAAGCGGATGGCTCGTGAGCGTTCTGAGGATTTGCGATTTGCACGATCTGGTTTAATCGAGGAATTACTTCCGATGTTCGATAATTTCTCGATGGGCCTTCAAATGGCGGAGCAGGAGAAGGATTCAATGATTTTTAAGGGAATGGCGATGGTGAAAGGGCAGATGGATGACTTTCTTTCTGCTCAAGGTGTTAAAGAAGTCGCTGCCGAGGGAGTTTTTGACCCCAACTATCATGAGGCGGTAGCCGAGGAGGAAAAGGAAGGTGCCGAGGCGGGAGAGATTCTTTTCGTAAAGCGTAAAGGCTATCTTCTGCATGATCGCCTGTTACGAGCGGCAGCCGTGATTGTTGCAAAAGGGACTGTGGGAAGTGATGAAAAAGGAGCTGAAACCGAGGGAGGGGATGAGTAATGGCTGAGCGCGATTATTACGAAGTGCTTGGGATTTCTCGAGATGCCTCCCAAGGCGATATTAAAAAGTCTTATCGCAAGTTGGCGATGAAACATCACCCTGATCAAAATCCGGATGATCCGAAGGCCGAAGAAAAATTTAAGGAGATTGGCGAGGCCTACGAGGTGATTAGTGATGAGGAGAAGCGGGCTGCCTATGATCGCTACGGCCACGCTGCCTTCAAGAGTGGGGGCGGCGGCGGAGGAGGTCGTGGAGGGTTCCACGATCCAATGGATATTTTTAGTCAGGTGTTTGGCGGAGGGGGCGGTGGCAGTATGTTTGATGATCTTTTTGGGGGAGGCGGAGGTCGCCGCCGAGATCGATCTGGAAAAAAGCGCGGGAGCGATTTACGCTATGATCTTGAGATTAGTTTGGAAGCCGCCGCCGAAGGGGTCGAGAAGGAGCTTGAGATCGAAAAATATGCGAGCTGTGTTACCTGTTCAGCTACTGGTTCAAAATCGGGAAATGCTGGCATGAATACCTGTAGCACATGCGGGGGGCGCGGGGTAGTAGGCCAACAGCGCGGGATTTTCATTCAGCAGGTGACCTGTCCTGATTGTGGGGGCGCTGGCCAAATTATTGCTGATCCTTGCGGAGATTGTGGGGGTAACGGTCGCAAGCAAGCGCCCGAGCGAGTAAGCATTCGAATTCCGGCTGGAGTGGATGATGGTACTCGACTTCGTTCGACCGGTAAAGGTGATGCAGGGATGCGTGGCGGTCCGGCGGGTGATTTGTATGTTTTTCTGCATCTGCGTGATCATGATGTATTCCAGCGTGACGCTGATGATCTTTATTGCGAGGTTCCGTTACCATTTTCCACAGCTGCTCTGGGCGGTGAATTGGAAGTGCCGACTTTGACTGGGAGTGCGACTATGAAAGTCCCTGCCGGCACGCAAGGCGGGACGACCTTCCGGCTGCGCGATCGTGGAATGCCTGCTTTGAATGGTCGGGGTAAAGGCGATCTTCATGTAGAGCTCCAGGTGGAAGTTCCCACCCGACTTAGTTCTGATCAACGTGAAAGGTTGGCTGCTTTCACGGAATCGATCGGCGAGAAGAATTCGCCGGTGCAAGAGTCGTTTTTTGAAAAGGCAAAACGCTTTTTCGATAGCTAGTCCGCGAGATGGATCGTTTTTTTGTATCGCCTGACCAGTGGGGTAAAAATCCTACATTAAGGGGTGACGAGTCGCATCATTGTTTCCGCGTGATGCGAAAGCAGATCGGGGATAACATTATTATTTTTGATGGGAATGGAATGGAGGCTGAAGCTAAGATTTCTGCGATTTCCAGAGATGAATCTGGCCTAGAATTAATTGATACAAGGACGTTTCCAGTAGTCTTACCCCAGCTTGAGGTCGCGGTAGGGATTCCAAAGGGGAAAAGTTTTGATCTTATTTTGCAGAAGGCGGTTGAGATGGGAGTGAATCGGATTCATCCACTGGTGAGTGATCAAGGGAATGTTCGATTTAAGGCCGGTGAGGCTTTATCGAAGCGGGATAAGTGGCAGAGAACATTGCTTGAGGCTTGCAAACAGTGCGGGCAGAATCATCTGCCTGAGGTAATGGTGCCCGCGTTGCTTGATAATTACTTGGAGAAGATTGAACCTGGCGGCACCAGAATTGTTGGAGCTCTCACTTCAAAAACTAAAACGTTGAAGGACCTACTCGATGGACTTGAGGTCCCAGAACGTGTGGTTCTGATGGTGGGGCCAGAGGGCGATTTCTCGGCAGGAGAATATGAAAGGATTTTTGAATCGGGATTTGCCCCGGTCGGTTTGGGCGAACTTGTTTTGCGGACTGAAACTGCTGTAATTTTTATGGCAGCGGCAGTGCGCTACCAATTCCAATCATGAACTTTATTGTTCTCGCTCTATCTTGAGGCTTTCAGCTGCTCTGTCCCAATTTTGACCGTTAGTTTGGCCTAATAAGGTCAGCATCCTCTGTCATATTCGAGATGTCGCCCTGAGATTATGAAAGTTTGGAGAAGCGACATCCTAGGCCAGATCTGCTCGGGTTAACTCTCAAGCTCCGTAGCTTTCTGGCTGAGAATCTTTCGGATCGGGGTAGCGATGGGAAGGTTCGAAAGTTCTGAGATGAAGTGATATTCTTCATCCTCGAGAAGGTGGGGCGGTTTGGCGTGATAGAGATATAAGGTAACTTTGTGGTGGGTAATAGTGTAGCGATGCTGGCTGAGAAGCTCCAAGTGGGCGCACTCCTCTGGTGAGCGAAGAGGGAGCTTCCAAAATCCTTTGCGACGAGAATCATGGCCTTTTGATAGGAGGATTTGGTTCTGCTCAATCCAGAAAAAAGCGTGTTCATCAATTTGGATAAATTTTTTACGAGGCTTTTTGACGGGTAGAAAACTAGGGGCTTTGGTCTGACAAAAGCTATGGACTGGACAGATAAGACAGGTCGGAGATTTGGGAGAGCAAATGGTTTGGCCGAGTTCCATGAGAGCTGAATTGAAAAGTCTAGCCTTCGATGGATCTAGGAGCTCGGTAGCGGTCTTCCAGATGACTTTTTTTCCTTCAGTGGAATCAACTTCTTTGTGGAAATCCAAAAGTCGGGAAAGGACCCGGGCGATGTTACCATCGACGATAGGGGCGGGGTGGTCGAAGGCAAAACTACTGACAGCTCCAGCAGTGTAGCGACCAACTCCCGGGAGGGTTTCGAGGGTTTCAGCTTCAGAGGGAAATTTTCCCTCATATTTATATAAAATAGTTTGAGCTGCTTTTTGAAGATTACGAACGCGATTGTAATAACCAAGTCCCTCCCAAGCTCGTAAAATTTTTTCCTCCGGTGCAATAGCGATCGCCTTAATATTAGGAAATTCTTTTAGGAATTTCTCGAAGCGGTGGTTGGCGATAACCGAAGTCACTGTGGTCTGCTGAAGCATGATCTCTGATACGAGGATTGCCCATGGATCAGTCGTTTCTCTCCAAGGATAGGATTTGGCGTTGGCTTGAAACCAATCAAGGAGAGCATTCCGGAATCGACGCTTATTTTTGACCGGATGGTGTTGTGCGCTGGGTTTGTCCATGCTTCGTTAGAAGCTTAAGGATGAAGGCTATCCGAGCCAACGCAAATCCGGTATTGGGGATTCGGGGGAAGGGCGTTAGAATTACATCTCGAATGGGAAAAGTCACTTATACTTGGGCTCTGTCAAATGAGCAGGTTGCGATCTTGAAGGACTGCTTGTCGAGGGGCGGCTTTGATTTCCAGGAAAAGGAACACACAATTTATTCGGCCAAAAGAGGGAAGCTTAACGTCACGGTTTATCGGAAAGGTCCCAAAGTTTTGGTTCAAGGAAAGGAGACTGAGGAATTTGTGAAATTTATTCTCGAGCCAGAAGTGTTGGGAGAGGCGCGTTTGGGGTATGAGGAGCATTGGCAGGCGGAGATGTTTGAGCCTCACTTCGGAATCGACGAAAGTGGTAAGGGGGATTATTTTGGACCACTTGTCGTTGCTGGGGTTTATACGAATTGTGCGATAACGCGGGCTCTCCTGAATGCTGGTATTATGGACAGCAAAAGAATTGGCTCGGGAAAGAGGATTCGGGAGCTGGCTACTAAAATTCGGGCTGAAGTTGGAAGTAGATATAAGGTGATTCGATGGACTCCCGCGCGCTATAATTTGCTCTATAAAGAATATAATAACGTGAATCAGATGCTAGCGAGAGGACACGCAACGGTAATTAAGGATTTGTCAGTTAGAGTTCCATCCTGCGGCAGGGCTTTGTCGGATCAATTCACAAAAGCGCCATTAATCGCAAGGGAGCTGAAAAGTCGGGGTGTGCGGCTAAACTTAGAAGAACGGACCAAAGCGGAAAATGATATCGCGGTAGCGGCGGCATCTATTCTGGCTCGGGAAAGTTTTTTGGATTGGATTGATCGAGTTTCCGAAAAAGCAGGCTTGGAAATTCCGTTGGGGGCTGGTTTTTCAGTCAAAGAGGTCGCGCGCAAATTTATAGATAAATTTGGAAAAGAAAAGCTGATGGAGGTCGTTAAATTTCACTTCAGAACGACTGAAGACCTATGATAATTAGCCTCATTAAAAAAATATATTAGGTTTGCTAAGTTTTTTGACAGAGTGTGATGGGCTAGCTTCGTAGAAGTGTCGTAATTCTCTTCCCCAGATTATGGCAAATTTTACTAAAAAAGAAATTATCCAAGAAGTGAGTGACGAGTTGGGAGTGACCCAAGCTCTTTCCTCAAAAATGCTGCATCTTGTCGTCGATATTGTTTCGCGCGAATTGGCCGCAGCAAATAATGTCGTTATTCGTGATTTTGGAACCTTTGAAACTAGAATCGCTAAGGGGAGACCCGGGCGAAACCCTAAGGATCCTTCTAGGACGATTGAAATTCCCGACCGTGCCGTGGTTAAGTTTCAGGTCGGAAAAGCTCTAAAGGAAAAAGTGGCTCGGACCTTGCCTGAAATTAAGGCAAGGGATGTCGGGTAGGATGAGATTTTCTTCAGTATTGGCTACAGTTGCTTTGCCTGCGGCCTTGCTTCTCGTTTCATGTGGGTCTCCTCATTACAAGGGTTACCAAACTCGTAGTTATAATATTCGAGGGCAGCACTACCAGCCATTGACTATCAAGAGTGCTCTCTACTACTCACAAGAGGGAATTGCCTCGTGGTATGACGAAAGTAAGTTTTTTGGCCTCAAACGTGGGAACACCTCTCTCGGAGAGCGGGTGGGGCGTTTCGATATCTCAGGCGCTCACAAAACACTTCCAATTCCTTGCCGTGTGAAAGTGACTAATCTTTCTAACGGGAAAGTTCTAAAAATGCGCCTCAACGACCGGGGACCCTTCATTGCAGGCCGAATTATCGACGTGACACCCCGAGCAGCATCTAAACTTGGTTTTAAGGATGATGGGCTAGCACAAGTAAGGGTAGAGGTATTAAGTGTGGGCGACGGAGAGTATCAGCGGAAGGCGCCTGGCCGTAAATTCTGGTTTTGGCCATTTTAGGCATTTTGCCTTTTAGCAAAGCCTTGCTTGAGCTTGGTGCAGGTTGAATCCATTCTTTCCCCGGATGCTTCGCTCATTGATGACAATCTCCGGGTTCACCCTGATGAGCCGGATCTTGGGCGTGGTGCGTGACATCCTGATTGCACGGTTTTTGGGGACTGGGATGGTGGCGGATGCCTTTTTTGCAGCCTTTCGTTTTCCAAACATGTTCCGCCGGATTTTCGGCGAAGGCGCCTTCAATGCGGCTTTCATCCCTTTGTTCGGGAAAAGGGTGGCGAGGGACGGGTGTGATTCGGCAATGCAGTTTGCCAATAATGCCTTCACGATTTTGTTCGGGAGCTCTCGGGTTGCTAACTCTTTTGGCGATTCCCCTGATGGCCGCGATTATGCTTGTGGTGGTGCCTGGGTTTTTGCCTAAGGCTGAAGAAAACCTTGGCAGTGAGGCGAAAGAGTTTCGGATTCCATTGCGGGGTGCCAAAGCGGTCTACCTACAGACGAAAGAGGGTGAAGCCAGCTTTGAAAACCTAAGCGTGAGTTAAACGCGGTGATCCTGCTTTCGTTCAACGTCCTTCGGTGAGGTTTTCGGTGGAGAGGTCAAGGCAGAAGGCGAAGAGGTTGACCTGGCGTCGCTCATTTTAGAGAGCTTCAAAAGGAACGGGGAGGTTCGAGTTTGAGGATGACTGATACCGAGGGAGATAAAAAAATAAAAATAGAGGCTGCTCGAGATCAGATATTCAAAGATGGAGGCTGGCTTGTCAATGATGGTGGGCTTCTGCGGATCCCTCTTCCTCCGGATCACGATTATGCGGTGTTCAAGGGGATGGCCTCGGGAGGCGGAGAGCTGGCGATCTACAATAATGATCCGGGTGCCTACGATCTGACGGTCAAGCTATCACAAATCACCTTCGTCTATCTGCTTTGTATGGCGCTGGTGGCCCATCTTAGCGGAGTGTTGACGACCTTGAAAAAGTTTGCGGCCCCCGCTTTTTCGCCCGTCATCTCTGAACTTGGTTTTTCTTTGTGGATTGCTGGGGCTCGTGCAGTTTGTGGAGTGGCGAGGAGTCGCCTTGGCATGCTGCGTGGCGCTCGCAGGATTTTTGCAGTTGGGTGTGCTTTGGTGGGTCTGTTTACGAGCCGGTTTGCCGGTGGTTTTTAAAGAAGCCAGTTTTTGATTCTAGCTTTAAGAGGCTTTTGGTCCTGATGGGACCCGGCGTGATAGCAGCTGGAATCCAGCAGATCAATTTATTGGTCGGAGGGATTGTGGCTTCGTTCCAACAGGGGGCGATTTCTTACATCTACTATGCGGACCGAATCTATCAACTGCCGCTTGGGATGATCGGAATTGCATTTGGGATGGTGTTGTTACCAGAAATCACAAGATTGCTTCATAGTGGTAAGGAAGGTGAAGCGCGCGCGACGATGGTGAGTGGGCTAGAGTTGGCTATGATTGTGACCGTGCCAGCGGCGATTGCTTTGATGGTGATTCCGCAAGAAATCATCTCGGTCATTTTTGAGAGGGGAACATTTACCTCTTCGGATTCCTTTCAAACCGGTCGGGCGCTAGGAGCTTTCGCGATAGGATTACCGGGGTATGTCTTGATCAAAGTACTGCAGCCAGGATACTTCGCGCGGGAGAATACTAAGTCTCCGATGTGGATGGCTGGGATTACGGTAATTGTGAATATTGTATTCAGCTTGGTTCTATTTCCCCTTCTTTGGGCATGTTGGGATCGCGATTGCGACCTCGATCGCGGCTTGGGTGAATGTAGTTTTACTTTGGATTGGCTTGCGAGGAATTTGTGACCTTGAAGTGCAGAGAATTGGCGCCGGCTTCGGGGAATGGTGAGCGCTAGTCTGGTGATGGCTGCTCGGATTGTTGGGGGCGAAGGCGCTGATGGTTGGCTGGATTGATGCAGGGCCATGGTCAAAAGCGATTTCGACGTTAATATTGGTAGGCTTTGGAGCAACTATTTACGGGATTGGGGTGCTCTTGTTACGTGTGACCAGCTTCTCGGAGCTTAGGTCCGCCTTTCGTAAGTAGAGATCTTCGATGATTGTTTGCGCACGTAGAGAATGGGGTTACGATCCCCATGGAATGAACATGGGAATACTGCTTCGAGGCACAATCGTGTTGGGCTTAATTTGGGCCGTGGTGTGGGGGGTGACAAGCTTGAGTGGTGCTAGAAAAGCGACCCCGGAAAAAGTGGTAGGTATGATTGGCCAGGCCGAGTTCGAGGATTGGTCAGTCGGGGAAATAACAGACTATTCGGAAGTTAGAAGCGATCAGCGCATGGAGACCATCGACGAAATTGCTGGGACGCTCAACCGGCTTGATTTGAGGCAGAGAAAGCAGCTTGACGAGCAGGGTGATGTCATCGAAATGTTTTTCCGCTTTTCCAAGGCTGAAAAGATCCAATTTGTTGATTTGATCTTCAACGAGAACATGGAGAGGCTCATGAAATCATTTGACGAGATGCCTTCCGAAGAGCGGCAAAAAATGGTGGAAAGGTCAGTTCAGGATATGACGGATGGGAAAGGTGCTGAGGCCCTTGCGCGCCTAAAGGGAGAGGACCCTGAGATTTTAAACGTGGTGATTAGCAAGGGGTTTAGTTCCTATTACCAAAATGCCTCCGCTGACATTAAAATGTCTCTCCTTCCTTTTATGGATGCGGTTGGTGAGATTGTTCAGGGCTTTGCCAAGCCAAAGGTAGGGCTATGAGACGTGGTTTCACGATAACAGAATTGGTAATAGTAGTGGGAATTATGATTGCGCTTGCAGGTGTGGGAATACCCATTTTCAGGGGAATGAAATCGACAGCTCAATCAGGGAAATGCGTTTCAAGGTTGCGTGGCTTGGGTATTGCTCTCGAAAGTTATCTTGCGGAAAATGGCAACTTTTTCCCAAGGATCAAAATGGGGAGAAAGTCCCATTCTGGTGGTAACAACGTTCTGGAAGAAGTCCTCAGTCCCTATGTCGATGGGCCTGAGGTTTTTCAGTGCCCGGCTGATCACGAGGATTATCGCAAGACTGGGTCGAGCTATTTCTGGAATCACCGTGCCAGTGGTCTGAGACGGACTACGGTGGCTATGATGGGGATGTCGCGCGGGAGTTCCAAAGATCCCCCTAATCCACGACAAAGAAGC
>CASICJ010000034.1 GCA_949373085.1 uncultured Verrucomicrobiales bacterium
TTCGTTACGACAGAAGTAGGATACGGTAGCTCAGCCGCTCCGATCCAACGCTCAAGAAACACCTCTGCTTTTTTACGGTCCAACATCGAGAGGTCCGTTTGTAAATCATACGGGAGATTATGATTATTTTGATAAGCAACTAATGCTTCACGGTCCTCAGTTTCATCGAGAGGAAAGCCACGGAATTCCACATCAAGTCCCTGAGTCATCGCTTTGAGATGCTCGAAATAAGGGTGGTAACGGGCGCAAGCGGGACACCACGTGGCCATTCCCTTCCAAACCGTCAAACGAGCTTTGGATTGATGCCCGAGTGGGAAGACTGCCTTGCCCGGGAGAGACTTCTGTTTTGATTTCACATCCCGGCGGTAGGGTTTACGCTCCTCGCCCCCCCGCTCGTCGACAGTCAGCCACTCTCCTTGCTTGACCCGACTGACGGTGGATTGCCTTCCAGACGGCCAACTCACAATCACCTCATCAACCTCTTCCCAATCGCCCAATCCGACGATCATGACAGCGCTATTTTGTGAACCGTAGCCCTGCCCACATCGGTGCTCTCTCTCGATCCTCTCGGCTCCCTTTTTAAGTTCAACCCGGGCGCCGTATCCATCACGATTGCTCCAATCTGATGCGGCAGCAGTTCGATTACCTCCCCTGAAAGAAAGGGCTATAAAGTTACCGCTCCGATCTTCATCACCCATTTCATTTCGAAAGAGCCGTGTCAGCGGGTTCATGGCATTGACTGAAACGATGTCACTCCAACCGTCCCGGTCATAATCAAAAATGGCAAACGCCCGTCCATCGGATTCATCATCCAAGCCAGAGAGTCCTGACTGGTCTGAAAAGTTCGAACCAGTTCCATCATTTAGATAAAGCTTATTTCGCTCGTGCCCACTCAGCGAGTGGACCCGAAGTTTACCGTCCACCATTTCATCACCCGCTTCGACACGGGCGTCCACTAAGTTATCGACGATCCCGGTTTGAGGGTCGCGATCCCAAGCTTCCGATTGACTGATTTCCCCTCCAATATTTTCATCTTGCCGCACGACCGTGCGCCAAAGATTACTTCACAAATCAATATCCGATTCAAAAGAACGCGGAGCGGTAAAATAACCACTCAAGACGTGAATATCGAGATCCCGATCGTTATCAATATCAACAAATTGGCCACCCCAGGACCAACCAGATTTAGCAACGGAGATCGTTGATCCTCCATATCCTGCAAGTTGTTCGAACTTCCCCTTATTCTGACGGTAAAGAAAATTACCCGATGCTGCCTCAACAAAGCGGGGGTCAACCTCAGCGAAATCGCCTAAAACTCGCTGCCCAGCTTTGCTAAACATATTGGTGACAAAGAGATCGTCTTTCCCGTCGCCATCGTAGTCCCCCCAGCACGCACCCATCCCAAAACCCATTAGGTCTAAGCCAGTTTCAGAAGCGATATCGACGAAGCCTTCTTTCCCATCATTGCGAAAAAGATGATCTACAGCCCAGTCGTTTGCCACCACGAGGTCAGGGTCTCCGTCTTCATCAAAATCCCCCCACGTTCCTTGAAGGGAATTTTTCCAGCTACTAATTGAGGAGTCCGAATGAACTCTTTCGAACTGGCCGTTCCCCATATTTTTGAGAAGCCAATTAGGCGGACCCGTTTGATTGAGATAACCCCCGTGAGTTTCTTTACGAGATTCTTGATACTTTCCCCGGAAGATCCTTGCCTCCTTGGCGCTTAGATATTTCGCACACCAATCTGTTCCTTCCTCTCCGACAAACCCAGGGATACTCCCGGTCAAATTTCCCCTCCGATAGGTCGTTACATAAAGATCAAGTAGACCGTCTCCGTCATAATCTGCAGCAGCCAGAGAAGTCGCTAAAAAAGGAAACTCCGTCTTTTTCTGTTCAACGATCCGAAACCAACCTTCGGCATTCTCGAGATAAGTCATTCGCTCGATGCTCCTTCCGAGCATCAGATCTGCATCTCCATCGTTGTCAAAATCCGCAAAGATTCCGCAGGTGGAATTGCCGGGGAAAGAAAGCTCAAGCGCAGAAGCCTTTTCCACAAAAGTTCCATCACCTTGATTGTGGAGGAACAAATTTTTACCCAGACGAACCATGATATAAATATCGTCCCACCCGTCGTTATCAACGTCGACCACCGAAACCGCTGGCTTAAACACCATTGCAATGGGTTCAAAGTCCTGCGTGGGCACCATTTTTTTATTAGTACTGTAATGATAACTCAACGCTCGCCGATGTTCAGATTGAGTGAGGCGACGACGTGTCGAGAGATCAGGCAATGCTTCGACCAAGCGATCACGAAAATATTTGCGAGATATCTCTGGCTTATCAACTTCGCGAATCAGGGTCCAATCAGCCATTTCATATTTCCCCTCTTTCCTAGACCATTGGACCCGATAAGAAGAGGAGTTCTCTTTCCATTTTTTACTGTCAGTCCGAATTACCGCATGAAATGCGACCTCAGCCATATAATTGTCATGCTTCTCAGACAAAAACTCCCCCTTCACGATCTTTAGTGAAGCACTATCAAAAAAATCGACGTCGCTGGACCACTCAATCGCTAGTTTTTTCAAGGAAAATGAAGCTGAAGTTGGTTCGCTGAAATTTTTCAAGTCCTGGGTGATTTCTTTCAGCCCCTTTGTGAGTTCCAAAATTAGCTCTTCGCTGGCCACAAGCGCTGGAATTCGCTCGGAAATTTGATCTCCCGGAACATCCTTACGGTCGCTTTTTCTTAAAAAGAAAAAGATCAGCCCAACCACGACGATCATGGAGAAAATGATTGAAACAATCGGCCTCATCGACTTAAGGGAAGCAACTTTAGATTTTCCCCACAACGCTCAATTTTTATAAAACCGAAAAATGTGTAGTTTTCAGTTGAGTCCAGATACTAAATTAGGTAAGGGTCGTATCTTATGAATTCAAAAAGTTCAGCATTTTTATGCCTGCTGGCGATCCCAGCTCATGGCGCAGTCCTCTGGAGCATTGGAGCCGATGACCAAACTCAAGACGGCAACGGCGACGCCACTCTCGGCGACGCTGCCACTCTCAACGGGGCACCATTCAACGTCTCGGGAGTTCAAGAAAAGGGACAAGACGCTCTTCCAGGCAACCCAGCCAACACTGGAGGATCTGGTGGGACACGTGATATCGATGATGATTACTATTTCGCCGGTGTTTATACCACTGCGGCTGGAGACTATACGCCAGTGGGAACCGTCTTAACTAGCGAATCATATTACGACCGCGCGCTCACTAATGGGGATCCTAATATGCGTTGGCACTTTAATGTCCCTGAAACAGTGGGGGCAAGTGACACGCTTACCTTCACGGTCGATTTTTATAATCTTAACGAAGCAACTGCCGGGGACACTTCAGGTTATGACATGACATTTTGGGTTGATGGCAATCAGGTGGGCAACATGCAACCCCACTCCGACGCTGACCTCAGTGCCAATCAGAGCTGGGATTTCGCGCTCAGTGACCTGGGCGGGGCCGCAGAGCAAGGCCCTGGATTCGATCACTACCTAGAAATTAGGACTAGCCCAGTCGGCAGTTCCCGCTGGGCCAGCCTTGACTACGCCCAACTTGAGGCTAACGAAAATGCCATTCCTGAGCCATCATCGAGCTTGCTTCTTCTTGGAACAGTTAGCTTTCTCTTCCTAAGACGCCGATCCTAAGGCGATTACAGCGGGTGACACCGTAAACGTCTTCAACATCAAAGCATTTTTCCATCGAGGAGGTTCATGAGAGCCTCCTTGATTTTTGTACACATCGATAAAGCAAACCACCGATACTACAGCCCTCAAAACGGGCTCAGCAGGCAAAACTTTTGTCCCAACAAACGCTCTCCAAGCCCTAATCAAAACTCATATTTTACTTGTCTCTAAAAAATTAATCGGCATTCTTGCAGGATGTCTATTAAACAAATTTGGCTCGTTGTTGGCATGAGTATTTTCTCCTATTCTGCCTCTGCTGCGGTTATTTGGAACCTTGGAATTGATGATAACTCACAAGATGGCAACGGTGACACCACTCTCGACGATCCGGCTACGCTAAACGGAGTAGACTTTAACGTCTCAGGAGTTCGTGAAAGCGGTGAACAAGATCTCCCCGGCAACCCAGCCAATGCAGGCGGATTAGGGGATGATGATGCCCGTGATGTTGATGATGATTATTACTTCGCTGGAGTTTATACAACGGCAGCCGGTGATGGCGGCTACGAGCCAGTCGGGGCCGTCTCGGAAAATGAATCCTTCTACGATCGCGCCCTAACCGCTGGAGATCCTAATATGCGTTGGCATTTCAATGTTCCCGAAACCGTAACTCCAGATGACAACTTCACCTTTACGATAGATTTTTATAATTTGAACGAAACAAACGCCGGAGACATCTCAAGTTACGATCTTACTTTCTGGGTCGATGGTAAACAGATTGGGGAAATGCAACCCCATATGGATATCGATCTATCCTCAGCTCAAAGCTGGGACTTTGGCTTAGATGAATTGGGTGGCATCGAGAAGGTTGGTTCAGGATTTGATCACTACGTCGAAGTTAGGAGCACTCCCACCGGCAGCGCCCGCTGGAGCAGCCTTGACTATGTCCAGTTGGAAGTTTCATCCGAACCCAAAGTTGAGGATGATCCGAACATTTCCGTAGCAACAGCCGTCAACTTTGGTGATATTCCGTTGGGGGGAGAAACCGCCACCGAAACAATCGTTTTCACAAATTCTGGCGTAGCACAGAATCTAGTCATCACTGAGCTAACCCTTGAAGGAGAGCGTCCCGACGCTTTTACTATCATTGCCCCAAATCTGCCTCTTACCCTGGCGCCTGGAACTGAATCGCAAATCGAGATAACCGTAACGCCCGGAGAGATCGCAGAAAGTGTTTCGGCTATCTTAGCGGT
Source organism: uncultured Verrucomicrobiales bacterium (assembly GCA_949373085.1). Lineage (GTDB taxonomy): Bacteria > Verrucomicrobiota > Verrucomicrobiia > Verrucomicrobiales > Akkermansiaceae > SW10. Next base: position 4,919 of record CASICJ010000034.1, read on the forward strand.
GACTTCCAACGACACCTCCGATGGAGAATCTACGATCGTTCGCCTTGGTGCCCGGATTTTTGAGCCTTTCAACGATGAAAATACTTTATGGTTCATCGGAACTGATGATGAAACCCAGGACGGCGATGGTAATGCCAGTCTAAACGATCTTGCTTTCTTTAATGGCACCAATTTTTTCGCTTCGGGGGTCCAAGAATCCGGGGAGGATTTCTTGCCAGGAAATCCTGCTAATACTGGCGGAAATGGTTCTACACGGGATATTGATGATGATTTCTACTTTGCAGGCAGTTACAACACAGTTGTTGATGGCGGTGATTACACTCCTGTCGGCGAAGTGGAAGCCAATGAAAGCTACTTCGATAGGGCCTTGACCAATGGTGATCCCAATATGCGATGGCACTTTAATGTTCCAAGATCGGTTGGCCCAAGCGACGCCTTCACCTTTACGGTCGATTTTTACAATCTAAGCGAGTCAGATCCAGCGGTTGAGTCGGGTTATGATCTCACCTTCTTTGTTGATGGCAAACAGATTGGGGAAATGCAACCCCACTCCGAAGCAGATTTTAGCGCCGCTCAGAGCTGGGAATTCACCGTTGATGATTTAGGAGGCACCGCAGAACTTGGACCCGGTTTTGATCACTATGTAGAGGTTCGAAGCACTTCCACCGGAAGCTCTCGTTGGGCAAGTCTTGATTATGCTAAGGTGGATGTAATCCCCGGAGCGAATCAGGACCTTATTATTACCGAACTATCGGTCGATCCGGACAACAACAACGTAACCTTCAGCTTCCAAGCAAAGGTCGGACTCATCTATGCCGTTGACCGCAGCACCACGCTACGCTCGTCTGGAGAACCTGGGGGATGGTTAGAAATCAATGATTCTCTAGTCGCTCAGTCCGAGATCCAATCATTCACCGATCCCGGCGCGGCAGCAGACAACGCCAAATTCTTCTATCGCGTCCGTGTTGCTGAGGAGTAGCCTCGTCTTCAAACGCTGGCTTTATTAGAACCTAGCAAAATAAATCTCTCAAAAGCCGGATCGTAAAACACGATCCGGCTTTTTCTCTTCTTATTGGAAACCTTTTAATAAAGGCGTTATTACCAACCCTGCAATTCCCCCACTCTGCCAAGGATGCTGATCCCGTATTTCCCCTTCTTGCTTCCGCCCTTGGCGAGATGCTCTTTCACCAGCGGAAAGACCGGCTCCCCCATCCAATCGAGGATGTTGTGGAGCATCATTTCGTTCTTGGTCGTATTGAAAAGAAGATCCTTCAGGCAAGCTAGAGCATAATCGGAATCACCCAGCTTAACCAGACTCCAAGCCGCCATCATACGCACTTCGTGACAGTCGTCCTTGAGAGCACTCTTCAGAATTACCTTGGCAGAGATCGCATCTTTCTCGAGCAAATGAAGACCCACCATCGCCCACCACCGTATTCCTTCATCCTGATGGCTCATTGCCTTTACAAAATCATCAAGATTCTTTGCATCACGAGCCAAGGCCTTATCAGATGCGTTGAGATACGCCTCTAAAGGATAGAGTGTCTTATTACGCACCATCTCATAGATCGTGATGCCATTTTCTGAAGCACGGCGCATCCGCATTGCTTCAGGAAGAAGTCCGGAATCAAAAAGCTCGAGCTGTTTTTTACGCAGCGCCGCTTTCAGTTCGGCGATTTTGGCCTGATGCTTTGGTTCATTGATTAAGTTTTTAACATTATCAAAATCGCTCTCGTTGTCGTAAAGCTCCTCGGATACGCGGGGACGGAAAAATCGCCCGGTCACCTCATCAGTCTTGCCCTCGCGGTGATGCTTTTCCCAGGCAGGCGTCGCAGGAGCCTTCCAGAGATACGCCAGATGCTGGCCGGCAGGCGCATAGGGCATGTAATTTTTGTGATACGCAAATCGCTTGTCACGCATCAGGCGAACGTGATCAAGACGCTCGTCGGCACGCTCGCGGAATCCCAAGTGATGCTTCGGCTCAGCCTCCGCCCCTTTCCCAAAAAAGACTTGGCCCTGAAAGCTTGAGGGGATTTCCGCGCCAGCGAGGCTCAACCAGGTCTTAGGCATGTCTACGAAGCTCACAAGGCGCTCCACCGTCGACCCGGGTTTATCGGCGGGATAGAGATCTTTGTATTTCTCAGGGATGCGCACGATCAGCGGACAATGAACTCCGCTGGAATAGAGAAAACGTTTACTTCGCGCCATAACCCCACCGTGGTCGGAATTATAAATGATGATCGTATCCTCATAGAGCCCATCCTTTTTCAGGGCCGCGATGCATTTAGCAACGTCGCCATCCATTCGCTCCACCGCATCGGCATATTTTGCGTAGTTTTTCCGAATTACGGGAAGATCAGGATGATAAGAAAATAGGGACATTTTCTCTGGGTCATTCTTCAACTGATTCGCAGCGCCGTGCGCCTTACTCTCGTGACTGGTGGTGGTATTGTAGACACAGAAAAACGGCTGCCCCTTTTTTCGGGCCTGCCAACCATAAGCGACGCGCTTTTTCCTGCCTCCCTGTTTCCCCAAGTCCCAAGCTGCATAGTCATCCCGGCCCCCAATATTGTAGTCGGTCTTCCCAGGATTCGAGGTGTGATATCCAGCCTTTTTCAAAAGATCGGGGTAGTATGGGATTTTGTCATGCGGAATCTCATTCCGGCTCCGCATCGGCTGAGTCCCATTAGAAATTCCATACATTCCCGTAATCCAACAAGAACGTGTCGGGGCGCAAACCGCCGCGTTATCAAAGCAATAAAGGTAGCGAAACCCCTCCTTGGCCAATTGATCAATCGCCGGAGTCTTAGTGTTTTTCCCGCCGTAACAGCTGATCCAAGAAACCCCATTATCCTCGCTGGTAATCCAGAGGATGTTGGGCTTCTGCGCTGCCTTGGCCACGCCCAAAATAGAGCCCAGAAAAAGTAGGCCGATCGTAATTCTGTTTCGCAAACTCATCGGAGCTTTATACGCATGGCCATTCCCAAGTCAATCAAGGCGATTGATGATCTCTTTTATTCTTCCAGAAATTGTAAGATCGAGAAGGTTAACAGAATCGAAAAACAGCCTAAATCCTACAAGACTCCTTGGGACCTTTGATACTTAGGAGCGGGAGGCTTGTCTAAATTTCGCCCTTACTTCATCGTGATAACACAAACCAGCGAGAAGCCTTACATATGATGAGCAAAACCAACCATGAATCGAAACTAGTCAGCTCTTACCAAATTACCCCTCCCCTTGTGGATTGGCGTTTGGTTCACGGTTGGTTTCTTTTTATGAGCCTGTTTGGCTCGATGCTTCAAGCCGGGGAGAAACCGAACGTGCTACTCATCTTGGTCGATGACCTGAAACCCATCATGGGGTGTCATGGCGATCCGCTGGCGAAAACACCTCACATGGACAAGCTATCGGCCCGCGGGATGCGCTTTGATCTTGCGTATTGCAATCAGGCTGTTTGCGCACCATCACGATTCACATTGATGCTTGGCTCTCATTCCACTTCGACCGGTCTCTACGGTCTAGGGAGCCATCTGAGAAAAACTTGGCCGACCGCCGTTACCATACCACAGCATTTTGCGAAGCATGGCTATCGGACCGAGTCTCTTGGGAAGGTCTATCACATCGGCCATGGGAACAAGGGTGATCCGGAATCGTTCTCAGTCCCCCACTTCAAGGAAAAGGTCATCGAATACGTCGATCCTGCATCGAAGCCGGAAGACGGATTGACTCGCGAGGAGGCCATGTTTCAAAACCAACCATCTCCCCCGGGAGGAATGAACAAGCTTCCGCGAGGAGCCGCTTTTGAATCCCCCGATGTCGAGGACGACGCCTACGCCGACGGTCGCGTCGCCACGGAGACCGTCAAGCGTCTTCAGGCAGCGAAGCAAAGGCAGGAGCCGTTCTTTATCGTCGCAGGTTTTGCGCGGCCCCATTTACCGTTCTCAGCACCCAAAAAATATTGGGACCTGTATGATCCTAAAAAATTCAAACTGGCAGAGAACTCTGATCTCCCGGAAAGCTCACCCAAAGTGGCTCAAAAGCGCGGTGGAGAAATCCGGAACTACTTCCCGGTTCCCGACAAAAACGATCCCGCACAGATCACCAAGGAACTGGCCCGCAAACTCATCCACGGTTACTACGCCAGCACCAGCTACGTCGACGCCCAGATTGGGAGGGTGACCGACGCACTTGAGCGTCTCAATTTAGCTGATGACACCATCGTGATCCTCTGGGGCGACCACGGTTTTCATCTCGGTGATCTCGGGATCTGGACAAAGCATACCAACTACGAGCAGGCCAATCGTATTCCGATCCTGATCTCCGCCCCTGGCGTGACCCAACCAAATTCCTCGACCCGCCAATTGGCGGAGAGCGTAGACATTTTCCCGACTCTGGCCGAGTTGGCCGGTCTTCCCGCACCGGCAGGGCCACAGCCAATTGATGGCGTGAGCCTCGTGCCTGTGCTGAAAAATCCTGCTGCACGAGTTCGCGACCATGCATTCCATGCTTATCCCAAAAGAAAAATGGGCCGCGCCATCCGCACCGAAAGATTCCGTCTCGTAGAATGGAAACAACCCGGTGCCCCGCGTAAGTCAGCAGAAATCGAACTTTACGACTACCGAGAAGATCCTCTCGAGACAAAGAATATAGCCATGGGAAAACCGGCTGAAGTGAAACGCTTACAGGCGATTCTGGACCGTTACCCCGAAGCGGTTGGCCGTGACGGCAAGCCGGTGAAAAAAACAAAATCTGATAAGGGCAGTTAGCTAAGACAAGCGCCTTCCACAAAAGAAAATCCCCCTCTCTTCCCCAGCCAGATCATTCCAAAACCGATTTATTGCCCCCCTTTAAAGGGCGCCTCTTGTCGTTACCAATCAACGATTCCTTTCGATAGATCTTCCGTCTTACTTGTCGTATTGTCCTGTCTGATGCCCAAGTTTTTCCTCCTCTTATTTCTCGCGACTCATCCCCATCAGTTCAACCTGCGCTAGCAATCACTTACGGGTCCTTTCCTATAATGTGTGGTATGGCTTCACCAAAGTCCCAGAGCGTAAGAAGAACTTCCTAAATTGGATGAAGGCTCAAAACCCAGATCTTGTCTCGCTACAGGAGCTGAATGGATACACCGCAGATAAATTGAAGGCCGACGCCGCAGCTTGGAGACATCCTCATACGGCGATTCTCAAAGAAAGTGGGTTCCCTACCGGAATTACCTCGCGCTTCCCGATCGAGGAAGTCCGCCGTTTCCGCGAGGGCTTCCATCACGGCTTGCTACGCGCACGCATCAAGGGAGCCTACTACTACGTGATCCACCTCCACCCAAGCAACTGGGAGATACGCGGGCGCGAAGCCGACCTTATTTTGGCAGATATCGCGAAACTTCCAAAGGACGCACAAGTTGCCTTGGTTGGTGATTTTAACACCTTCTCTACCAACGATGAAAGACACTATATGAAGACTAGCCTCGAGCCCTTCTTCGCGGCTCGCGACACCAAACATAAAGAAAAAAATCTGCGAGATGGCAAGTTGGACTACTCCGTGATTAGGAAGTTTACCGCTGCTGGGCTGATCGATCTGGAGCACTCAAAACGCAAATCTGGATACCGCTTTACCGGAAGCTTCCCGACAAAAATTCAAAAACTGGGCGACCACGGGGAAGCGCGACGCCTCGACTATGTATTTGCCAGCCCTTCTCTCGCCAAGCGAGTAACCCGCGCGGAGATCATTGCTGACGACACAACCTGGATCTTATCAGACCACCTCCCGATGATCGTTGAGCTCACCAATCAGCAGAGACCAAAGGACGGAAAGTGATAGTAAGTTAGAAACAAACCAAAATTCTCATTGCTTGCCCGCAGTTCAACCATGAGAGTATGGGCACATGTCAGAAATAAAAATTGATGCAGACGCCGCACAGGAGGCTTTAAAAAAGCTGGCGCCCCTACGTGCCCCAATAATTGCCGCAATCATCGTGCTTGCAGGAGTATTTACCAGTTACTTCACAGTCCCAACTGATTCACAAGCAGTCGTCTTACGCTTCGGAAAATACAATCGAACGGAAGAACCTGGTCTGAACTTCAAATTACCCTTCTGGTTTGAAACGAAAGAGATCATTCCTGTTGAGCGTCGCCTGAAGATGGAGTTTGGATATGGAACCAAAGGATCCACGAATCCCTTCCAAACCCGCCCCCAAGAACACTACGAGGAACAATCGATGATCACGGGTGACAAAAATGCCGCTTCTGTAGAGTGGGTCATCCAGTATCGTATCAGTGACCCAGAAGCGTATCTTTTCAAAGTTCGTGATCCCGAAGAGACGATGCGAGATGCTTCGGAATCAGTGATGAGGGAAGTGGTTGGTGATCGCACAGTCGACGAGGTCATTACGATTGGCCGTGAGGCGATCGCAACCGACGCCCTACTCAAGCTTCAGGAACTCGTAGACTCTTATGGCCTCGGCTTAAAGATTGATCAGCTACAACTAAAAAACGTAAACCCACCACGGCAGGTGCAGTCATCCTTTAACGAGGTGAACCAAGCGCAACAGGACAAAGCCAAACAAATCAACGTCGCAAAGGGACTTTATAATAAGGCTGTTCCAAAAGGCGAAGGTGAAGCGGATCAAAAAATCAGTGCCGCCGAAGGTGAAAAACTTCAGCGGGTCAACGAAGCCACTGGTGACGCGGAGCGCTTCTTGGCTCTCTTCACAGAATACCAAAAGGCACCGGAGATTACCCGTCAGCGACTCTACCTGGAAAAAATAAAGGATGTTCTACCCCGGCTTAAAAGCAAATTTATTATGGATGGAGAGGCCAGTAAACCACTGCCCATTCTTGACCTTAACAACGCATTAAATGGAAAAGGAGGCGCCCGATGAATAAAGCATTTGGATTTATAATAGTAGCACTGGTTCTCATCGTTTTGCTCCTTGTTGGTGGAACAATTTATACCGTCAGAGAGGATCAACAGGTCATCCTAACACAGTTTGGAGCGCCGATCGGAGATCCTATAACAGAAGCTGGGTTGCATTTCAAGTTACCCTTCATCGTCAAGGTCAACGTGATCGAAAAGCGTGTTCTGGCTTGGGATGGCGAGAGCGCGCAAATGCCGACCCGAGACAAGACCTATATTCAGGTTGATACCTTTGCCCGTTGGGAAATTTCTAAACCTCTCCTCTATTTCAAGACCTTACGGGATGAACGTAGTGCCCTGTCACGTCTCGACGATATTCTGGGGTCAGAAACTCGAAATGCGGTCGCCAAACACGATCTCCTTGAGGTCGTACGATCCACTAAAGACCGCAAACCAGAAAGAACTGATTTGCAGACCGAAAAAGAAGCCGACTTTGAACCCATCAAAATCGGACGCCGGACTATCGAAAAGAATGTTTACGAGATCGCCAAAACGAAGCTGGAGGACATTGGAATCAACCTCCTCGACCTTCGTTTCAAGAGAATTAACTACAACCAATCCGTAGCACCGCAGATCTATGAACAGATGATTTCCGAACGCCAGCAGATTGCCGAGCGCTTCCGTTCCGAAGGAGCAGGCGAAGCGGCTCGGACTATGGGTAAAATGGAAAGGGAGGTGAAGCGGATCGAATCGGAAGCATATTTAAAAATTCAGTCAATTCTTGGCGAAGCAGATGCCGAATCGACCCGGATCTACGCCGAAGCCTATGGCGGAACTCCCGAGCGGGAGGGATTTTACGTATTTGTAAAAACGTTAGAAGCCTACGACAAGATTCTCGACGAAAAAACAACCGTCATCCTCTCGACTGATTCCGACCTCTTTAAGTTACTAAAAGGTTCAAAATCGGAATAAAAAATATTCTACTCCACTCATTATTTAAAAGATGGGTGGAGTGTCTTTCCCCTCCGGCCAGGGCTTAATGACTCGTGCAGAAACGGCTCGCCCCCTAATTCGAGTCTTCAATGCAGAACAGATGGCGCTCACTCCGGATGAACAACTGATTATCGACCGGAGCTAGAGTTGCGTCGACTCCTTCATCTAGTGAATTGGTAGAAATGATCTCGAGCTTTTTACCGTCTTTAATGACCACAGTCGTTCCACTTCGCCCGGTGATATAAACATGTCCGTTCGCAGAGACCGGAGAAGCATAGAGAGTAGAGAGGCCTGGAATTCTTGCCGCTGTGTAGTAGGCATCACCAGTAAGAGGATTCACACAAGAAAGTGAAGCCGACTTGGCCTTATGCATATAGAGAAGCTTTCCAGACAAAAGAGGCGAAGCAAGATCGGGCGTATTTTTCTCCCAACTCCACGCGACATTCTGGGTACCTTCAAGGTCACCCCTTCCGCCGAGACGAAACGCCCCACCGTAGGATCCACGGAAGCCACTGGCCACGATAGCGAGATCATTGATAGCTACCGCAGAAGTGACCGGCCTTTGGGCTTTCCCAGCAATGCGCCATAGTTCCTTGCCGGTTTCGAGCTCATAACCACGAATACAGGTCTGACCATTCATCACGACTTGCTTGGCACCACGATGCTCGACGACAAAAGGGGTGCACCAGTTGGTCGGCTCGTCCCGCTTAGTCTGCCAAATCGTTTTGCCAGTGAGGCAATTGAGAGCATAAAGGGAAGAAGGCCCTTCATGGTCCCATGGCACAAGGATCTTGTTGCCTTCAAGAGTTGGAGAACTCCCCTCACCAAAAGCGTTACGAGTGTCCATCTTTCCAAAGTCATCACGCTTCCAAACAAGCTCACCATCCATGGTGTAGCAGTAAAGCCCGCGAGAACCGAAGTGCGCATAAACATGCTTGCCATTCGTGCAAGGTGAGGCGGAAGCAAAACCATTCGTCGAGTGGGTTCCTTGGTGGGGCGTCGCAGTAATAGCGGTCTTTTCCCAGAGAATTTTTCCAGTATCCCGGTCAAAACAAAAAAGTTTGAAGGCCAACTTCGAGAGGCGTTCTCCGTCAAACCCACGGCCTCCTTTCGCTGACACCCCGGAAATGACAAAGACCTTGTTTTCCCAAATCACCGGGGAGCCCGAGCCACGCCCCGGTACCGGAACTTTCCATTTTACATTCTTGGTCTCGCTCCACTCGATTGGCGGCTTGGCATCAGGCGAAGAACCATTCCCGGCAGGCCCCCTCCAGTGAGCCCAATTCCCTCCCCACGCTACGGAGGTCACAGAAAGAAGAATACTACAGGTCGAAGAAAATTTGGAAGACATGATGAGATCTCGAAGTTGACTAGTTGTCGCCTGTTACCCTTCACGATGTTTTGATCATGTCAAGATGGCAGAGGCCTCTGGTCTCCCTCGAGCCGGATCGACCTATCAAAAAAGATAGTGGCCGCATGAAACAAAACTCTACAATTTCGGCAGATGAATTGTTCCCGCCATTCTTTTCCTCTCCGCTTGCGTCCCAACTCACAAATGGTTCACCGCAATAGCGCTCTTAATATCCGGATTGTGGTTCTCACTTGCGTTTGCCAACCAAATCCAAAAACCAAATGTGATTATTCTTTATACCGACGATCAGGGCACTCTTGATGCCGGTTGTTATGGATCAAAAGATCTCTACACCCCAAACATAGACCGGCTTGCGAAGAACGGAGTCCGCTTCACCCAAGCTTATGCGCATACCGTTTGTTGCCCCTCGCGTGCCGCATTCTTGACAGGTCGTCATCCGCAACGCTCAGGGATCAATAACTGGACCCAAGGAAACATGAATGGTCCTGACGGCCTTAACATGTCCCTGGATGAAGTAACCTTTGCTGAGGCTTTTAAAGAAAGCGGCTATCGGACGGCCTTGTTTGGGAAATGGCATGTCGGCTCACATCGTAATCACGGACCAATGAAGCAAGGCTTCGATGAATTTTTCGGCATTCGTAATGGCTTCATTGACAACTACAACCACTACTTCCTCCACGGTAAGGGATATCATGATCTCTATGAGGGGACGACCGAGGTATTTAAAAAAGGAAGCTACTTTCCCGAGTTAATCACCAATCGAGCATTGTCCTTTATCGAAAAAAACCGCGAGACCCCTTTCCTTCTCTATCTAGGTTTCAATATTCCTCATTATCCCGAGCAAGCTCTTCCCGAGCATACCGCCATCTACCAGAAACTGGATATGCCACGGCGGTCCTACGCCGCTATGATTACCACAACCGATCATTATATCGGGCAAGTTTTAGAGAAGTTGTCTGAACTTGGTCTGGCTGAAAATACCATCGTCATTTTTCAAAGTGATAACGGTCACTCAACCGAAGATGGCTTGAAAATTCGATACGACGACCATGCTAGTGGCCATCCCAAGGGACACTACTATCTCGCCCATGGTGGCGGCGGCAACACCGGAAGATGGATCGGCTCCAAAGGAACTTTCCTCGAGGGCGGCATCCGTGTTCCCGCCGTTGTCAGTTGGCCTGCTAAATTGCCGAAAGGCATCGTTCGAGATCAGATCATTACGATCATGGACTGGTATCCAAGTTTGCTGGAATGGTGTGGAATTAAAAAGCCAGATGTTGTCCTAGATGGCCACAGCCTCCAACCTGTCATTAATTCGGCAGGGGCACCCACCGCTCACAAAGTCCTTCATTTTCAATGGAGGAATAGCTGGGCCGTACGGAAAGGTGATTGGAAATTGATCGGAAATAAGCAGGGCAAACCGAAGAATGAAATGCGGTATACGCTCCATCATCTCACCGACGAAAATCCGGAAGTAACAGACTATGCGGAAGAGAAACCAGCACGAGTCCAAGAGCTCATTGCACTCCACGAATCGTGGATTCGCAATCTTGATAAAGGTCAATGATCAAAGCGGAGTGGCAAGACTTCATCATCTGAGTTGAACCACATTCTCCCGGAGTTGGGACCGCCAGTTGGATTAGACGGCTTTTTCTCCTCGGCCTTCTCCTCCTTGGGTTCCTCGACTTTATCGGTCTGGCTTTTCTTCCATCCATCAAGCCCACCAACAATCGGCAAGGTAATTGAAGTGGCACCTAAATCGACCGTCAATTCGGTTCCAGGGTCAGGCCACAAAGTAAACTCACGATCGCTTGAGAAAATCATGAGCCCAATTTGCTGCCCAGCCGGAATCACCTGATCATCCGGCTGCAGGTCAAAAGTCATATCGTAAAATTTGCCCGGCTTCAGTCGCTCGCCCTTCCGAATAGAACGATAGTTCTGCGGGTCGGCCCAACCACGCGTGATAATATTATCAGTGATCAGAGCCTTCTTCTTATCATTCCAAGGAAGAGAAACCATCCACACCGAAAGGTTTGCAGCAGGCTTGCTACTCGCTAAACGAATTTTAATCGTTGAGGTCCCCGAAAGATGGACAGGTTGCTTTAGAATAGGAGTCGTATAAATCAAGCGATGCTTGGTCCATTCCGCTTTTGCCAACGAGATGCCATCAAAGGAAAAGTTATCCACCAAGGTCTCCTTTCCCGGTTTCTCTCCTTTTTGGATATTCATTCCCCCTTTCTCCGGAGCACCCTGACTTAGGAAAAACTCGACAGGCCGCGCTGCCGGATTCGGATAGTCATGATAAGAAGTCGGCTCTTCCCGCTTGGCTCCCTCACGGACGATCCAAGATTTGGGATCGTTTTCGACATCATTCACCACACCATGAAGGTAACGTGTGAACCAACGATTCATCTGCTTCAGGGGTGGCTCTCCACCGTGCCCGCCCTGATGAAAATACGCCTGGACTGGCACGCCCTTCTTCTTCAAAGCCTCGTAAATTCTAACGCTATGTTCCGGCTGCACATTCCAATCGTTGAAAGCGTGAGCCATCAAGGTGGCGGCCTTTAAATTATCCAATTGATTGAGGTAATCCCGGCCTGCCCAGAAGTCATTATAATCACCATTTTTACGATCAAAACTCTTAATCATTTCCTCATCTCGAATCGCACAATCGCACAATTCCCGCTTCTCCGGATTTCCGCTATTAACAAAATCGAAAAGGCAGTCAATGTCCTCCCCTATGAAGCCGCCAGGATGCCTCACAAGCCCATTCGAGCGATAGTAGTGGTAGTAGGAAGTATTTGGTGCAATCGGAATAATCGCCTCAAGCCCCTCTACTCCAGTCGTCGCAGCCGCAAGTGGAAGAGTCCCATTAAATGAAGTTCCGGTCATCCCCACTTTCCCGGTCGACCAATACGCCTCGACTTTTTCCTGACCATCAGGAGTCGTAAATCCGGAAGCCCTTCCGGTGAGCCACTGCACGACCGCTTTTGGAGCTAAAGCTTCATTTATTCCCCCAATTGTAGGGCATCCTTGTGAAAGCCCCGTCCCCGGCGAAGAGGAATGCACCACGATATATCCGCGAGGCACCCAAGTTTTTGCATGACTCTTTGAGATAATAGGCCGCTCACCTTTTCTCTCTATCTGATTACTTTTCGTCCTTTTTGGTGGTTCTTCACCCAGTTCCTGACGTGGCGACCACATGGTATCTTGGGCATCGGGAGCAGTGCCTGCAAAATATGGGCTTGTCACGTAAACCACCGGGAGCTTTAGGTCCTCGGTGTCTGTTTGGCGCGGGCGGGTCACGGCAACATGAACCCGGTCCAGGCGTCCATCCTTATCGAGATCGCTTTCTGTTTCGACCCACAAATCATGGCGAATCCAAAAGTCAGGATCTTCAAAGCGCTTCACGATCTGCGCTTCACCATCTTTGAAGACAGGCAAGGCTTTCTCCGGCCTTCCTGAATTTGAGAAAGCTAATAACCCTGCGACACCTGAGAAACAGATGATTTTTAAAAGACAAAGCCTTCTTCGAATTTGAATCATGCCGCGACGTATCAGTTTTTCCTCCACAGTCAAAGAACCAAGCTCCAGCCCTGCCTACCCAAAATCTCTACCAAATTGCATATCCATAATCCAAATAGACGAGAAGAAAGAGAATTCATCCTGAAAATCGTCCCTGAATCAAAAAATGTGCTCCTAAACTATTGGTTATTAGACATTCACCAAACATCCCGCTTTTGGATGACCTCAAAATCAACCTTATCATTGATCCTCTCCTCACTGCGGCTTCGCTAGAGAAATACAGATCACTTCGCTATCATTACGAATGAAGGCACACTTTCGGGCATACGCAGGATGTGACCAAACGATATCCCGTTGCCTCAAATCGAGACCATTAGGTTTGATGACGTGGGCTCGATCAATTTCTTCGTAGCCTTCCACTGAGAGATTAGCGATGACCAGATCCCCCTTTTCGGTAAAGAGAAAATAGCGGTCCTCATGAGGAGTAACAAAAACAGTCCCCCAGCGAACGGGCTTCTCAAGCGCGATCGGTTTGAGAGATTCCCAAACCCGTTTTCCAGACAGCGCTTCCATACAACGAAATTCTCCATAGCTACAGGCTCCAAAAAGATGGCCGTCGCGCAGAACCGGCGTGTTCATAATCCCATGCAGATGGGTCGTCTTTCTCTCGCTTGCGCGTTCTGTGCGATACACGATATCCGGAGTAGACTCATCTTCCTTTAGCTTGAGAAGCGTCGATCCATTGTAAAAACTGCTCAAGAAAAGATGCTCATCATCAATCATCTGCGGCGCTGTAATGGTGAGTCCGTAGCGCACCTTCCACGGTACCCTCCAGTAGATTTTTCCGTTTAAGGGATCGAGCGCGTTAATTGCTTCGGGATGCCAAATCAGGAGGAGATCACGTCCCTTATGTTTAACAATACAGGGCGGGCAATAGCCGGGCTGCTTTGCCGAAAGAGATCGCCAAATCTCTTTTCCAGAAACTTTATTGAAAGCCACCGCCGTCGTTCCATCACCGCTTGCAAGGCAGATCAAAAGATCGCCATGCACAAGCGGTGAAGCCGCAAATCCCCAAGTCTGAGTTTTTACGCCAAACAGTTCTTTGAAATCGTGAGCCCATTTCTTCGAGCCATCCTCGGTCGCACGGCAGATGAGATTACCCTCTCCGCCAAAAGTGTAAACGCGGTCGCCATCGACGAGGGGAGTCACTCGGGGCCCCGCTGAATAAGACATGGTGTAAGGACAATCATAGGCTTTCTCCCAAATCACTTTCCCAGTGACTGCGTTGAGACAGAGAAGCCGCTCGTTTCCCTGCTTCTCTCCAGTTCGCGCTCCCTTTGCCTTCGCTTCTTGGGTATCGAGAGCCTTACGGTCCATCACAAACACACGATCCCCGGCGACCGATGGTCCGGCGTATCCACGATTGACAGGAGTCCTCCAAAGGACCTTCGGCCCACCAACTGGAAATTTATCAATAATCCCCGCCTCTCGCCAGACACCATCATGCTCCGGCCCAAACCACTGTGGCCAATCATCGGCAAGAGCGGAGGACAAAAGGAAACTAAGGAGAAGGAAGGTCAATTTCATGAGGGTAAAAAATCGTTAAAGCCAGGTCAGTCAATCAGGCAATGATTCCTCTGACAACTATCCCCGTAATTTTCACCTCAATGCATCGCAACCACTAATGAACCAGCAATCGCGAGCAAGACCCCGGCGATCTTCCGTGTCGTGAACTTCTCTTTTAAGATGAAATACGCCAATAACACGATGAAGACCGTTGAAAGTTGATTGAAAATAGCTGCCCGGCCGGCATTCAAATGCTTGAATCCAGCAACCCAAAATAGGGTCGCTAGAAATGGTCCGAGAATCGACATTGGAATCATAAACTTCCAAGTCTCCCGCGTCCGAAAACCAAGGAATAAATGCCTTAACTTTTTTCTCCCTCCCAGAGCCCCCCAAAAAAGCATCACAACTCCCGCGACTACGAATCGGAAAGTTGAAACCCAAACCAAAGAGTGCTCCCGAAAGAGATCCCGCACCATCAAAATACCGACCGCCATAATAATATGCGCACCAGCTGCCAGAAGAATTCCTATCCAGAGATCATTCGGCTTTTTAATCTCAACCGTTCGCGTAGCACCAACAAAAACTCCCGACACCACAAGTGCTCCACCCATCATTTCCCAAGCACTCAAATACTCCCCAAACATCACCAAGCCAACGAATGCAATGACCGGCGAATAGACACAGTCCGCCAAAGCTTGCAAACTCGCGCCCAGACGATTTAAAGCCGATGCAATCATGGTGTCCGCCAGCGTGATTCCCAACACCGCACTCACCACGAGCCGCAGATAGTCCTGACCCGTTAAATTCAGAACCCATGGGCTCCCCTCCCACAAGAGGGTTCCCATTAAAAGCAAGACCGCGACCCAAATTTTAAAAAAGGTGAGTGGCAGTGGTGGGACCTTCAACCCCGACACCCGCATCAGGATCACTGCTATCGACCAGAACAATGCCGAAGCCACAGCGCAAATATCCCCAATCGACATCCGCGGAGCATGTCCAGATTACCTCCACAATCAACCCTCCATCGAAGCACCAAAATCACGCGAGGATTTCATGGACCACCTTTCCTTCAACATCCGTAAGCCTGAAATCACGACCGGCGTAGCGGTAGGTGAATTCCTCGTGGTCGATTCCCATCAAGTGAAGGATCGTCGCATGAAGATCGTGAAAGTGAACCGGCTTGTCTTCTGCATAGTAGCCATAGTCGTCGGTTGCGCCATAGACTGTCCCCGGCTTGATCCCACCTCCGGCCATGAACATCGTGAAGCCGTGGGGATTATGGTCGCGACCATCATTCCCCTGTGCGGTTGGTGTGCGGCCAAATTCCCCTCCCCAAAGCACAAGCGTCTCATCAAGAAGACCCCGTTGTTTCAAATCCGAGATCAATCCGGCGACCGGCTTGTCCATTTCTTTACTCAGCTTCTCGTGTTCCTTTTTTAAGTTCCCATGGGAATCCCAGTATCTATGGGACGCCTGAACGAAGCGTACTCCAGCTTCGCTAAAGCGACGCGCCATGAGGCACTGCTCGCCAAAAGACTTGGTCGGATCAACATCCGCGCCGTAAAGCTTTTTGATATGATCCGGCTCACTCGAAAAATCCTGCACTCCAGGCACCTCCATTTGCATTTTAAAAGCCAATTCATAGGAAGCGATTCGTGATTCGAGTTCACTATCAACTCCACGTTGAGCGAGATGATCCCGATTGAACGACGCCAATAAATCCAACTCCTTCCGCTGCCGCCCGCGATCCTGCAACGGATTATCGATGAAGGGGACCTTCATCCCGCTGCTCTTCCCACCAATTCTTGTTCCGCTATATTTTGCGGGGAGAAAAGCAGAAGACCAGGCGCCGGCTCCTCCATGGCTGCCGCTAGGATTAATCGTAATGAAGCCAGGAAGATTTTCGTTTTCCGAGCCAAGACCATAATTGATCCAAGATCCCATCGAAGGTCGAGTGAAGGTATCTGATCCGGTGTGTAATTCCAACAAAGCCCCGCCATGGCGAGAATTAGAACCATACATTGATCTCACAAAACAAAGATCATCTGTAATGGACGCGATATGCGGAAGTAGCTCGCTGACCTGCGCGCCACTTTCTCCATGCTGCGCGCAAGACCAAGGAGATTTCAACAGAAGATTTTTTGATTTATGAGAGGTGATCCGAGGAACTTTGAGCGGAAAGGGCTTCCCATTATCTCGGACCAGAAGCGGCTTGGGATCGAATAAATCAACTGTCGATGGACCGCCGTGCATAAAGAGAAAGATCACTCGTTTAGCAGTGCCAGGTAACGAAGGCGCCTTCGCCTCCCCCCCTGCTTCCCGGGCCAACATCGCCTGCAAAGCCATCGCCCCGAACCCTGTTCCGGATCGCTGCAACATTTCCCGACGGGAAAGTGGCAAGCCCGCACGATGACGACACAAACTCATAATATTTTAATCCATATACAAAAATTCGTTACTCGATAAAAGAACTCTCGCAAAAGCAGCCAGCGCCCCTTTTTCGTCGCCATAATTTTCAACAAAAGTATTACCTCGATCGGACTCATCTTTTGTCGGGTCACGGCCCAAAACATGTTCGATCATCCATGCTGGACGATTGTTGGTCGCTTTTGAGATGACGAGTTCAGCCAGAGCCTTCGACGACGCGTGCATCAGCTCGCTATTCATTAAAAACAGCGCCTGCCCTGCAACCGTGGAGGTTCGCCGATTGCCATTTGACACCGCCGGATCAGCCGTATCAAAAGCCTTTTGACCATCATATCCCGAGCTCCGGTAAACCGGTAAATAGACCGTTCGCCTCGGAACCATGGAATGCTCCGTCAGCTTCCCTTGATTGGCGTATTTGTTCGGTTGGACCACCAACATTGAGCCCCCCATGTCCAAGTCGAGCCGATTCGCCTTCATGAGAATGCTATCGCGAACCACTTCCGACTCAACTCGTCGACGCTGCCAACGCGCGAAGAGTTTGTTCTCCGGGTCATATTCAACTAACGCCAAGTCTGCCTCAGCCGACTGACGATAAGTCGCCGAGTTCATCATAAGCCGATGCATTGATTTCACGGACCACCCGGACTCGACAAACTTTCGAGCCAAATGATCTAGTAACTTAGGATGAGTTGGCTTTTCACCCAGCCCACCAAAGTTATCCGGAGTCGGTACGATTCCTCGCCCAAAGTGCCAGCGCCAAAGACGATTGACGATAACCCGGGCTGTCAGAGGATTCTCAGCCGAAGCAATCCATCGCGCCAATTCCAGTCGGCCGCTTTGCTTTTCCGGCATGGCGACCTTTTTCCCTTCAGTCCAAATTGCTGGCACCCCGCGCGGAACTTCTTCACCCAAGGTCAAATAATCGCCCCGCAAATGAACCTTCACGTCTTGAGTGGGATACTCCGTCACGCCCATTACTCTGAAAGGGGCCGGGAGGCCTTTTTTTAAAGCAGTAATTTCCTCGGTGAGCTTATTTTTCTTATCCTTCGGAGTTTCCTTTTTTTTCTGCTCTCCCTCCAGCCGGCTCACCTCCTGCCATCTTTTTTGATACGCTTCCTCCGTCAGATCGTGCTCATGAAACTCAGCCACTACCGAGTACTTCGTAAGCGTCTTCGTAGACATAAAGATTCCTGCAAGCCCGTAATAATCCTTAATAGAAATAGGGTCGATCTTATGGTCATGACAACGTGCACAGCCGATCGTCATTCCTAAAAAAGCGCGCCCCATCGTATCCATTTGTTCGTCAACAATATCGCGCCGCATTTTGTCCGGATCGTCACAAGCCAACATTTTAGGACCTACCGAAAGAAAGCCGAGCCCCACTGTTTGCTCCCGCTTTTGAGCAAGATCCTTCGCCGGCAACAAATCCCCCGCTAACTGTTCGACAATAAATCGATCGAATGGCTTGTCTTTATTAAAGGAACGGATGACATAATCCCGGTATCGCCATGCAGACGGATGGGCAATATCTTCGTCCATTCCGTTAGTATCCGCATAACGGGCAACATCAAGCCAATGCCGACCCCATCGCTCGCCGTATCTCGGTGATTTTAAAAGCTCATCAATCAATCGCGCCCAAGCATCAGGGCGCTCATCTTTTAGGAAGGCCTCGATCTGACCAGTCGAGGGAGGCAGCCCGTGTAAATCAAGGTAAGCTCGCCTTATCAGAGTTCGCTTTGCGGCGGGCTTGGTCGGAAGATAATCCCGCTTCTCAATCCCAGCCAAGACGAAGAAGTCCATCTCTTCCCGGCTCCAATCTGCAGTATCGACCTCAGGAGGTTCGGGATTTTTAACCGGCGCATACGCCCAGTCCGTCTCAGCTCCCAAAAGAGGACCGATTAACAAACCGAGACAACTGATAATTCGTCCAAACACTCCGGTATTTTTACTGCATTTCAGAATCCTGTCTATCAGTCGAATCAGCTTATTGATTTTAATGACCACGTGACATCGTCATGGCATCGCGAGTCACTTGTGCAGAAGTCATCTCACCATCCGACCACCTCACTGAGATCGACTTGGCAGACTCACCAATCGGGATGGTAAATTGCGGGATACTCGATGACTGGGAGAGATATGATCCACCTGCCGAAATTTCACGAATATATGTTTTCCCGCTTTCGAGCTTCACCTTAACACGCGCCCCCATGGTCAAGACCCATGGCGCCTTGAGTTCGACAGTCAAACTTCGTGCTCCTGATGGAGGAACTGATTCAAAGACCTGCATCGCAGCATCATTATTCGCGACAAGAAGGTCTGGCCAACGATCGCTGTTCACATCGGCAAGCGCCACACCTTTGGCATCACCCGCAGCAATAATACCGCTCCGGTCCGCGCGAATCGCTTCGAAGAAACCATCGCCGAGCCCTTTTAAAAGTGCGCCCGTTCCCCCATCCATCCGGCCAGTTTCCACCTGTGGGGCAAAGGAATTTTGCGCCAAAAAGACATCGAGATTTCCATCGCCATCAAAGTCACTCACTGCCATTCCAAAAACCGGAGCAACCTGCGCCATCGCAGGCAGTGATCGGAACTCAAAAACTCCCTCACCTGAATTGATCAGCAGCCCACTTTCTAGAGTATTGACCTCGTAACGATCTGCCTTGTCTAAGCCACCTGAATACAAATCGAATAGCGTTGCCGAGGCGAAGTCATGGAACTTGGGAGTCTTTTTTCTCAAAAAAGGCATGGCATTGCTGGAACAGCTCAATCCACGAATCGGATAACACATACCCTTCTCCATCTCGGCTTCGAGAATCCTCTTCCTACCAGTGCCATCGACATCACCATAGAAGAGGAGAGCTGGCGTTTCATACTTAGTGTTGAGCCCGTTATTTCCAACCACGTAGTCGAAGTCGCCATCACCATCAAAATCTCCTCCAACGATGCTATTCCACCATCCGGTGCGATCCGCAAGCCCAGCTTTTTGAGTGTCCTCAATCAACTCACCCTTATTATTTCGGAAAAGAGCAATCGCTCCCCATTCCCGCGTTACGAGTAAGTCCAGCCAACCATCGGCATCGACATCAGTCCATAAGGCCGAGGTTACCAATCCCCCGAATCGTCCCGCAGCCACATCAACAAACTTCTTCCCTCCGTCATTCTGAAGGAGCTCGCTTTGCGGTGACTCGGGGTAAGAACCCGGAACCAACCGCCCTCCCACGAAGAGATCCAAATCGCCATCCCGATCATAGTCAGCCGCACAGGCCACCGAGCCACTCCCGGTGCTTCCCGGCAGCATTCCGACAGGAGATTTTTGAAACTCGCCTTGGCCCGAATTCAGATAAAGTCGATCTCGATAAACTCCTTGTCCCGGATCACCCTCTACTCCTCCGCTCACCACGAAGAGGTCAAGATCTCCATCATTATCTGCATCGAAGAAAAGAGGGGCCATATCCTCACTCGCAGCATCCACCGCAAGTACCCGAATCTCTAGCTCGGAGAAAGTCGACCGGCCACTGCCATCGGTTTGTTCGTAAAGCTTTCCTTCCTGCCCTGCCGGATGCGAAACAAAAAGATCCTCTCGGCCATCGCCATTGATGTCACCTACTGCAATTCCGGGCCCCATCTGTGAATGCATCGAGGGCAATAGGGGTTGCCGACTAAAATCGTTGAAAATATCTTCGCTCGGTCTCACCCGCGAAAGCATCCTCGACTCAGTGAAGAGACTCTTTGCCTTCTTCTTTTTTCGGGATGGGAGGTTCTCAGGTTGCTCAATCACATAACGCTTTCCAGCAGACAGGTTTTCGAGGATTTGTCGTCCTCCATCCGGCCAGTCGATGACGACTCGATTTGCCTTATTGGCCGCGCCCAACCCAAAGTGCAGCAAAGTATCATTACTAGACATGAAACCCCGCGATGCCGTTACGCTTCGCATTAAGACAGATGGCTCGCTCGAAATTTCAACTCGCACCACCGCACCGAGCGCAGAGAAATTTCTCCCCGCACCACGCAGGTCCAAAGTTAATCGCTCACCCTTCTCCTGTCCGTTACGATAAACGCCAGGCGCGCCACCAAAATTATTAACCACTAAATCAAGATCTCCATCCCCATCGAGATCGCCCAAGGCGGCTCCGTAGCTGACTGCTTTCACATCGAGCCCCCATTCACGACCCACGTCGCTAAACTTTAAGCCGCCCTCATTTCGAAAGGCCCAATTTTTCAAGGCTAGTGGTTTCTTGTCATTCCAAAAAGCCCGCCCCGCAGCGCTTCCTTTACTGAGAATTAAGGCCTCCTCCTGATTCCGCAAATCACTATTAAACCAATCCCGACTCATGCCAGTGGAGATGAAAACATCCTCCCGCCCATCGCAGTCAAGATCACCAAATTTGATTGCCCAAGTCCAATCAGTCGCTGCCAACCCAGTCTGAAAAGCAATTTCATTGAAACGACCAGTTCCCGTATTGAGGTAAACCGCATTACGCATGTATTGAGCTGGAATTGGCCAATTTAGAAACCAGGAATCACTCTCCTTACCTGTCATATTTCCCATCGACATCTTTTCCTTATAATGATCGCTACCGGCCATGTCTGAAGCCATGTAGTCAAAAAGCCCGTCATTATTTATGTCGGCCACATCCGACCCCATTGAAAACCAAGGAGTGTGGGGCAAAGCTCTAGGAGTGACATCTTCGAAAGTGCCATCTCCTTTATTTCGGTAAAGGTGATCAGCTCCATAAAAATCATTAGCGACATAGAGGTCCGGCCATCCATCAGCATCATAGTCCCACCAAGTGGCAGACAGGCCATATTCAGATTCTCGGACGCCAGCTTCTTTTCCCACTTCAACAAACTTCCCGCCATCGTTTCGATAGAGCCGGTCGAATTGTCCGGAGGCGATTTGCTTGTAGCCGCTGGGCGACTTAATGAGCCCCGCATATTGCTGCATCTCTTCAGGTAAAATTACGGGTTCGCCGTCCGAACCTTTGACGAGCCGAAAACGCACGTCCTTAAGCTCCTCACCGGGCGGAATACGGTTGGTCAGAAGGTAGCCGTCTAAATCGCCATCGCGGTCATAATCGCTGAAGGCCATCATCACACTGGCGCCCTTGAAAGCGAGGCCTTGTTCATAAGCCTTATCTTTGAACCCCTTCCCAGCTTGGTTAATAAAAAGCCGGTTAGATCCATCAAAAGCGCAAAGGTAAAGATCAAGCCAACCGTCACCGTCAACATCAGCCCAAGTGCAACCAGCCCCCCAAAGCCCAGGTGATGCCACTCCCATTTCTTCCGTGACATCCTCAAATTTAAAGTCCCCAAGATTTCGATAGAGCCTCCCTCCATCAGTCATTCTTGAGAGAAAAAGGTCAGTCTTCCCGTCACGGTCAAAATCCCCCAGACAAACACCTCCTCCCGTAAAAGAGCCACTAATTTCCGCCGCCCACTTTACAGGAGGCTTCCATTCACGTGTGAAATCAATTCCTGTTCTTTCTGCATTCAAGCGGTCGAACATGGTCACGCCCTCAGATGAATTAGGCCTATTAAGTTTATGCCCCTCGATGGCTTTCACGGGAGGGGAAAGGGTCACCAAAGCCAAAACGGGAATAATTTTCATCATTAATCTACTAAAGAAGCTACTTGAATGATGCCCCCTGACTCAAGAGGCTACTAGCTCTTCCATGAAATTGCTTGCTCAAACTTTCATCACACTACTCCTCATCACGGCCCCCCGGGCCCAGGCTGAGCTCGTCGCCCACTGGCCACTTGATAGCAGTGCAAAAGATCTCCTTGGGAATCATGACGGCGAAGAATCCGGCGTGATCTTTGGCGCAGAGGGGGCCGCAAACCACACTGGCACCGCAGCTGAGTTTAATGGTTCCAGTTCAACCATTACGGTGCCTTTTGATTCAGTAATGAACCCAGAAAGTTTCACCCTTTCTATGTGGGTCAATGCCGATAGCACGAACGGCTTCGCGTCCCCAGTTACCAGCCGCGACGACACTCCGACATCGGTCCACGGTTACCTTGTATATAATGACAGCAGTGGAAATTGGAATTTTTGGACCGGGACAGGTGGACCTTCCGGAGCCTGGAATCAAATGTCCGGAGGCAAGGTCGAGATCGGCTCCTGGACCCATATCGCCGTCAGCTATGATGACGGTAGCCAAACAAAAAAACTCTATGTTAACGGATCGCTCGCAAGCTCCAATTCAGCTCCTAAGCTTTACAGCCCGAACGGTCCCCAATCAGAAAACCTGCACATCGGTTCGGGTGCCGACAGTGGTGGAGCATTTTTCTTTGATGGCCTGATCGATGATGTTGCTCTTTGGGATCACACTTTAAGTTCAGTAGAAATCAAAGATCTCATGACGAATGGCGTCCCCGGCGGACCGCCTTCCATCACGACATTCGAGGCCAGTCCTCCATTTATTGATTCCGGGCAAAATGTCACTCTTTCTTGGGATATTCAAAACGCCACCTCAGTAAGCATTTCGCCCAATGTTGGGAGCGTCGCCGAGAAGCGCGGGAACATTGTGGTGACTCCAGCTGAAACCACCACCTACACCATCACTGCAATCGGAGAATCATCTCCCGCAGCGACATCCCAAATCACGGTCGGAGTGGATGTCGAATCTTTAGATCCCATCATCACCGAATTTCTCGCAGACAATAAAACCGGGCTCATCGCACCCGATGGCAATCGCTCTGACTGGATCGAACTCCATAATCCAAATCCTTTTGCCATAGAAATCGGAGGTTGGCATCTCAGCGACGACTCTACCCAACTCGAGAAATTTACTTTTCCTTCCGGCCAAATTTCAGCGGGTGGTTACAAGATCTTCTTTGCTGACAGCAGCCTTGAAGCACTCAATTTCAAACTCTCCAAAACCGGCGATTATCTCGCGCTATCGGATCCAAACGGGAATTTAATCTCGGAGTTTTCTCCCGCTTATCCAACCCAATTCGAAGATGTTTCTTATGGCCTCAGCAGCTCAGGAACCCCCACTTATCTTGAACCAACCCCGGGCTTAGCCAACGGTTCCTCGCGAAGAGAAATTGGCCCCAAGGTTAAAGGGCTGACTCGAAATCCATTACCACCCGCTCCTGGGGAAGACCTCGTCATCAGCGCAAAAATCATTCCACGCATTGGCGACGTTGCCAGCTCCAAGCTCTTCTATCGTGTCGGATTTGGAACCGAACAAAAACTCACGATGACGGCGGGTGCAAACAACCAATATAGCGCGACCATTCCAGCAAGTGCCTATCAGGCGGGGGAAATGGTTCGTTGGTATCTTATCGCAACAACAACTTCCGGAGAATCGACCCGCGAACCACCCTACCCCGATCTCACCGAATCAGCTCAATACTTTGGAACTGTGATCAGCGATCCTAGTATCTCGGTTGACCAACCGGTCATGCATTGGTTTGTCAAAAATATCGGAGCAGCAGACACGCGTGGAGGGACCCGAGGGTCGCTCTATTTCGAGGGCCAATTTTATGACAATATTTTCTGCCGTATCCGCGGACAAAGCACCGCAAACTGGCCGAAGCACAAATATAAGTTCGACTTCTACCGCGGTGATCATTTCCGGTGGAAACCAGAGGCCAAACGAGTTGAGGAAATTAATGTCAATTCCCACTATCGCGATTCCTATATCCGCGAGAATACGATCTTCGCCTTCCTCAACGAAGCGGGTGCAATGGCTCCCGAAACGCGATATCTCTGGATCAAGCGCAACGGATCCAACATGGGGCTTTTTAGTTTTGTAGAGCAAGTCGATGAGGAATTTCTTGAACGCCGTGGTGTCGATCCAACCGGCTCAATGTATAAAGCGATCAATGTTCCGGCCACCCTTTCGCCCACCGTAAACTCCAGCCTCTACCGTAAGGTCCTCAGAAAAAACGAACCTTACACGGAGCTCCGCGAGCTAACTTCAGGGATTAATATTTCAAACCCTAACCGTTTCGACTTCGTGGCCGACGCGGTGAACATCCCTAACTACATTAACGTGATGGCTGCGATGTGTGTTCCCTTTAACCACGACCAACTGACCAAGAACTACTACGTTTATCATGACCTAGATCGCGGAGAGTGGTTTCGCATTGCCTGGGATGGCGATCAGGGCCTTCCCACTGGTCGGACAAATGGTAACGAGAACTGGTCAAGCCCACTTTATGGCGACGCCTTGCACACTCAGGAGCTAGTGGGCGGCAACCCCAAT
Organism: uncultured Verrucomicrobiales bacterium; assembly: GCA_949373085.1. Taxonomy (GTDB): domain Bacteria; phylum Verrucomicrobiota; class Verrucomicrobiia; order Verrucomicrobiales; family Akkermansiaceae; genus SW10. The sequence goes on from CASICJ010000034.1 coordinate 29,870, forward strand.
CCCATCTGGCAAAACCACCTCCACGCGGCCATCCTCGACAACCCGGTGACTCGTGAAATGTACATGCGTCGGGTCAGGACGCTGATGGATGAATACCTCGCTATCCCCGAAGCTGGCCCCTCAACCACCATTCTCGCGCAGGGAGCACGCCTTCGCTATTTGGCTCCAATCGATGCCTCCCTAGAGTCAAGCTGGTATCTCCCCGAATTTGATGACTCCGCTTGGCTCTCTGGCACCGCCGGACTCGGTTACGAAAACAATCCGGGCGACTACTTGGGCCTGATCGAAACTCGGGTCAAACCCTCCGAAATCGTCTCGAATGGCACTTCCGTTTACCAACGCTTCCACTTCAACGTGGCCGATTCTCCTTCCTCAAATCTCGTCTTGAGAATGCGCTATGACGATGGCTTCGTGGCCTACCTCAATGGTAAAGAAATTGCCCGTGACAACATCAGCGGAACAGTTCGTTACAACTCCACTGCTTCATCACATCCAGATAGCCAGGCCGTCAACTTTGTCGAATTCCCTCTTCCTGGAGTTTCACTGATCCCCGGAGAAAACGTTCTCGCCATCCAAATCATTAATCAATCATCGGGAAGTAGTGACCTTCTCTGCGAACCAGAACTGGTCGACCGTCCGGGTGCCAATGGTGGATACTTTGAGAGCCTCCTAGAAGGGTTTCGGAGCACCATCCAACGTGACGTCGTAGTCGACCAAGCACTCTGGTCAGGTGCCGGGATCACTAATTTTAATAACGGTTACAATGGCGTCCTCAACACCTCTATCCCGAATCGTCGCACCGCTCTCTTTAAAACTTACGGACCAAGTGGTTCTGGTCTGATCCCACAGGAGCAGTCAGCCGGACTCGTGATAAACTTTGGCAATATCGAGTCGAATCCAGAGTCCGGAAATCAGGATGAAGAATTCATCGAACTGATAAATCCGAACAATGAAGCTGTTGATTTATCTGGATCGACTATCAGCGGCGGAGTCGAATTCAGCCTGCCTCCAGGCACCGTCATCCCTTCTAATAGCAGCCTATACCTCTCACCCAACGTTCATGATTTCCGCCTCCGTCCAGATAGCCCAACCGGCAGAGAAGGGCACTATGTCATCGGAAACTATGACGGGCACCTTTCCAATTTCACCGAGATTCTGAGCTTATCTGATTCCGACGGTTCGCTCATTTCCGAGGCCATCACGAAGGACCAGCCAAGTGATGCTCAGCGCTTTTTGGTCATCTCTGAAATTATGTATCATCCAGAGGAAGGAGCAGGCGAAGAATTCATTGAAATCATGAATATTAGCAAGAGCATCACTCTAAATCTTGGAGGAATTTCATTCACAGATGGCATCAATTACACCCTTCCCGCTGGCACGCTCCTTGCTCCCGGGAATCGTATGGTCATTAGCGCCTCCGATTTTCAAAATGGGACAGCTCTCGGCAACGGAGGCGAACTCCTTAAGCTTGAAGATGCCTCCCGCAGCACTATTTCGGAATTCCGTTACGATGATCAGGCCCCTTGGCCCGCCTCGCCCGATGGCACGGGGACCAGCTTGGTTCTTATGAACCCGACGCTTAAACCAGATCCATCGCTCGCCTCGAATTGGCGGCCCAGTTTGACCAGCGAGGGAAATCCGGGAGCCACCGACGCCATCGCTTTTAGTGGTCAACCTAACGGCGATCTAAACGGGAACAGCACCCCAGATCTCATCGACTACGCACTCGGCGATGGTGGTTTGACCACCATGAGTGGTGGCACTTTCGCCTACCGCAGGAGATTTGGAGCAGACGATATCACGCTCCAGATCGAAACGTCCACCGACCTCGCCAATTGGAGCGATGCATCAGACCTGCTTATCGGACAAAGCCGCACTGATTTGGGAGACGGCACCGAACTGATCGAATCCACGCTTTCCCCGACGGTGACCGACACTCGCAGCTTTTTCCGAATCCGCGCCTCTCTGCACTTGCTTCAAAATTAAAAAGTTGATAACCACTCGATTAATCCAAAACCGATTTTTACTCCTTCCCCCTATGAAAAAACTTTCTAAAGTCCTCATCGTCGGTCTCACGTTCGGAATTTGCAACGCAGAGCTTGTCGCCCACTTCCCTCTGGACACCGATGCTTCGGATGCGAGTGGCAACGGCTACAATGGTTCCGTCGCCGGTGGAACCGTTAATTTTGGCCAACCAGGAGCAAACGGAAACACTGGAAGTTCAGCAGCGTTCCCTGACAACGGCCATATTGACGTGCCTTTTAATTCTGCCCTTAATCCAGCAAGCTACACTGTGACACTTTGGGCCAATGCCTCGTCCACAAATGGCTTCGCCTCTCCTATCACCAGTCGGGATGATACTCCCAGCAGCGTCCATGGATTTATTGTCTATAATGATAATGGCGGAAATTGGAACAACTGGACGGGCAGTGGTGGTGGACCAGGATCATGGGACCAACTCCCAGGTGGCGCTGTCTCGACCGATACATGGACTCACCTTGCCCTCAGCTATGATGCAGCAACCAATACCAAATCATTCTATGTGGACGGTAGCCTTGCTGGTAGCAAAAACACAGGACTTCTCTACTCACCCAATGGGACCGTCCAATCAGAAGATTTACACATTGGGGCAGGTGCCGACAGTGGTGAGGCCTTCTACTTCAGCGGTAACATCGACGATGTCTCCATTTGGAATACCGCTCTCGATGAGGCGGCCATTCTAGACATCAAGGACAACGGGATCGCAAGCGGCCGTTCAGATCCCGCACTGTCCGCTCCCAATACCGTTGCTATAGACCTCGATGGTTCAATCCAAAGTCTGGACTTACTAATCAAGAACGCTGGACAGACCAAGTCGCTCAACATTTCGGCCGCCACCTTTGGCAACGATGCCAATTTCTCGGTCACCTCCCTCCCTGGGAGCATTGCACCAGGCGAGACCGGTAATATCACAATCGCTTTCAATCCCCTTGGAGCAAACGGGGAATTTTCCGCCGATCTTCAAATCACTAGCGACGACTCGTTGACACCAGCCCGTATCATCAGCATCAGCGGAGTCATCCATGACCCTATGCTCGTGAGCGAACAGACTCTCGACCTTGGCGAGACCACCAATAGCTCCCTCACAATCACTAACAGCGGAGCAACACGCGGGCTCAATATTACGGCCTACAACCTCACCGGTCCTGATGCCGAAAAATTCAAAGTAAGCGGACCAGCTTCCCTCGCTGCTGGCGGTGGGACCGGGAACGTCGAGGTGACCTTCGATAGCCAAGGAGGAGAAGGAACCTTTAACGCTTCTCTCGAGATTGTGAGCGATGACCCCCTTGTTCCGAGCGCAGTCGTAGCCCTATCTGCGCAAATTCCGTTTGGAGATATTCTCATTGCATGGTGGCCACTAGATATCGATGGAACCGATGCCAGCAGTAATGGCTTTGACGGAACAATTGAGGGCTCAGTTACACCTGCTGAAGGGGCAAATGCCACTACCGGAGGATCACTGATATTTGACGGAGGATCACGCATTGACGTGCCCTTTGATCAGAGTCTTAACCCAACTGACTTTACCGTTACGATGTGGGCCAACGCATCAACAACTGGAGGATTCGCCTCACCCATCACGAGTCGCGACGATGTCAACGGAGGAGTGTCGACCCACGGATTTATCATTTATAACGACAACGGAGGTAGCTGGAACTTCTGGACAGGCGACGGGAATCCCGGGTGGGATACACTTCCTGCAGGCCCCGTATTGACGGATACTTGGACACATCTCGCGATTAGCTACGACAGTCTTACCGAAACGAAAAGCTTCTATGTCGATGGCGTTCTTGCCGCTTCTGATACCGCAGCCAACCAATATTCTCCCAATGGGACTGTGGAAATGGAAGATCTCCATATTGGTGCAGGCGCGGATACTGGAAGCAGCTTTTTCTTTGACGGCAAAATTGATGATGTCGGCCTCTTCCGCGCTGCGCTCTCAGAGGAGGATATTAACACTATCATGACAAATGGGATAGGCGGCTTTACTGGAGCTGCAAGAGACCTAGTAATCACCTCTTTGAACCTTGGCTCTGGCGACGGACAAGTTACGATCACCTTCGACTCAGTAAACAACGCCACTTACATCGTAGAACGCTCGACTGACCTAATCACTTGGGACGAACTTACCGACAACCTTAACAGCGCTGGGGAAACGACAACGTTTACGGACCTCTCGCTCCCTACAGGAATAGCCAAGGTTTTTTATCGAGTCCGACCCCTTTAAAATCTTCTTGCATCTTGATCCTTAGTTTAATAGCTTCTTAAATCTTTTATTAAAACCCCATGAAAATTAGTTCTCTCCTTCTCTCCCTATCCGCACTCCTGCCGTTCGCCGCATCAGGGGCTCTCGTCGCCCATTACCCTCTCGACACCGATGCTTCGGATGCGAGTGGCAACGGCTACGATGGTTCCGTCGTTGGCGGATCTGTCAACTTTGGTCAGGCCGGAGCAAACGGAAACACCGGAAGCTCTGCAGCTTTCCCTGACAATGGCCATATTGACGTGCCTTTTAATTCTGCCCTCAATCCAGCAAGCTACACTGTGACACTTTGGGCCAATGCCTCGTCCACAAATGGCTTCGCCTCTCCTATCACCAGCCGCGATGATAATCCCAGTAACGTCCACGGATTTATTGTGTATAATGATAATGGCGGTAATTGGAATAACTGGACGGGCAATGGTGTAGGAGTAGGAACATGGGACACACTTTCAGGTGGCCCTGTATCCACCGATACATGGACTCACCTTGCCCTCAGCTATGATGCAGGAACCAATACCAAATCATTCTATATCGACGGCAGCCTCGCTGATAGCAAAGACGCTGGGGCTCTCTACTCACCCAATGGTACCGTCGAATCAGAAAACCTACATATTGGATCAGGTGCCGACAGTGGTGAGGCCTTCTACTTCAGCGGTAACATCGACGATGTCTCCATTTGGAATACCGCTCTCGATGAGGCGGCCATTCTAGACATCAAGGACAACGGAGTGGGCTCAGCCATCCCCGAGCCCACCTCGCTCGGTCTCCTCGCTCTCGGTTGCCTCGCTCTCGTAAGACGCCGACGCAGCTAGACACCTAACCGCGCTAAATTTCCAAGCCCCGCCGGTGATACTGCGCGGGGCTTTTTCATGCCTAAAAACCTGACGGGTGTCTCATGATATGCCCTTTCCCCGGACGAGACCCCGTTTGCCAACGTGGCCCTTTCCGACCACCACCCCAACCTGTATCAATCCTGAGACCGGCCACAGTCAAAAAGACATGCCCATTTCTCACATAAAGCGTGATCCATCTTCCCGGGCCAGGTTCCCCGTAGTTCAGAAATCCCCTTGAAGACATGTGCCCACTCATAAGGCCTGCTTCCCTTAAGACATAAGAAACCGCACCAGAACAATCATAACCTCTATCATTTAAAACTGCATGGCCTCCACCCCACTTATACGGTTTATTTTGAAGACGATTGCCCGCCGCAATCGCCCGATGGACGGCCACTGGAGCCCTCCTAGGAGCATAAGCAATTCCATTCTGTAAAAGTGCTGTTTTCCCATATTGAAATTGGTAGGACACAAAATCCCTGGCTCCAAATGGCCCACCGCACGAAATTAGAGAGCAAGACAGAGGCACCGAAAAAAGCAAGGCAGCCAAAATTCTCATCGCCAAGAGACTGAGCGGAATCATATTAGATTTCAAAAGTTATTTAGCCATGAAAGGATGCCGACCTGCTCAGTTGTAATTTCTTTGGGTCCCACTAACCTTCTCCCGTTGATAAGTCCCCCTTCCCGGTCTTAGTCCCACTTCAGAGGTCCGAAAATATCGTTGATCATACAATTCATTAGGCCCCAACTAGCGCTGAAATTCACCCATCCCAACGATTTGACTCTTTCCAACTTCCAAATCATCGCCCTCTCCTTCGTCGCGGCTCAATCGAGCTTGGGTGACCCGCTCTTCACCAAAATTCCTCCCCCCTCCAGCGGCCTTACTCACGACAACCCGCTCGTTCTCGATCACCCGCTGAACCGCCTTTATCACTCCGGCTTCGCTTGCGGAGGGGTCGCCATCGGCGACTTCGACGGAGATAAGAAACCCGACCTCTTCTTCGCTAGCGGCCCCAAAGGTAATCGACTCTATCGCCAAACCGGCGATCTCTCCTTCGAAGATGTCTCTGCTGCGGCAGGAATCGAAGGCGGCAAAGACGACTGGGGCACCGGAGCCTCCGCCATCGATATCGACAACGATGGCGATCTCGACCTCTACCTTTGCAATTATGACTCGCCGAATTCCCTTTTCCTCAACGACGGCTCGGGAAAATTTCGCGAAGCGGCCGCTGACTTCGGCCTCGCTCAAATCGACTCCTGTCTCATGCCGAGCTTTTGCGACTTTGATCGCGACGGCGACCTCGACGTCTGGCTCGTCACCAATCGTTACTACCGCGAAAACGGACGCCCCAGAGATCAACCGGTAGAAAAACTTCCCGACGGGAAAGTCATCGTCAAAGCAGAGTTCGAAAAATACTACGCGCTCAAACAAACAGGACCGACTTCTTACGAAATCGATAACGTCGGCCGAGCCGATATCCTCCTTCGCAATGACGGCGGAAAATTCACCGACATCAGCAAAGCCGCTGGCATTCAAAAACAAGGCCACGGACTCTCCGCCACTTGGTTCGACTTCGACAACGACGGCTTCATCGACATCTACATCGCCAACGACTTTTCCGACACCGACAATCTCTTTCGCAACAATGGCAATGGCACCTTCACCGATGTCATCACCAGCGTGGTCAACTACACCCCGTGGTTCTCGATGGGCGCGGATGCCGGCGATATCAACAACGACGGGCTCCTCGATTTTGTCACTCTGGATATGGCCGCCACCACGCACTACAAATCCAAGGTCTCGATGGGTGAGATGGGGGCGCTGCGCTTTCCTATCGAACAAAAATTCCCGCGCCAGGTCATGCGCAATTGCCTCCAAATTAATTCCGGTACCGGGCGTTTTTATGAAACCGCCAGCCTTTCCGGAGTGAGCAATTCCGATTGGTCCTGGGCTGCCAAACTCGCCGACTTTGACAACGACGGCCGCGTCGACCTCTTCATCTCAAACGGCATGGCCCGCGACTTCAATAACTCCGATATCAACTTCCAAACCTCTGATCAAATCGGCCAAACAGAATGGGATCACTACAAAGACACCCCCGAAAAACCGGAACAAAATCTCGCCTACCGAAACAGCGGTGATCTGACCTTCAAGGATGCTACCAAGGACTGGGGCCTCGATCACGTCGGCATGAGTTACGGTGCCGCCTACGGTGATCTCGATCGCGATGGCGACCTTGATCTCATCGTGGCCAACCTCAACGAGCCCCCGAGCCTCTACCGCAACAATTCCGACACCGGAGCCTGGCTCACGGTGCGACTCAATGGATCTCGCTCGGATCGCGAAGCGATGGGTGCGCTTGTCACCATTCAGGCCGGCGAGACCAAACACGTCCGCCAGAATGTTCCCATGTCCGGCTACCTCTCGCACAACCTCGCCGAACTTCACTTCGGACTGGGCGATGCAGACAAGATCGACTCCCTCACCGTCCGCTGGCCCGACGGCCACTTGCAGACCCTGAGAGACCTCAAAACAAACCAACAGCTCGTCATCACGCAATCGGAGAAGCCCGGACCAAAATACCAACGTGCCCAACCCAAACCGATGTTCGGATATTTCCAGGGCCTCCGGGGCTTGGTTCATCAGGAGAAAATCTTCGAGGACTTCGACCGCCAACCACTCCTTCCCAATAAACTCTCACAACCCGGACCGGGAATCGCCTTCGCTGATGTCGATGGCAATGGCAGCGAGGATTTCTTCATCGCCTGTCCCCAGGGCCAATCCGGCGCCATCTTTTTCAATGACGGCAAAGGCAAGTTCAGCGTCAAAGGCACCGCCCCCTTCGACAAATTCGAAAACGCCGAAGACGTAGGCGTCCTCTTCTTCGATGCCGACTCCGATGGCGACGCAGATCTCTACCTCTCCAGCGGAGGTTACGAATACGACAAAGACGATCCCTTCACCAAGGACCGCCTCTTCCTTAACGACGGAAAAGGCGCTTTCAATCCCGCGCCAAACGAGGCCCTCCCCGGCTTCACTGACAATTCCAGTTGCGTCGTTGCCTCCGACTTCGACCGCGACGGCGACCTCGATCTCTTCGTCGGAGGCCGCGTCGTCTCCGGCGAATATCCCGTCGCCGCCAACAGCCGCCTACTGATCAACGAGTCTACCCCGGGCGGAGTAGTAAAATTCGTCGAAGCCCCGGCCGAAAAAGCTCCCGGCCTCAAAACTTCCGGGCTCGTTACCTCCGCGCTTTGGTCCGACGCCAATGCCGACGGCTGGGTTGATCTCCTCGTCGCGCACGAGTGGGGCCCCATCAAACTCTTCCTCAACAAGAAAGGAAATCTCACCGAGGCCACCGAAGAAGCCGGGCTCGCCAAACACCTCGGCTGGTGGAACAGCATCACCGGAGGCGACATCGATAATGACGGCGACATCGATTACGCCGTCGGCAATGCCGGACTCAACACCAAATACCACGCCTCCCATCATCACCCCGTTTATATTTACTACGGCGACTACTCGGGCGACGGCGTGCACCGCTTGGTCGAGGCCAAGTATGAAGGCGACACCCTCTACCCAGGCCGCGGCAAAAGCTGCTCCACCAACGCCATGCCCCATCTTGCCAAAAAGTTTACCACCTTTCACGACTTCGCCTCCGCCCCTCTCGCCAAGATCTACTCGCCAGAAACACTCTCATCCTCCCAGACCTTTACCGCCAACACTCTCGAATCAGGATTTCTCATCAACGACGGCTCCGGAAAGTTCACCTTCCAGGCTCTCCCCAACGAAGCTCAATCTGCTCCCATCTTCGGGCTCAGTCTCTGCGACATCGATGGCGACGGGAACCTCGACCTCTACGCCGCGCAAAATCTCACTGCGACCCAATTCGAAACTCCACCTTTCCGCGGCGGCCTGAGCATTCTCCTCCTCGGCGATGGCTCCGGCCAATTCAATCCCGTTCCCGCAAGCCGCAGCGGGCTCCTCGTTCCAGCCGACGGCCGTGGCCTCTCCCAAACCGATATTAACGGCGACGGACGCCCAGATTTCGTCGTCGCGGTAAATAACGGAGAACTCAGAGCCTTCATCAATCTCATCGAAAGCAAGTCCCTCCAAATCAGGCTCCAAGGGAAAACCGGAAATCCCATGGCCGCCGGAGCAAAAGTCTCTTGGAACGACCGCAGCGCCGAAATTTACCAAGGATCTGGATACCTTTCCCAATCCACTACCACCCTCCAAGTCCCCCAAAATACCAGAAAAATCAGGGTTACCTGGCCCAATGGAAGTCAATCTGAACACCCCATTCTCACCGGAAGTCGAAAGCTAGTCATTAAGCAACCCCAATAGCCCTAAACTCCTGATTGGCGCTGACATTGATGGCCCCAATGGTGTTTGGAGCATCACCAATAGGGCCGGGAACACAGATAATAAGTTGATGAATGACTATCTCGACAACGAGGCCAAGCGGAATCATATTAGATTTCAAAATTAATTTAATCATGAAAGGATGCCGGCCTCCCCCGTTGTAATTTCTTTGGGTCACACTAACTTTTTCCCGTCGATCACCCCTGAACCTCCTAAGCCCATGGCCAATATCCACACCCATCGCTGGCAGATTTCCCGTCGCCAAACCCTCCGCGGATTTGGCGCGACCCTCGCTCTCCCATTTCTCGAAGCAATGCGTCCGCTTTACGGACAAAAAGCCTCTTCAGGTGATCCTGTCCGCATGGCCTGCCTCTTCATGCCCAATGGTGTCCGACCCGACAAATGGACTCCGAGTGGTAGTGGAAAAAACTTCGAACTTTCTCCTATCCTAAGCCCGCTTGAAGCGGTCAAAGAGCACCTTACGGTCATTAGTGGACTAACCAATAAGCCTTCCCACAAAGGTGATGGGCACTACTTCAAAACCGCCGGCTGGCTCACCTGCTCCACCATCGCCAGTACTACCGGGTCGGATGTCTCGGCAAATGGGATCTCTATCGACCAAATTGCTGCTGAAGCAATCGGCCGAAATACCAAGCTTCCTTCTATGGAACTGGGCACCGAGCCCATCACTTCCGGGATCGACCGCAACGTGAACCTCACTCGCCTGTACGGATCGCATATTTCTTGGAAGAAGCCAGACGTCCCTCTTCCTTGCGAAATCAACCCTCAAAGCGCCTTTGATCGACTCTTCCGTAACACGGATAAAAGCGGCAAGAGCAAATCCGAAGATCGTTCTGTCATCGATATCGTTCTCGACGATGCTAATTCTCTCAAGAAAACCCTCGGCACCGAGGACAAGCACAAGCTCGAGCAATACCTTGAAAGTGTTCGTGAAGTCGAACGCCGTATTGAAAACGAGGCCAAACAAATTGGCGCCGGACAAAATATCAGTGAAGCCGCCGCCAAGCAACTTACCGAGCTGAATAAGCGGATTGGCACCGCGATGGGGGGAGACAAAAAGGGCCTAGGCTCGGTCCAGCGAATCGATCACACCGAGCATGCACGTCTTATGCTAGATCTCATCGCCCTTGCCTTCTGGACCGATTCCACCCGCGTTTCCACCTTCATGTTTGGTAACGCCGTTTCCGGGAAAAACTTCTCTTTCCTTGATGGCGTCAGTGGTGGGCACCACTCCATCTCCCACCACAAAGGTGACGAAAAACAACTGGATCAATACCAGAGAATCAATACCTGGCACTCCGCGCAACTTGCCTACCTTCTTCAGAAAATGAAGAGCTTGCCTGAAGGCAACTCCACTGTCCTCGACAACTCCATGGTCCTCTTTGGCTCTGGCATCCGCGATGGGAACGCCCACGCCACTCGCGACATCCCCGTTGTTCTAGCAGGCGGTGCCAACGGCCAACTCAAAACCGGCCGCCACCTCAAAGCTGATGACAATGCTCCACTCGCGAGCGTTTACGTTGGAATGATGAAACGTATGGGCGTGTCCGCCAAAAAAATTGGCAACGCTGACAGTGAACTTCAAGGACTCTAATAATAGGAGCCGAACAACTACACAGACCTTCTCTAGTTTAAAAGAGAATGGATCGGCCGCCGTCAAACAAGGGAGTATATGGCCTCAGGCAAAGTGGTCGGACACGGCCATTCACTCACTATCTTACCCGCCGTAGTTTATTGATCTCGGCCTGTATCCCCGAAACCATTTTCTCGGTGTCACCAAGCGGCTGTGGCTTCACCAACTTTTCGCGGGTGTAACCTACATGCTTCATCCACTGCTTTCCGCGGAAGCTACGAAGTTGATCGACCTTTTTAAATAATGGATCTTTTTGAATCTCCCCGACATCTTCGCCTGGTGTCTCGACACCAAGCCCCTTCAGGATTGAGGTCGCCATAAACAAATGTCCTTCTTTCCCAGGATGCACCCGGTCTCCTGAAAACACTTCCTTGCGAATATCACGTGCCTTACGCATCGCAGAGTGCAGATCGATTACCTGAACGCCCTCCTCTTTAATCGTCATTTGCCACGCCGCATAAGACGTCATAACCGAGTCGTAATTGAATTGTCCCGCCTTCGTCGTAGCATCATAAATAGGAGGAGTTACGATGTAGATTTTTTCCGCTCCCGCCTTCTTGCTCTTCGCGATGAGCCGTTTCACTCCTGACTTAAAGGCGTTGAATCGCTCCTCATCGAGTGGTTTGTAAATTCCGCAGTTGATCCCGTAACATGCGAAAACAATCTTGGGTTTTACTTTCACCAATACACGATCAAGTCGCTCGAATAAAGAAGGCCGTGGAAAACGGCCACCGGCGTGCCCCTCTTCACTCAGTCCCGAAACAGTCTCACTGCCAAGGCCCAGCGGGTAGATATCAAAATCCTTTTCCGGATGAAGACGCTGAAGATAGTAGGAAGTGAAGCTTACATAAGTTCCAGCCTGCGTGATACTATCGCCCAGAAACAACGTCCTTTTCCCGGCGATAGATTCAATCGCGGTTGAGGCATGAAGGAAGGGACACAGAAGAACGAAAAGGCACAGCAATTTCATACTAGAATTGAATACACACTAAGGACCACGATTCAAACAACCGTCTTCAATTTCCAATTAGAACTGACTCTGAAGGCTGCGGCTTCCGATTTAAGTAGGTCGGCGTCGAGTGCATCGAAAAAAACTTGTCGGTCAGAGCCATCATTCTGACCGGGTGTCCAGGAAATGGTGTGGAGTCCGGAGGACGAGGAATGTCTTGGCCGATCGTTTGGTCTTCAGGCTGTGTATGGTCAATGGACACCGGCGTTCCCACACTCACCAATCGGAAAAACTTTGGGGCAACATTTTTGTGCATCCGCAAACATCCTCCAGATGCCGGAAAAGGCTTCATCCACCCCGTATGAAATCCATAAGCTGACTTAAACTCACACCAATAAGGCATTGGAGTCCCTCTAAACATCCATCCCGCTGGCTTATTCCGCAGATAACACTTCCGCACTATATCTCCCTTGATCCGGTAACCATGTGTATTCGCCCGATAATCGCGATTTTTCGCTCGAATCTTGAAATTTCCAGTTGGTGTCTGCGCTGAACTTCTTCCAACCGTCACTGGCATTACTAGGAGAGGGCTTCCACCTTCCATGACGTAGGCCATGCGATTGGACAGCGAAACTTTGACATGAACATTCGAACGGGTCTTCGGGAGAGTCGTAGGCAAATCGTAATCTTCATAAGCCTGCATAGCCAAAGCCATAACCTTTTCGCCATCATCCCTCAGGTTGGAGCATGAACTGCAAAAAGTTGGAATTGAGAAGGCCGCAACGAGAACCCAGAAAACCGATTTATTTTTGAAAAGCTTAGGCATATTGAGAGGATCTAATTACGTATAAGATCGTTTCCGGATAGAGATAAAGTGAAGGCGTTCAAGGAGCAAGAGGTTCCCCCTAAAACAAATGATTGTCATGAAAACTGCCGTAAATCCATTGATCGATTTTAGACAAATGGTGCTGAGCAGACTTATGCTATGGAGGCCCTAAAGCTAAAAACATTTTTATCAAGGGCTCAGCTTTAACCTTCTTAATCTAAAAGAGCCAGCGACAAGACTCCAACGATCTGTGCCCCAGAGACACAGATTACCACGGCGACTACAAAATAAACAAAAGCCCAAAATCTTATGTGACAAAATTGTCACATAAGATTTTTTTAATCTCTGATAAAAACGTTAATCTCCGTCGTTACCACTGAATAGTAAGCAAACTTAATGCCTGATTCCTTTGCCCTCATCGTCCCGTTCGCGCCGCTGGCTGCCGCGTTGTTAACCTCTTTTCCGACTCAACAAGTCGGAGGCTCGAAGAACTATCGATTTGGGCTCTGGGCCCACGTCGTTGCATTTGGATTCGCGATTGCTCTGCTTTTGCAGCTCGCATCTTCTGAAGGCGCTCAAATCCGTTTAGGATGGGAATCGAATTGGACTTTCCTGCCGTTTATCGGGGTCACTGTTGACCGTTTAGCTTCGATTATGATGGTCATCATCTCCGGTTTTGGTGTCCTTCTGTATCGTTACTCACTCCGCTACCTTCAGCAAGATCAGGGGCAGGGACGTTACATGACCTTACTGACGCTGACCGTCTCGTCGCTGCTTTTTATGGTCATGTGCTCAGACCTAGTGATGCTCTTTGTGTTCTGGCAGTTCCTGAGCTGGGCTCTCAGCCTCCTCGTTCATAACTATGTGCATGTCCCGACCGCGCATAGCTCTTTCCGGACCTTCATTATGCACCGGGCTGGCGACGTAGCCTTTCTTGGGGGTATTGTGTTAGCTTATCAGCTCTATGGAACAGTCCAATTTTCGGAGCTTTTCGAACAAGCCAAGGAGCAACCGGGTGTTGTGTCGCTGTTGGGCACCGGCCTGACTCTCAGTGGGGCGACGGCCGTGACGCTTTTGATTTTCGTGGGTGCCATGAGCAAATCAGCCCAGTTCCCCCTTCACATGTGGCTGCCAGATTCACTCTTTGCACCAACACCAATCCATGCGCTCCTTCATGCTGGCATTATCAATGCAGGTGGCTTTCTTCTGACGCGCTTAGCCCCACTCTACACGCTGAGCACGCCAACCCTTCATGTCGTTTTCGCCGTTGGACTTATAACTGCAATTCTAGGTTCTTCCATGATGCTTGTTCAAAACGACATTAAGAAAAGCCTCGGTTATTCAACGATAGGACAGATGGGTTATATGATCATGGAATGCGGACTAGGAGCATACTCCCTCGCTGTTTTCCACCTCGCAGCTCATGGCCTCTTCAAAGCTACAGTTTTCTTAAATTGTGGAAATGTCATCCACGAGGCACGGCAGCATCCAGCACACCCTGGGCAGCACTTAAAAGCGTCTCCTGCAAGCCCTAAAATTTGGGTGGCAGGTATCTTTACTTCACTAGTTTTTCCTTTAGCAATCGTAGTTGGCGCCCACCACATTTTGCATATCCCCATTCAAGAATCACAGGGGTTACTGATTTTCCTTTTCTTTACATGGGTCACAGCATCTCAGGCATTACTCACCCTCTACCGGGTTCGTGGTTCGACCAAAGCCCACAGCGTGCTACTTCTCACCGTAGTCCTTGTCTCTGTTGCCTATCTTTTTGCTGCTGAGCAATTCACGCACTTCCTTTACCCAGACCCCGACCGCGTGAAGGAGTTCTACGAGGCCGGGAAGATTCCCTCCGGCCTTTTCGTAACAGTTATCGCAGGATTCGCACTGATTATTGTCGTGGGATGGACTGCATCCTTTGCAAGGCGCCGCGGTCAGAGCCTCAGTTTTCCAAAACCAATTCAGAGTCTCCGAGAGCCACTCTATCTCTTTTTTGTAAACAGACTTTATCTAGACGGCGTTTCCCTCCGAGTCATCGGAACTTTGCGAGGGTTAGCAGAGAGATTAGACAAAAGCCGTTTATTCCTACCGGTCATGATAATCATTGGTCTTGGCATCGCTGGTTTGATGACGAATCCCTTGGAAGAGGTTTCATTTAAAAGCGTTATTGGGCTCGCTGTCGCTGGCCTGCTGCTGCCACTTTTCCCCTTACACGGCCTCTTTATTTCAATCGCTACCAAGGCTCCACGACCGATCGGCACTTTGCTTATCGTGGCGACTCCGATCCTAGGGATAGTCGCTTTTTGTAGTTTACAGAATCAATTCAGCGAAGAGCTGCTGAAAGCAGTCAGCATCATCGCTCTCTCTGGAGCGATCTATGCGACGATCAAAGCAATCGTACAAAATAAAGTTTCGCAACGGATCGCTTATGGAACCATGGCGCTGTATTCCATTCTGTGGTGGCATATGGGAAGCGCCGGACAACTCACTAATTCAGCTACTCTTTTCGCAGCTTCGCTGATACTCGCCAGCTTCGGCCTTCTCTTCGGCTGGGATCGCATCAGACTTCGCTATGGGGATCTGAATCTGAATCAACTTGGTGGGTTGTTTTTGCAAATGCCGCGTTTGGCATTGTGTATGGCATTACTCGTCATGGCGATCGTCGGCTTGCCACCCTTTAGCTTATTCTTTGGTTACATGGACATGCTACTAGACCCCCAAATTTCTGGCCCAGGCATTATAGTTGCTCTCTTTACGTGGTTCTCTGCATCATGGATATTTTTCAAGTTAATGCAGCGACTCCTTTTCGGGCCCAACACAAGTAACCTTGACGGCGATGATCTCAACGGAAACGAGATTACCGTGTTCATCGTGGTGATTCTCGCCTTGTTAGCTCTGAGTGGAATCTCCCATGACTGGCTGCAGGACCAAGTAACTGCTTCTATCACAAACATTTGGAAATAATATGGAACCATCAAAAGCCACTACTTCTGAGACCGCTCCCGAAGGTGAGGAGCTTAGGGCACTCGTTTCTAAGGCCAGTGAAGTCATAGCTCATTACTGGCCTATGCGGGGCTTTGTTCATCACAACCCACTGCATAATCTAGAGCATATGCATTTCCAAGATGCTGTTAGCTTAGCCCAACGCTTCACTGGAGGTAAAGGATACCTGTCGAACGAAACATACCGGGGATTTGTTGAGAGCAAACGCATCCTTCCCAAGCATGTTGAGGACGCTCTCGAGCCACTGATTAAACAAGAGCATATAGATCTAAACGGGTCACAAATCTCCCATGCTGATATGCTCAAGGCACATCTCCTCAGTGGAGCGCCACCAGTGCCGACTGACTCCATTGAAGCAAAAGTCGACCGCTCTCAGGATCGAGACACCATCAAAAGCTTAAGTGAGCAAATCATTGACGGTATTGATCTTGGAAATCAGGAAACGACCGCTCTTGGCCGCGAAGAAACTCTCGCTGACTGGTGTGACCGTGAATTACATACGAGGGTGTCCTTCTGGATCGATCGGGAAGTGATTAAGTGGTGCGAAGCTTTCCTAGATGAAGGTCACGCCGCCTGGGCCATGCCTGAACGAGATCAAACGTTCTACCAAGCCTGGAAGAATCTTGCCGGCCAGGAATGGTCTCCTTGTGGAATCAATAAAAGCAAAAAGAAAATTGCGGCTCTTCCTTCGTCACCGGAAGAAGCACTCCGAGAGAATCTTAATGCCCTCGGTATTCCAGAAGATCAGTGGCAGAATTATCTCTCACTTGAACTCGCGTCTCTTTACGGATGGGCGAGCTTCATCAACTGGCGGGGCGAAAATCCAGACTACGAATGGCAGGAAGCTTATCCCATTGACTTAGTCCAATATCTTGCCGTGCGTCTTTGGTATGAAAAAGAGCTTGTCCAAAAAGCCTGTAAAACAAAACTCTCTATCGAAGGAAAATTTGACGCGATTTCTTCTTACCTGCGCGAACAGGCCGAGGGAGTTGATACAGAACTTCAGGTCAAGAAAGTCGGACTTACTCAGGCTTTACAACTCACAGACCTCTCCAGAGCCCTTGATCTTGATCCGAAAGCTCTTCTCAAGGCAGGGCCACAGGAGCTAGGAAAATTGCAAGAGTGGCTCGGAGCTTTCCCGGTATCCGAGCATGGGCCTATCTGGCTCAAAGCTTTCGAAGCTGGCTATCATGAGCAAGTCATGAGCGAAGTTGCTCAAGGGATCTCTGCCAGCAAAGAAAAAGACGGATCATCAGAACGCCCAATTGCGCAATCAGTTTTCTGTATCGATGTCAGATCAGAGCCCTTTCGGAGAAATCTCGAGGCGCAAGGAAACTATGAGACGATTGGGTGGGCCGGATTCCTCAATATATTCATTCGCTTCCGCCCCCATGGAGCACACCACCATACCGAGCAGTATCCCGCTATTGCAAAGCCTACGCATACCTTCCACGAGGTTGAGCGTGATGGCCAGAATGACGAAGTTGCAAAGCACAAGGCAGGTAAAAAGTTTTTCCACACGGCCCATGAGATCCTTCATGATCTAAAAGCCCACGTTTTGACCCCTTATATAACGGTGGAGTCCATTGGCTGGATATTCGGTTGGCCCTTAATCGGACGAACAATGTTCCCCCGTTCTTTCCGCAGGTTTAAAGAACGGTTCTCTCGCTCAGTATCGCCGCCAATTGAAACTTCTTTGACTCTTGATAGAAAAGATAATGATCACGATCACGACATCGACTTGGGAATGACTCTAGATGAACAGGCGAGTATGCTGAAAAATGTTCTCGGTGCCATTGGACTGACCGAAGGGTTTGCCCGTCTTATTCTGATTTGCGGACACGGCAGTAAGTCGGATAACAATCCATATGAATCTGCTCTCGATTGTGGCGCCTGTGGAGGAAACCCTAGTAAGCCAAATGCACGTGCTTTCGCTACAATTGCAAATCGTCCTGAAGTGCGTGCTATTCTTGCTGATAGCGGCCTAACCATTCCAGAAGACACGATTTTCATCGCAGGACTGCACAACACGACAACCGATGAGGTCGAACTCTACGACAGGGTTGACTTGCCAGATTCTCACAGTGGAGATCTCGCCAAACTCGAGGAGGATCTTCTCCGCGCAACCATCGCAACGAACCGTGAAAGGTGCCTTCGTTTACCGGAGGCCACAACTGATCCCAGCGATGACGCAGCAGTTCGCGAAATTGGAAGACGGGCCGGGGACTGGAGTGAAGTTCGTCCAGAATGGGGCCTTTCGGGTAATGCCTCTATTGTGGTCGGTCCTCGTGAACTGACGAGCCATATTGACCTTGAAGGGAGAACTTTTCTTGTCTCCCATGACTATCGAAAGGACCCTACCGAAGCGTCTCTTGAAGGGATCCTAGCGGCACCCGTTGTCGTAGGACAATGGATCAACTGCGAACATTACTTCTCCGCGACCGACCCAGAAGTTTATGGAAGTGGTAGTAAGATCTATCATAACGTGGTTGGCCGCATGGGGATCATGTCGGGTCCTCAGGGCGATTTGCGCACGGGGCTAGCCCGACAGTCAGTGATGAATGGAGATCAGCCTTATCACGAGCCCCTAAGAGCTCTCGTAATTGTCGATGCCCCTCGAGACCGAATAAGCCGTATCCTAGAGAAGCATATCAACGTGAGTCAGTTATTTGATAATGAATGGGCGCACCTCGTAGCGGTAGATCGCGAGAGTGAAGAAGTCTTCTACAAATACATCCCAAAGAAAGGGTGGGAGAGCATGGCCATTGGTAAAATGCAGTCGTCAGGATAGCCTCTTCGAGGGAAGCGCCATCTCTTCCAAGAGATATGAAGGATAATTCGCAGCTATCGAAAACGATAACTCAAAATTTTATAGCAAGATTTACTGAAGATTCCTCTTTTATCGATGGTAGGAAATATCTGTAATATTAGGGTCCATCCTGTCCATCCTGTCCATCGTTATTAAATTTTATTTCCCTCCAGTGATCCGTTGGATTGATTCCTCCGATAGGTTAGATGTGGCGAGCCATTCCTGAGCCGCTTCGCGGTCCCTGCGATAAAAAACGCGGCCAGTGTCGACCATTGCATTTGTTCGAGCTTCAGGGTCTTTGATGTTGGCCGCCCATTGCACTCCAGCAGCAGGCTCCTTGTGGACGACGCTTGTGGCGTAACCATAAGTTGCAGAATCTTGCTGATCGAATGGGAGTGTCGAGATTGCATTAGCGGCCTCTTTAGGGTCTCGGTTAGCCCATTGGTGAAAAGAGGATCCGACAGCATGATCTTTGCCTTCGCCTTCGGGAAGATTACTAGCCCATTCCACAGCTTTGGCGGGATCCTCTTTGGCATAATCTCCGGCGATTCTTTGAAAGGCGGTATTTTGCAGGTCTCCCTCGGGGATATTACTTGCCCATTGGGTGACCTCCTCTTGGCCTCCAGATTTCAAGGCCGCAGCGGCCGCAATGTGGATCATCTTATCAGCATCCTTATCTCCATTTTGTGAGCGTCCGACCGCAAACTCCGCAGCAAGTTGTGGATCGGCATCAGCGAGTCCGAAGGCAGCTCCCCATTTCATGTGAGTCCCATCACCTTGTTCTTCGGCGGAAAGAGTATCAAAGTAAGCCATGGCAGATTTTGGATCTTCGGACGCCCAGCCTGCCAAAGAGGCAGCCATGTCGCGTTTTGGGGTGTCTTTCCCATGCAGGATTGCCTCATCTCCCGCGATAGCCCCCCAAGCGTAGTGAAACTCACGAAATTCGGCAGAGTCTTGCGACATGTGGGCGATCTGCTCACGCAATTGGCGAGCATTATCAGGAGTGAGTTGTTTAAGCATCTCGGCGAAAGCGAGCCGCCGCTCAATAAGGTTACCGTCTTTAAAGATCGCTCCAAGTTCTGCAATGCCTTCTTCAGTGAGAGTGGAACTTTCTTTTGTTTCTGATCCACTTTTTGATTTGGAGCGAGTTGATTTAACACGAAAATTTAAATCATTCTCGGCTGAGGTTACGACTCTACGACTACTGGAACTGTTTTGTAATCCACGTTTTGATTCGGCGGATTGTTCCGGGTTGGAAGAATTCATTTTTGAGCCGACCACAAATGTGGTGATTGCCACGAGTGCCCAAATGAGGTGATGAAGAATGTTTTTTTTCACGGTGCCGAAACAATGGTAGTTTTTTATCAGAAATTAGGAGAAATATTTAGCTTAAAATAGGAGGCTATTCCTGGGCATATTTACGAAGTTGTATGGCCACACCTTTGCGTTGCTCGTGCAATTTCTCTAAATTGGTTTTGTGGGCGACAACGGTATTTAGATAGCGGTAAAGGTCACCGAGAGATTTACTCCAATCGCCAGAGACAACGTCGATTGGTGATTCACGACGATGGTTACGTGTAGTGGCCGAAGCCCCATTTTTGAGGAGAGCACTCACGATTTCGCTGCGACACATGAAGGCGGCATTGTGGAGAGCCGTATTACCATCACGGTTGGGTTTTTTAACATCTGCTTTATTTTTGAGAAGAAAGTCAATAATTTCAAGATGCCCATGCAGAGCGGCGCTCGCGAGCGGAGTCATGCCATTTTCTTGGTGAAGGCGATTCACACGAGCCCCGATTTTGAGGTGGCGTTTAACCCTCGCGACACTTCCGCTAGCGATCGATCGTTCGAGAAGATTACGGAGTTGATCGGGATCATTCCGGGGAGCACCTTTAACGTCTTCGACTTTATCCGCGACGTGAAAAATAAAATCGTTGCTGAAGAGCCCCTGGGAGTTTTGGATCTGAAGGAAGTGAAGGCCGTTGGGGGGAAGTGAGTCGAGGGTAATCGCGATGGTCTCAGCAGTTCCTTTCTTAACGGTAGCGTGAACACGGCGACCATCGATGATGACGTGGGCATCTTCAGTGACGTGACGAGCATTCATAGTCATGGTTTGATTCCCTCCGGCAAGAATGGGAAATTGCTGGCGGCCGCTTTGCTCTTGAATAGAGCTGAGGGTCCAGAGAGCAGGTTGTGGGATAAAAAACCCAGATTGAGCTCCGTGACGAGCCGTGAAGGAGCCTAAAAATTTCCCTTCTTTGGCGTAACCAATGAGTTGTTCGCGGGTGAAGCTCTGGCGGCCTTTATCAACTTGGATATAGTGACCTCTTTTGAAATTGCAGAGTCATGTCTTTTCCCGTCAAGGAGGGCCTCAACTTGCAGGACAATAGCCTCTTCGGCTGCCGAAGCTTCGAGAGCCGGAAGGAGCTCGAGAGCGAGTCTCTGGTTAGCGGTTTTTCGATTTAGCGTGAGCTGGCGGGCAAAGGTGCCGGAGTAGCCGGTGCTCCCTTCAAGGACCATTTCCCAAATGGGGTCAAACCGTGGTTTGCTTCGCCACGACAGACGCCAGAGGTCTTTCTCGGGAATCCCTTTCTCGGCGATATTACGATAAAAATCAAAGTCGATGATATTGAGCCGGCCTTGCGGCAGGATGAGGAAGCGATCATACGCTCCGCGCCAAGTTGGGGCATCCATCCCGGATCCGGGGGTGTTGGTTGAGACGAGAAAGGGCATACGATGGCAGTCACCACAAACATTCGGTTGTGGTTTCCCTTCGTGGTTGCCTTTGATGTGGAAGAGTTCGAATCCGTCGACCGCTCTCTTTGACAGGACGTTCGTGAAAGCGCGTTTCTGGGCAGGTGGATACGGTATAGCGAGAAGAAAGCGCGACATATAATAGCGCTCGTTCCGATCGAGCAAGTCGCCATTGCCGGTGGCGCTGTCTCCAAGCGCCATCGTAGATTTCAAAGCGCCATCAACGACATTACGAATGGCATTGTCAGGGCTGGAGCCGTCAACATTTGGAGGGCTATGCCCGCGTACATTTGCGCTATTATTTCCGCCATAGGGATCACCGGGAATACCGTCCCAGTGGAAGGGAGCAGTATCACGGAGTCCGCGAAGCGGCATGGTAGACCGAGGCTGAATTTGGCTTCCTCCGGAGACGATAGGAGTCTTAAGAACCCAGAGGAGCTGGTCGGTATGCCCGTCGGGATGGCAACTGGCACAAGAGAAAGTTTTGGTGCTGGAGGCACTGGCATTATTGAAGGCGATACGGCCGCGCTTAAAGGGCGCGGGGGTGGGGTCGTCGAGTTTAATGGTAGATGTCACGACTGGTTTACCCGGATCCGAAAGATCGATGTGAGAGATGGAATTCTCAACAGCATTGAGGACCCAAGCTTCGGACTGGAGCTCCCTTCTCATTAGACCGGAGCGCAATGCCTCGAGGAACAGACCCCACTTTGACATGTCCCAAGACTTTGCCGCTGGAGGTGTCTACGGCGAAGACTTTGTCTGATCCCGCGGCCGTAGCAATCAGAGTTTGATCATCGGAGCTAATCTCAATCGCGAAGGGAGTCGCGAAAGCATCCTGCGGGGTAATTTTGACCGAGGGTAGAGGGCTCAAGATTAATGAAGCTTGGTTTTTTGGCGGCATTCTTTTGAAAATCAACCCGAGTGATTTGATTTAAAAAAGCACGATTTTGGAGTTGGGCCAGTCCATGTTTTTTAGTGCCTGAACGACCATTAATATGATTCCGGGCATCGGTTTGGGCAACGAAGACCGAACCTTTCGAATCAATCGTGAGACCATAAAGAAGAGTTCCGAGAGTATCGACTGTCTCGATCAATTTATCGGTTTTAGTATCGAAGACGAAGAGATCTTTGTCGGGCACATTGGGATGTTTGACGATATCAACAACGTGACCCAGAGAGAGGACGTTATTATTGGCGATGGAGTGCTCATGAGCGTTAAAGGTAACGAGGTCTCCATCAATTTTGTAGCCTCCAGAGAGTTGGGTTTTGTTATTCGATTCGAATGGGAGAACATAGAGCTTGCCATTTCTGACACTGATCGCGCGTGGGTCTTGGGCGGGGATGTTAAGCCTCCTAGAGACCTTGCGGGAGGTAACGTCAATGACAGCTATCTTGTTTTCGGACGAGAGCGCAACGTAAGCCTTTTGATTGCTGGCAAATGCGATGCCAACAGGCTCGTCAAAATTCGTTGCGCGCTTCTCAAGATCAATATCTTGCACGGTGTCGATGACACAGAGATGCGTCGAGCTCTCGGAATTGGTATCGATGACGCTTATGGAATCGGAAATGTGATTGCTGACCCAGACTTCAAGCCCATCGGGTCGGATTGCGATGCTGACAGGATCGATACCCACAGGAATACGAGCGAGAAGGTCGTTTGTAGAGGTCTCAAATACGTCGACCGTGTCGGCCGGGGTATTGGCGACGAAGAGGCGATCCTGATGAACGACAATAGGTTTAAAATGCGGACTCAGAAAGGAAGGGTGGCCAACTTCAGCAGGCGAAGGGATTGGCCGATCATCGGGAACATTTTTCCGGTCGCGAGCTGGAAGAAGCCAAACGCCGAGAGAAGAAAAGACGAGAAGAATGAATCCTGCGAGAAGCCGTTTCATAAAGTACAGAGGGTCTAATTATCGGGAGAAAATTGGTATTCGCTCGCCCATTGCTGGGCTATTTTGGGGTCACTACGACTCCAAGCTTTGAAGGTATGCTGGCTGAGGTCGTTGCGTAAGGAGGGGGTGGTTATTTTTAGCGACCATTCAAGGGCGCTGCGAGGATCAAATTCAACGGCGGCAACGGCGAGACCTGCAATCGCTTGGTCTCGCGAATTGCCTGCTGGAAGGGCTTCAATCCAGGCGGTGGCGGCTTTGGGTGTTTGCGTGGTCCAGTGCCAGAGAGTATCCGCTAGGGCAGAGTTCCGCTGGGGAGATTCCGTTTTTGAGGAAATCCAGTTGGCGGTAGCTTCGGGATCTCGCTCAGACCACTGATTCGCGATTATCTTTAAATATTTGGGGTTCGGATTCTCGTCTAGGTATTGCGCTGCTTTTTCAGGATGAGTTTTGGACCACGACTCAAGGGCCCGAGAGGTAGCGTGACCCCTAGCGTTGGGTATAAGCGTTGAGGTCCAGGCAAGTGCTTTGAGGGGTGATTGGCGCGCCCAAGATTGTGCGATCTTTGCGAGGATATCATTACGGGCATTGCCTGCCTTGAGGCCAAGGGCAAGAGTTGCAGCTTCTTGAGGGTCAGTGGCGGCAATCGTTTCCAGAACCCCGGAGTAAGCTCCGGCTTGTTGCTGATCTGCAAGAGTTTGAGCCCACCCCAAGGCAGCCTGGGGATCTTGGCGAGCCCATTCCTTGGCAATGGTCCCCGAAAGAATGTGGCCGACAATCGGATAATAGGCGCGGGTGTTTACGGGAGAAGTGAGCCAGTTAGCGGTTCGCTTAGGGTCAAGGGCTGCAAGAGCGGAAAGGATACTGAGAAAGTGTCCACGCTCGAGGGAGAAGTTTGCCGTATCCAAGGAACCAAAAGCGGCTTCGGGGTCTGCCTTAGCCCAGCGAGTGAGCAGTAAATGAGTCAGGATTTTTGATTCTGAATCCCATTCGGGAGTTTTACTCCGCAGGAGTTCAAGCGCTTCCGAAATATGTTTAGTGGAAAGCTGCAATGAGTAATCGTGAAGAAGCCACAGTCGTTCGGCAGGGTCTGGATTAGCAAAAATAGCGAGGAGATCTTGCTCACTAAAAGCAGCGGCCTTCGGGATTTTAGAGATAGCGAAACTTCGGGTAGATCTCTGACTTTGCACTACTGGCGAAGCCCTCACCCTCTGGGTTTCCTTAAGTTGGTTAATTTTTATTTGCTGGGTCGTCACAGCTGCGATCCCGATGGAGAGTGAACCCAAGACAAGCAGGTGACTTTTGACAAAAGCGAGAGCTCCGCTAGTCACGCACGTCGATTGAACAGAGCTAGTAATAGAGTTGGCTAAGCTGGCGGGAGCCGAGGAGACCGCGTTGGTCGGCAGGGTCGAAGCGAGTAACGCGGTGGTTGTGGTAATCCCGCGTTTGGCAAGAATGACGCGGAGTTTTTCGAGCGCGCGATTGGTGCGCATGCGAGCCGTGTCATCATTGATACTCAGTTCGTGCGCGATTTCTGGGAAAGTCTTATTGTTATAGAAACGCAGAAGAACGAGAGCTCGGTCACTTTCGGAAAGTTCATCAATGGCCCCGTCTACTTCGGGAGTAAGTTGATTCCAGGATTCGGAAGAGGTCTTCATTGCGTCGAGGTCGGCTGCTGTTTTTTCGCGTTTTTGGCGTCGAACCTCGGAACGAACATAATCGACCGAAGCGCTGTGAGTTTCGCGGTGACACCAAGCAGTTAGGGGAAGAGATTGAGGGAGCTTTGAAGCCTTTTTGACAAGGCGGAGGAAAATAATCTGGGAGATGTCACGGGCGGCTTCGTCGTTCCTAGTGATTCGCCGTGCCACAGAGTGGATCAGAGGGAGGTGTCGGTCAACCAGCTCCGCTAGCGCTGGACCCGAGGGGTTGCGCAAGTGTTTTTGTAGGAGTTGATGGTCGCTTATGTCCACGGTTCTAACGAAATCGTTGCTTGATACAGGAAGCGAACAAGAAAATGGAGCATAAAGAGAAGGTCAGAACCATATCGCGAGCACTTTTGGATAGATAGATAAGGTTTGAAGGTGTAAAGGATTGCTGATGGAAAAGATATTGCGATGGGGAATTCTGGGGGCGGCAAATATTGCGCGTAAGAATTGGGATGCGATTCGCAATTCCGGCAATGGAGTGATCGTGGCGGTTGCGAGTCGCAATGAGGCTAAGGCGCAAAGATTTATCGACGAATGTCAAGGCGTGGCTCCTTTTGTAGAGGCTCCGAGAGCGATTGGCGGGTATGATGAAATGATTGCAGCCGATGACCTCGACGCGATTTATATTCCGCTCCCAACCGGAATGCGCAAAGACTGGGTCGTAAAAGCTGCGAATGCTGGAAAACATGTGATGTGTGAAAAGCCATGTGCGATCGATAGCGAAGAATTGGCAACGATGACTTCAGCTTGTGCCGCGAACAAAGTGCAATTCATGGATGGTGTGATGTATATGCATAGCGATCGAATGGCAAAGCTGCGTGAGACACTTGATAACCCCGAGAATGTTGGGAAGATTCGGCGAATCGCTTCGGCCTTCTCCTTTTGTGCCCCTTCTGAGTTTTTTGGCGAAAATATCCGAGGAAACAGCGAGCTGGAACCTGCGGGAGCGCTTGGCGATCTTGGGTGGTATACGATCAGGGCTACCCTATTCGTGATGAATTACGAAATGCCAGTTTCCCTTCGTGCAACGCTTCTTTCATCTACGGGTAGCGGTGAACCCTCGGATGGCGTGCCCATCGAGTTGAGTGCCGAGCTCATCTTTGCAAATGGAACTTCAGCAACATTCTACAACTCTTTTCTAACTGAGAATCAGCAGTGGCTGCATGTGAGTGGTTCGAAAGGGCATCTCAAAGTTAATGATTTTGTCCTACCTCATCCTGGTGGAAAATTAGGCTTCAAGATTGCAAACCCCAACTTTGTTCAGCGAGACTGTGAATTCTTCATGGAGCGCAACGAGAGAGAATATTCGGTCGAGGAAGAGGCGAATAATCATCCAACGGCACAGGAGACAAAACTATTCCGCAAATTTGCGGAACTCGCTCTGAGTGGAACTCCGGATCCGTTTTGGCCCGATATCGCGATAAAGACTCAGAAAATTCTCGATGCCTGCCTGGTCTCAGCCCGAAGTGACGGGCAACAGATTGAATTTTAATCTGGATTTTCCGTCGACTTACGAGTCGCTGAGCCCGGGTCGGACGTCCCAGCTGGTGACGCTTCAGAGACACCTAGAGGATCTGCCGTTTGGGATGTTAGACCTTCAGGAGCGCCCGACTTTGATTCTGGCTGCTGGCTACCAGAGATTGATGCCAGTTCCTTTTCAAGGCCGGAGTTAAGTTTGAGCATAGTTTGACGTTAATGCTGGCACCAATCGTGAGAATCGTAGAACTCAGCAATTTGAAAAGCATTGATCCTTAAGTCGCCTCTTGACCCGCCGCCTGCTCTCCCTTACTCCAATCCTCACAATGGCGATCGTCGCAACAAACCTCAAACGCGGGCAGTGTATCCAATACGAAGGAGAGCGCGGGGTCGTTCTCGGACTCGAACACCGCACCCCTGGAAAAGGAAACGCCCTCATTGCGGCGACCATTCGGTCTTTCAAAACCGGAAAAACCAAAACGATCCGTTTCGCTTCCAGTGAAAAGGTCGAGATTGTGGAGACTGACCGTCAGAAACTTGAATTTTCTTATTCTGAGCCGGGCACCTACCATTTCATGGACCCTACCACTTTTGATACTATCGGGATCGATGAAGATTTCGTGGGAGAAGCCAAGAACTTCATCAAAGAAGGTCAGGTCATCGAAATTCTCTTTATCGAAGGAAATCCCGTTTCCATCGACCTTCCGGACTCCGTTGAGCTTGAGATTACAGAGTCTTCTGAGGGCATCAAGGGCGACACCGCCAATAACCCAACCAAGCCAGCTGTTCTCGAAACTGGTCTGACTGTTCAGGTTCCGCTTTTCGTGAAACAAGGTGATATTATCAAGGTCAGTACTAAGGACAATGGCTACCTTGGCCGCGCCAACTAGAAGTTTAACAACTCTTTAAAGCCTCGTCGTAAAACCCTGCGACGGGGCTTTTTTGTTTTGCATCCGGATAAGCACCGTTAGACTAGGATAAGTTGAAAAATTTCCTGCTCCTTCTTTTTGCCCTCGCCATCGTCGTGGTCTTTGGAGGCACGGCTTTCTTTTTCTGGGAAAACTCCAAGGGCGCGAGGTTTGAGAGGCTCGATAGATCCTCTCAAGAGGCCTCTTCTGAATCGTCGCAAGAAGAGCAACCGCCAACTAGGCAAGCACCAGCGCCTGAGCGGAGATTCCCGAAATGAGCGCCGATCAGGAAAAGTCCACCAAAGGTCGTAATAATAGCGGCCGGTGGGACATGGAGCGAGGTTTCTCCAGACTCTGAAACTTGAATACTCGGGCAACAATCATCCACGCAAGTTTCTGTGTCCGCGATCTCAACTGGATTCTCGCTGTCGCATTCCTCGCAACTATCTTCGCCAGAATGATCAGAAGACGCTTCACAGGTTCCGATCGCTGCTGGCTCAGGATCGCCCGCAAGCCCCACAAAAGAATCATCAGTCTTGGCGAATGCCGGAAGGGCAGCCCCAAAGAGAACTAAGAAAATTCCAGCCATCGCAGAAACTGCGATCCAGCGCTTACCATGTTTCCGGTATCCCTTTAAGAGGGTGAACGCGGCGAGAGGAACGATGAAAATCGCGACAAGAGCATGAGAAGCTGGGTGGGCCCAGATTTTCCCAAAGGTCGGAAGAAAAATGAGCAAAATCGGGGCAAGAGCGCAGTGAATCGCGCATAATATTGATGCGGCAACACCGACCCGGTCAGCATTTTTTTCGCTGAGTTGAATCCGAGTTGGATTGGTGACAGGGGTATTATTCATAATAAAAGTTGGTAGAAATTTCTAAGATAGTTTTTTAGGTCGCACAATTTCATTAGGCGTCTGGCGGAAAAGGGTGAACCAGCGAAGAGCAGCTTCGGGGGGAAGCCAGGAAGTCGCTTTGGGCACTTGGTCATAACGGTAATAATTTTCCTTGCGATACTCGTT
Organism: uncultured Verrucomicrobiales bacterium; assembly: GCA_949373085.1. Classification (GTDB taxonomy): domain Bacteria; phylum Verrucomicrobiota; class Verrucomicrobiia; order Verrucomicrobiales; family Akkermansiaceae; genus SW10. The sequence goes on from CASICJ010000034.1 coordinate 58,361, forward strand.
CCCGAGTCGATTGACGATGTCCTTTTCATAATCGATCAGCCAATCGAGAAATGGAAGCGAATAAGCATAGAGTTCTTCCTTTTTAACGCGCTTCTTTATAAACTCAGGCTGCCACAATCCAGGTGTGGGCGTCGTTTTCCCAATCCAAATGGCAATCCGTTTCCTGGGTCGGATGAAAGCAAATCCCCCATCAGGACCATACCAACCAGCGCAAGAACCATAGAGTTCGAGGTGTCCATCCTGCCATTCACGACGGTAGCAACTGGTTCCTTTCAGGCCCTTTGAGGGAAGTCTCTGAAAATTATTTTTGACGAGTTGATTCCCTCTAGGGTGAATAACATCCTGCCCCCAGAAAAACATCTGCTGCTGCAGACCCTCGGCCAAATCCCTAAAATGATAAGGGGCCAGTCCTGAGGAGGTAACGCACTTCATCACAGACAATTCTTCTTATAATGCAACTTACTTGCAATAAAAAAGTGGCCAGTGTGAGTTTTTTTGATGACCTTCCAAATTTGAGGGAGACCTCTTAAAAAACCCACTTCACTTCAGTACTTAGACCAAAGCCAGCGAGAGGATTTGAATCTTTACGAAAGGAAGTGTGATTTCGGGCCTCCACATCGAGAAGATTATTTAGCTTCAATGACCAACTCAAATTTTCCCAATCCTCAACCGGTAACCATGTCACCGCAGCATTAACCATGAGGTAATCATCCGTGGGTAATTCTGCAGTCGGGAACGGCGCTGTCCTTTCCTGTGCGAACACATAACGCGTTTCCAGTGACCCCGTCCAACGTTCACTTTGCCAAGTCAGCTCAAAACCCAGACGCGCGGCCGGCATACGCGGCAATGGCTCAGACCCTACATCCAAATTTCGACCTCGAATGACATCACCCACTAATCCTAAGTCAAGCGTTCTCGACCCATTTGGATCCTCATAAAGCAACCAAGATGCCGATCCCTCTAATCCATAGAAATCCGCCCCAGTTTGGACATATTGTGCCGTCGGCACAAAACTCACTCCGCGCTGGTCTTCTAAGTAGGTGAAATTTTCAATGTTATAATAGAACAGCGAGAGCTGAGTTGAAAAAATCCCCCGGGAACCCCGCGCCGAAAATTCCAGTCCCTCCGAAATTTCTCGGTCTAATTCTTCCCCGTCCAGATCCCCTCCAATCAAAAACCTCCCCAGCGCTGCACTGTTATAAAAGGCATATCGTTCGATCGCAGTAGGAAGTCGCTGAGTATTGGAAACACTTAAACTAGTTTCCAAGAGATCCCATCCTCCGACTCCACCCCAGTCGAAAGTTAAGCTTAAGGATTGGGAGAACGATTGATCATTCGCCCTCACGTCCGATCCAAACTCATCCGAATATCTCGCTTCCCGGGCATCATACCGCAGCCCTGCTTTTAAGCGCCATTGCTCGTGTTCCCAGTGGTTCAATGAAAATAGCCCCAGATTCTCGGACTCAATCCGGGATTGTTCAGTGAACAGCGTAGGGGGTGGGACAACCACTCTTTCAATCGCTAAATCGTCGTCATTGAACTGAGCTCCAAAAACCCCAGACCATTCTGAATCCTCCCCAAAGTAAAATTCAAGGCGCCCTTCCAGGGCATGCTTATCAAATGCAGTCTCATTAAAGCGCTTTCCATCATCCTTCGACTTTCCGTCGAAAATCTCCCGGTGCTGATATCGTCCCATTCCAAGCCGGAACTTAACCTCATCGAACCAAGCGTCCGGACCAAAACGGTTACTCATCTCCAAATCTCCTCGCTCTAGGCCTCCTTCAATCGAGAGATCTCCAAAGAGATCGGTCGCATCACCAGCAAAATAGTAGGGAATTCCATAGTTCTGTTCCACCTCTTGAAAAGAAGCACCAAGCGAAAAGCCCTCCTCTGAACCAACCCTTCCTCCTAAAGACCAACTTGAACGCTCATGAAAAGAATTTGCCAATTCCCCGTCAGGGTTTTCCAACTCCACGATGCCCACACCAGGAATAAAAGATCGAGGATTCTCCAACTCATCATAAGCCTCCGTCCAAGCCTTTCCAGGAATTGTAGATATCGCTAGCACTTCTCTGACTTGCCGAAAAACCAAGAGCCCAAAAGTCTCCACGCATTTCAGCTGCAGTTCCCCAATGATATCCCGATCCTTGCGTATCATATCCACTCGCGAGCATCGCAGCGAAGCGCTCGCCCAGATCTACTGATGGAATATATCTTGTCCGTGTGTTGATTGCTCCCCCAATCGCCGAATTTCCAAATAATAAAGAAGCTGGCCCACGGTGAATTTCAACCTCCTCGGTCATCAAGAGGTCAATAAAAACACCATGGTCCGGACTGTCCTCACTCAGGTCCATCGTTCCCAAACCATCTCGAAGTGTTCTTACCCTGACGCCATCGAACCCTCTTATCACGGGGCGCGAAATGCCCGGTGAATAGGAGCTCGCAGAGACACCGGGTTGCGAGGCTAAAGTCTCGCCCAAGGTTCCCCCCAACTTCAGCCGTAATTCTTCACCACCCAACACCGATGTTCCTTCTGATCCAAATTTCAGCAAAGGATTTTCTCGCAATGGAGCTCCAAAAACCGCCACCTCACCACCGATCGCATTCTCTTCGACGACCACTTCCGGCAGTACATCTCAAAGCCTTCATGCTCCCAGCAAGAATTCCTCATTTATCGCCAGAGGGAT